>JAEZVB010000054.1 GCA_023443285.1 Bacillota bacterium
GAAGTATTACCCTCATATTTCTTTTCCAATGTCTAATATCCAATGTCCAACATCCGAACTGCCCGTTCGACTTGCATGTGTTAGGCACGCCGCCAGCGTTCGTCCTGAGCCAGGATCAAACTCTCCATAAAAATTTTATGAAAAGCCAATTGGCTCTTTAAATCAATTAAGAAATTGTTTTGGTTAGTATGTCGCAAGCGACATACTAACGCACATCTGGCTTTTATGATGCATTACTTACATTGTTCAGTTTTCAGGGAACGTGTTTGTCGCGGTCATACCATAGATGATAGGAGTTATGCGCACAGATGCGCCACATGTCAGCCATATGATTTATAACGGCGACATTTATATATGTTATCATGTCATTCAAATTATGTCAAGATTGTTATGCTGGTAATGTTATGCTGGTAATTGTTGTATAATGCCAGGTTTATGTAGCATTTAATTTTTATTACTACCATTACTACCAGAATTACTTCCGTTTAGTAGGTCACTGTCAAGCGGGAATGGAATTTGAACATACGTATTTGGCACTTCACCAACTACAACATATTCAGCAATAGGAACTTGGGTGTTAACGCTAACGCTTTGACTAACTAAAGGAACCACAATACGGATTTGCGTAGTGGCCGCCAAGTAGACCATATGCCTAGTCTGATTGATACCGGCTTGTTCAAACTTATCAACAACTTTAACTTGAACTGTACCAACAGGAATAATAGTAACAGTGATTCTGGGGCCCATACTGGCCAGCATCTGGCTGCCTAATACCTGCCCAATAGGAATATTGATTTTTTCTTCGGTTATTTCTTCCAAGGCATCTTGAACCTTCATGGTAGTGTCCGCAGCTAATCGGTTAAACTCCATTGTATTAGGTTGAATGAGTACCACCCGTCCATGTTCGTCTAATGTAATATTTACTAATGTCTTAGGGTCAACAGTAAGGCTTACCCTTGTATTAATAACATTGTTAATGGCTTGCGTTGCTATACGAGTTGCTCTTGTTTCGGCGATGGCCATAAGAGTGGGTTTTAAATGGGTTTCGATCCTCCAAAAAGTAAATGCTAATATAATCACAATGATAAGTGCTACTAAAGGAAAGAATGGTATCACGCGTTTACGCCTTACAGAAAACCGCATTTTGCCTCTCTCCTAACACGCTTGTTCTATCTGATTATATATATGGCAAAAGCTAGTTATTGGTTACTAAATATATGCATTCATTATAATTAAAATTGGGGAAATAATAAAAAAAACACGGTATGAGACCGAGTTTTTTAAAAGTTGTTTTGCTAAAAAAATGTGAGGTGATTCATACATGGATGGTTTAGAAAAACTAAAATTACGTGTTGCCAACGAGACTCTTGGGCAGGAAATGAATAAAGAAATAACCGACTCCAACTACGAAAGTGTTCTTGATGAAAAAAAGATGGAAGTTGCTGAAGAATTGGGTCTTAAAGAAAAAATAGCAAATGTCGGTTGGGAAAACATGACAACCAAAGAGGTCGGTCAGATTGGCGGGCGAATGGGAGGTCAGATTGGTGGGCAGATGGTTAAAAAATTGGTAGCTATGGCGGAAGCTCAGATGGCTCCTGTAGATGATGCTACTGTCCAGGATGCAAAAGACCATCTGGAAGGCAAAGCCTGATAAAAAAAAGGTCGCGGATGCGACCCTTTTTTTATTCTATGATAATACGATGATAGTTCTTTTTACCTTTACGAATAATGAGGGTATTATTCTCGAAGAGGTTGCCTGTTAAAAGCAAATCTGGATCAGATACTTTGTTATCACCAATGTAGAGTCCGCCTTGCTGAATTAGTCGCCGTCCCTCGCTTTTGGATGAGAAGATACCTTGGCTTGTGAGGACATCAAGCAACTTGGAATCCAACAATTCGGATGTGATAGAAATAGTTGGCGCATTATCCAAATTTCCGGTTCCGCCGAATAACGCTTCGGCTGCCTGCTTTGCTTTTTCGGCTTCTTCTTGGCCATGGATTAATTTAGTCACTTCGAAGGCCAGAGTTTTCTTAGCAATATTAATGTCCTTATCCTTAAGACCACCTAGCCGCTTAACTTCATCCATCGGTATAAAGGTAAGAAGTGCTAGACATTTTTCTACATCAGTATCGTCAACATTACGCCAGTATTGGTAAAAATCATAAGGAGAAGTCTTTTCTGCATCAAGCCAAAGGGCACCTTTTTCAGTTTTACCCATTTTTCGACCATCACTAGTAGTTAAGAGTGTAAAGGTAAGGCCATAGGCTGGTTTACTCTCCTTACGCCGGATAAGATCAGCACCATATAGTATGTTAGACCACTGGTCATCACCGCCCATCTGCATAATACAGTTACATTGACGATTGAGTTCCAGAAAGTCGTAACTTTGCATCAACATATAGTTGAATTCCAAAAAAGATAAGCCTTTTTCTAAGCGCTGTTTAAAACACTCTGCTGTTAACATGCGATTAACCGAGAAATGTACGCCGATGTCCCGAAGGAACTCTACATAGTTGAGATTTAATAACCAGTCAGCATTATTTAGCATTAACGCTTTATCATCGGAAAAGTCAATAAACCGTTGCATCTGTTTTTTAAAGCGCTCGCCATTATGCTGAATATCCTCTTTGGTTAACATTTTCCGCATATCGGCCTTGCCGGAGGGATCTCCTACCATTGCCGTTCCGCCACCAATAAGGCAAATAGGACGGTGACCGGCCTGCTGCATATGAGCCATCACCATCATTCCTAAAAAATGACCGACATGTAGGCTGTCTGCAGTAGGATCAAAACCGATATAAAAAGTAATCTTTTCCTTATTTAATAACTCCGCGATTTCTTCTTCATGTGTTAGTTGTTGGATGAAGCCACGTTCTTTGAGAACATCTAATACTGACATTGTTAAATCCTCCTCATTGACCAGGTCACAGCATCATAATTAAAGAAGACACACTTTTGCCCAATAATGGCAATGGTTGATCTTTCTTTATTTTGTTTTAAGAATAGCTTTCTAGGTGGAAAATAAAACCGTCCCTGATTAGGGGACGGGAGTAAACCCATGATACTCTTTCCCATTCATCATAATCTTATATGATATATTATTTTAATATATTTGTAACTAGGTTGTCAATTTTAGCCACACTGGTTACCTCAACGCGGTAGATGCTATTTAAATGTTACAAACAGTTGACAAAGAAATACCTATAATAGCTCTTTTATGTTATAATAATTAGCGAATCAAATCCCTAACCCTGCAAAACCAAAATTAGGTATGATTATAACCTACTAAGGGAGGAAAATATGCAAGAACAAAATAATGAAAACAAGGAAAATAGCCGGCGACGGCCAAAAAAAAATAAAAGAGCAATTACGATTATTGCCATTTTAGTGTTTGTTGTTATGTTGACGGGGGCTGGTTTAGGATTCTTAACTGCTAGTATTCATACTATGCCTAGCTTAAAGGGTGACATACGCCCAGCGGTTTCTTCCCAAATTTTTGATGCTAATGGAAAATTGATTACAACAATTCACTCTGTTGAAAATCGGCTACCGGCATCTATTAATAAGATACCAAAAAACCTGCAACATGCATTTATTGCGGCAGAAGATGCTCGCTTTTATCAACACAGTGGCGTTGATCCGCGGGGTATTCTGCGGGCTGTTTGGTCAAATCTAACTGATCGTGGTATTTCTGAAGGTGGTAGTACTATAACACAGCAATTAGCCAGAAATGCCTTACTTTCTCAGGATCAGACGATTAAGCGTAAAGTTCAGGAAGCTTTTTTATCCTTACAAATTGAACGGCAGTATAGCAAAGATGAAATACTCGAAATGTACATGAATCAAATTTATTTTGGTCAAGGCGCCTATGGAGTTCAAACAGCAGCGCAAATATATTTTGGAAAAAATGTTGAAGACCTAAACTTGGCTGAATGTGCCATGATCGCTGGTATTCCTAAGAGTCCAAACTATTATTCGCCTTCAAGTAATTTAAAAGCAGCTAAAGAACGCCAAGCTGTTGTTCTTGATCAAATGGTTAAATATGGTTATATTGATTCGCTTTCAGCTGCTAAGGCAAGAACTACAGAAATTAAATTGGCCAACCGTCAAACTGCTACTGCTACCACCCCAGCCTCCTATTTTACTGATTACGTGGTACAGCAGCTTATTGATAAATATGGTGCTGATGCTGTATATAAAGATGGGCTAAAAGTATATACAACACTAGATCTTGAAATGCAAAGCAAAGCAGAGTCGGCTATGCAGCAGCTGCCAACAAGCCGCACTGATGAAAATGGTATCAAACAACCGCAAGGTGCGCTTGTTGCTATTGAACCGCATACCGGTCATATTAAGGCTATGGTTGGTGGTCGTGGCAATGATCAGTTTAACCGAGCTGTTTTAGCAGAACGCCAACCAGGTTCTGCATTTAAGCCCTTTGTCTATTTAGCTGCTATTGAAAGTGGATATACACCAGCCAGCATTATTGATGACAGTCCCATAAGTTTTGGTAGTTGGTCACCAGTGAATTATGATAGAAGATTTCGTGGGCATGTGACAATGCGATCCGCACTTGAAAACTCATTAAATGTAGTAACTGTAAAATTGGCGCAGCAAGCCGGTATTGATAAAGCTTTATACTATGCCCAGCAGATGGGGATTTCAACTCTGGTACTTAATGGCAATACAAATGATCGCAATTTAGCCATGTCATTAGGTGGTCTTACCCGTGGTGTTACCCCGCTGGAAATTGCCAGTGCTTATGGTGTACTGGCTAACAACGGTGTTCGGGTTGAGCCTACGGCTATTATGAAAGTTGTTGATCGTAACGGCAAAGTAATTGAAGAAAATATACCTAAAGAAAAAGTCGTTGTTAATGAACGCAGTGCTTTTATTCTTACCGACATGATGAAGGGCGTTATTACTAACGGCACAGGTACAGGGGCTTACTTCGGTCGCCCTGCTGCCGGCAAAACAGGAACTACCAGCGATTATAAGGATGCTTGGTTTATTGGCTTTACTCCTGATTTAGTGGCTGCTGTTTGGATGGGTTGTGACAATCCGGAATATTTAAATGACGTTACTGGCGGTACGATTCCCGCTAGTATCTGGAAGAGTTTTATGACTGGCGTTGCAAATAAATATGTTGCGCGTGATTTTGTCAGACCTTCCGGCATTGTAGCTGCAAGAGTATCTGATAAAGATGGTTTGCTAGTAAACGATCCAAATAATAAAGAAGGTCACAATGAGATCTTTGTTGAAGGCACACAACCAACTAAACTATCAACAGTTTCAGCTACAAAAGATGGCAAGGAAAAAGATGGGAAAGATGCTAAAGGTACTAATAAATCTAACAATAGCACAGATAATTCATCTACTGTTGAGTCAACTTTACCACCGCCGCCGTCTAAAAACGATAAAGCTACAGTAACTCCGTCTGCTCCCCCACCCCCACCTAAAAGCAATGATTCTAAAAAGAATTAAAGAAAAACACGCGTAAATTACGCGTGTTTTTTCTTTTTGCGCATATACATTATCATAGATGTATTAACCAGTAATACCGGTATCCTCTTCACCCAGCCAGAATAGTAAGATGATGATGATAATTATAATTATCCAGCTGCCTCCAAAGCCGCCACAACCTCCAAATCCGCGAGCCATTTGTATTTCCTCCTTTCATCCTAGTTAAAGAGATCCATCTCTTTACTGCAATATATGAAATTTGTGTTTTTTTGGTCACTATCATTGGAATCTAACAATAATGCTTTTAAGAAAGTTACGCATTTCTGTTAGAGGAACTAGAAACACGCTTTGCAGCGTGTCCCTAGATATAAGTAGAAAAATTATAGAGTAGTGTCATCTGCTTCAAAGAAGAACAGTAGTAGAATAATGATGATAATCCAAATTACACCAAATCCATGACCGCCAAATCCACAGCGAGACATTTAAACTACCTCCTTACCTATCATAATGAGGGCGAAGTATGACCCGCCCTTCTACTTCAATATATACATTTTACTGGCAAAGTGTTACTGACCGAAAATGACATTTTGATTTCTATGTTTCTCTTGTGTCAAATAGCCTCCTAATTTGTTTAGGAGCATCAGTCGCCACTTTTACTGACTGCATAGTATTGTTTATGACATCGGTAATATTGCGGATTTTATCGACAGTCGACGACATGGAATCAATACCCCTGTCCATGGGAAAATTGTCGGATGCTAAAGTCAAAACAATGACCATTAGTTGGACGTTTAAATTAGGATTGCTCATCACTTTCCTAAATAATGCGGCAGGCCCTCGTGGACTAAGCTTCTGTGAATTTTTAATAGGCGGGACAGTAGTAGTAGGTACTGATTTACTTACAGGTTCTTCGATTTGCGTCTCCGGTTTGGCAACTTTAGCTTGTTTTTCTACAGATGCTTTCCCAGTATTTTGGTGATATTTCCGCACACGCATATGTCCATCACCTTTCAATAAACATTTTTCTACTCCAATATATGAAATACAATTGGATTTGGTTTCTACTGCCTGTTTGGACACTCACAAATTTTGTGCAACTGAATAAATTAGTTAAGAAAAGACTTGGCTTGTGCAAGTCCTTAAGGCTCCGGTAAAAGCATAAGTCGTTCTATCCAAGCTGGATAAGAATAATTAGGAGGTGCATAGCAGTGTTTGAACAGTTTGGCAATATTATGGAAATGATAAAGAAAGTTCAGCAAAATGTCGATACCGTACAGGAGCAGCTCAAACAAGAAAAAATTGAAGTATCTAGCGGCGATGTAATAAAGATAATTGTTAATGGACAGCAAGAACTTATCTCTATTCAATTAAACAGTAAATATTTAACAGCAGACAATAGCGCATTACTACAAGACTTATTAATAGCTACTATAAATAACGCCTTGGCAAAATCCCGTGATTTAAGTCAAACTGCAATGGGTAAGCTTGCTACTGATTTAAATCTACCTAAAATTCCTGGTGTTTTTTAAGGAGGCGGTTTTATGCCGAATGACACCGATAATTCCGGTTCTTCGTCACTGCTAAGCTCAATAACTCGGATGTTAGACACCAGCTTTAATGCAGGTGCGGGTCTGGACAATATTATTACTGTATTATCACTGCTGTGCCTATTTTCAATAATGAATCGTAATAACGCTACTAAAGCGCCAGCGCAAGCCCAGCCGGCAACAAGCAGTAATCCCTTACATAAATTGCTGGGTGATTTAACAAAAGGCGGTGATGGCGGCGGTTTTTCTCCTGATACCTTGATGGCTCTTCTGCCGCTCTTAAATAATCCCCAGCTGAAATCTAAACTTAATCCCAACACAATTGGAACTGTAATGGGATTAATAAATAATCTCGGTGGCCTTGGCGGTAGCAGCGCACCGGCAGAAAAGCCAAAATCCGAAACCAAAACTGAGCCTCCTACGGACACTCCCAAACAATCACAGGAAACAGAACCTATTCCGAGGGCAACAAATGTTGCACAACAAGTTCAGACTAACAATTCGTCGCAGCCTCAACCAAATGAAGATATGGAAGAAACGGAAAATAAAAATTATGGCCGATATTTAAACTGGAAGAATAATTTTTAAATTAAAACAAGGATTCACTTCATAATCAAACTGAAGTGAATCCTTGTTATTCTTTTTCTATTAAGTATAAACTGAAATCCTATTACTCACTGTAAGCAACCTAGACTAATTTAGCTACAGTGGCACCAGTACCACCTTCATTAAGGTCAGCAATGCGTACTGTTTTAATGTGGGAATGATTTTCGAGGAATGATTTTACTCCTTTTCGTAGCACGCCTGTCCCTTTACCATGAATAATGAGCACCTCGTTTAAACCTGACAATACTGCATCATCAATATATTTACCAAGTACTATTTCCGCTTCTTCGATATTCATACCACGAATATCGATTTGACGTGATACAGAATCTGTTCTAGTGATGCTGCTAACATGTTTTGTTACTAATTGCCCTTTGGGTTTACCAGATTCGGGGAGTAACCGACAGGCTGAGATTGCCACCGTCAGTTTCATAGCACCAAGTTGAATGGTTACATCTGTACCATTTACCGACAGCACTTCACCTTTTTGCTTTAAGGTTGAAACATAAACAGTCATACCGGGATTAATCGTATCTGCCGATAATTCATAAAATGCTTCTTGTCCAGCTACATCAAGTCCGTTAACATCCAAGCTGCTAGTTTTTAGCTTCCGCCGCGCATTTTCAATGGCATGTTGTCTTTCCCGGCCGCTGTGTTCTGAAAACTGTGCCTTTAGTTCACTAATTACATCTTCAGCATCACGTCTGGCTTGGCGAATAACGGCAGCAGCTTCCTCCTGGGCTTTAGTTAGTATTGTGCTCTTTTTATCAGCAATAGTCCGCTCTTCAACAGTTACTTTTTCTTTAATTCTAGCCATTTCTTGTTCTAAACGATTTAACTCATCCATTTTTATTGCATATGAACGTTTTTGTTCTTCTAATGCCTGCAAAACCGTTTCAAAATCAGCATGTTCTTTATGGATTAAGTCTTTCGCACGAGCGATAATTTTGTCTGACAACCCTAGCCGCTGGCTAATGGCAAATGCGTTACTGCTGCCAGGTATTCCAATTAGTAGACGATAGGTTGGCCGTAGAGTTTGTATATCGAATTCTACGCTGGCATTTTCAATTCCCGGCCTGGAAAAAGCAAATGTTTTTAATTCACTATAATGAGTGGTTGCTATGGTTTTGGCACCAATTTTATGGATATATTCTAAAATTGACATAGCTAGAGCCGCCCCCTCACTAGGGTCAGTTCCGGCGCCTATTTCATCAATCAGTACCAGATCGTCACTGCTAATCTTATTTAGGATTTCAACCAAATTAGTCATATGACCTGAAAAGGTGCTCAAACTTTGTTCAATACTCTGTTCATCACCAATATCGGCAAATATATTATAGATAATTGGCATCTCAGAATCAGGTGCAGCTGGGATAAATAAGCCTGCTTGCGTCATCAGTGCGAATAATCCCACTGTCTTGAGAGTCACTGTTTTACCACCGGTATTTGGACCAGTAATAAGCAACGTAGAAAAATGACGACCAAGATGTACATCTATTGGTACCACGCGATCAATGTCTATTAAAGGATGTCTGGCCTGGATAAGATTAATATATCCTTGTTGATTTATAATTGGTTGAATGGCGCGCATATCGATACTTAACTTTGCTTTGGCAAATACAAAGTCTAAATGAGCCAAAATGTCAAGGTTATCTCTGATGATTTCAGAGAGTTTTGCAATATGCCCGGTAACTACGGTTAAAATCCGTTCAATCTCATTCTTTTCAGCAGCCATTAGTTGTTTAATGTCATTGTTTAAGTTAACAATGGCTATTGGTTCAATAAACAAAGTGGCTCCACTGGCTGATTGATCATGAACAATGCCAGGAAAATGGTGCCGGAATTCCTGTTTGATTGGAATAACATAGCGGTCACCGCGCATAGTAACTAGCGCATCCTGGAAATATTTCTGGTATTCACCTGACCGGAGAATACTATCTAATTTTTCTTTTACCCGGCTTTGAGCCTGCTTTATTTCACGTCGAAGTTTTAGAAGTTCACTGCTGGCATCATCGCGAATGGAACCTTGTTCAGTAATTGTAGACTCAATGAGTGTTTCAATATTTCTCAGTACCATAATTTGACTGGCACGCAAACCCAAAAGCGGCGTTTCTATAGGCAATTCAGCAAAGAAACTTTTTAGCCTTCTGGAAGCATATAACATACTGGCTATAGCTAAAAGTTCATGCGCTTCTAAAATTGAACCAAGTTCAGCTCTTTTTATCGTAGACCGTACATCGCGAATTCCTCCCAACGGAATAATCGGAACATTGTTCATAATTTCGCGGGCTTCGGCTGTTTCTGCAAGACATTCCTTTACTTGCTGCATATCCCGCGCAGGCACTAATTCATGGGCAAGTTCCCGACCCATGATCGAACCTGTACGTTCAGCTAACATCTCTCGGATTTTATTATATTCTAATGTGGACAATACGGCTGATTCCATATAAATTCTCCTCTAACTAACTATAATACCCCCCGGAAATAATGACCACGGGTGATATGTTCATGTTCGACACTGGAAATTCTGTTATCTGCTAAGAGCGGATGATGTTCTCCCAAGTCAAGTAACGCGCGATACAAGCCTGTAATTCTGGCAATTTCTTTAACCGAACTGTATTTTGCCTCATACCGCAATCGGTTTAGACCCGAACGCATTAATCTTGGCACGTGCGGCAGCATCGACAGTTCTTTAGCATTAAAAACATGCATACGGCAAAATTGATCGGTAGCTATAGCAAACAGTTCATCTTTTCTATCTTTTAACCAATACTGACTGCGTAGACAAGCATGATTGCAATTTTGGATATCAGTTCCTCCCAAAAAGCTGCCGACCATACAGTATTCGGAAATCATCAGTGTCAAGTGACCATGTACTAAACATTCCAATTGTGCTAGTCTTTTACCGGTCAACTCTTCGACTTGTGCAAAGGTAAGTTCTGGTGAAAGCGTCAGACTGTTTAATCCTAATTTGGTTATATAGTTGGCAGCAATACTATTGTAGATATTTAACGGATAATCGCCATGTAATGGGATAGCAGAAAGCTCCTGTAGCAACTGGATGGTACCAAGATTGCCCACACTTATTGCATCAGGTTTAAGCTCATTAAAAAGCATGATATTTTCTTTAACTTCAGATAGCTGATTTTGCAGTATTAGGCGAGGTGTATTAAAGATAATTTTACGGTTATGCTGCCGGACATAAGCCGTCGCATTACGATAATCTTCGCCAGATAATGCGCGTTTTTGAAAACATTCGCCGCCAAACATGATAATATCAGCGCCATTATCAACGGCAGCTTTAACTTTATCAAGGCTATCGACATTAACGACAAGCTCAGGTTTATTATTTGGTGCGATAGTCATGGGTTGAGGTAGTAATTCTATGATAGACTTTTCTTTAGGAAACGAAACTCTTTTAAATTTAGCCAGGCGGGCATCTTCTAATTTTTCTATTGCTCGCCGTCTGGCGTCATTAATCTCACTGATAGGCACCATTACCTGACCTTCAATATGACAGTCCAATGCTGACAATTCAAAGACCGTAGTTCCTAGACGTTCAATTTGTTTAGCGATAGAGTCTGCGGTTAGTGGTCTTTTTAGGGCTTTTTCCGCAATGAAATTAGTTTCGGCTTGACCTGTATTGCCATCTTGGTCTTTTATACTAATCTTCATCGGCTGGCCTTCGGCAACTGCTACCACAATATTGACAGATATTCGCCGCACGGCTTCAACTTTGGTAAAGAAAGCTCTCGCTCGTTCCATCAGCTTAGCATCAAAGACTTTAAATACTCTGTCATTAATTCGAACAGGTGAACTTACCGGAATAGTAACTGCAGTATGAGCTGGAGCTTCGGTAACAGAATTACCGTCAACAGTCATAGTTCGAACAGTGACATTAACCCGCCCGCCTACTTTAACCCAAAATTCAATAATATCCCCTATCGCAAGTGACTCATCCAACTTGATAGCGGCAAGTTTACCGTTTGGTTGGTAATTAAGCACCCGTCCAATCCGGACACCTCGGTTATTCGGGCGGCGGTCACTCATCATCATTCGTCCGTTCTTACCATACAGATGGGCGGTAGTAAAATCACGGTTAAAGATTTGCGCCAAATCTTTTTTATCTTGGTCACTAATATAATAATTATTATGGTTACCGAGACAACTGTCAATTGCCCGACGGTAAGTGTCAACAACTACAGCAACATATTCAGGACGCTTCATCCGGCCTTCGATTTTAAAAGAAGTTATGCCTGCTTGAATCAATTCGGGAAGTACTTCAATTGTATTAAAATCTCTGGGACTGAGTAGATACTCTCCGGCATCGGCTTGGCTCAATACATCATTACCTTCAGCGTCAACCAAGGTATAAGGCAAGCGGCACGGCTGAGCGCAGCGTCCACGATTGCCGCTGCGTCCACCAATCATACTACTCATCAAACATTGGCCTGAATAAGAAATACAGAGTGCCCCATGAACAAAGGTCTCTATTTCAACGGGGGAGTTTTTACATATATACTCAATATCGACAAGCGGTAATTCACGTGCTAGTACTATGCGCTTGAAGCCCATATTCGCTAAAAAGGTAACTCCTTCCAGATTATGTACTGTCATTTGCGTACTGGCGTGAAGCGGTAGATCTGGTACAATTTTTTTTGCTATTGCGGCGACTGCTAAATCTTGAACAATAATGGCATCTACACCGGCAATATATAAATGTCGCAAATAATCAACTAACACGGAGAGTTCACTATCATCAACAAGGGTATTAACGGTAACCAGTACCAAGACACCTCGCAAATGAGCAAATCGTACAGCTTCCGTCAATTCCTCATCACTAAAATTAGGGGCGTAGTGTCTGGCACCGAACATTCTTCCACCAAGGTAAACGGCATTTGCGCCACTTTCTACTGCCGCAACCAACGCTTCTTTGCTGCCGACAGGTGCAAGTAATTCAATCACAAAATTCATCCTTTCCCAAAGCCTCTATTATCGCAGGAGTGATACCTGTCAAATCAGTAATTTTATGTATTGTTTCTTGTGCTTTTACGCCAAGAGCAATAAGCGGAACCTTATTTACAGTGTGAGTCTTAACACTCATATCTTCAAAGTTGCCATGATCGCTTGTTACCAGTAACAATGTATCTGCAGGCAAAATGCTGTAAACGTTGCCAATAAATTCATCAAGTACCTTTATAATTTGTTCGGCATGCAGCCAGTCTTGTTTATGTCCGGCACGATCTGTCTGAAAATATTCGAAGATAGTAAAGAAATATTTCCTGGAAATATTAACCAAATTTATGGCCGCTTGTTTTGGCGCAGCTTGAGGAATGCTATCTATTCCAAGGTTTGGCAACATTTCATTAGTAATATCTTGGTATACTGCCTGCCCATTACGTATTTCAGACAATGACCTAAGTGGCATGCCTGTACTTAAGGCCGCCAAGGTGATCGCTGAATGACGGCGTTTGCGTTTGGCAACAAGTTCCAAATAATCGGGAGAATACATATTTGCTGAAGTTACCGGCATTTCACACGCAGTTAATCGTTTCATAATATTGCTATCGACAATAAGTTTTGTTAACTCAGGGCCAGGAAAAGCCTGGATGTGACGCCCCATTATTCTGGCAGTATTTAAGCCGGTAAGAATCGCAGCCTGACCTGTGGCACTTTGCGGAAGGCCAGCTACACCTAACGTGGCATCAATGGGCACCAAACAGCACTCAGGCCTTAAAATGGGAGCAATTTCTTGGCTCAAAGAGGCTCCAAATAATTGATTGATAATAGGCAGGTCAAAGCGTATAAACGGATTGATCTCAGGGTTATTGCTGCCTAGCCCAATTCCATCGATAAATATGAATATAACTCGCATCAACTATCATCCTCATATAGCGTAAAGAAAGAAGAAGGGGCACTCCCTTCCTCTCGTTAATGGAACTTTTTTTCTTTAGTAGCTTCTGTATGTTCATCAGTCATAGTTGTTAATCCCTGTTGTTCACGCAAGTGAGCAGCTAAATATTGCACATCATCCATAAACCTTTCAAATTTTGTCCATTTTTCACCAGACAGACTTAACGGGTTATTATAGATGTTTTTAATGTAGTTTTCAAACTCATTTTTTGTCAAGGGCTCATTTTCGGGTGTACGAACCATGGTAAATTCGCCACAACTTTCTAAACGAGCAATTTCAATAATATCTAAGTCAGACATATCCAGCCCTTTTTTATGCAATTCTTGCCGGAGGTCATCATAATTAAAATGGGTTTTCGAAAAATTTTCTTTAATAAGACGGCCATTTTGCACCAAGGTGACAGGAGTACCTTCAAACCATTTGCGCAAAGTCTTATTCTTTAATGCTAAATACCCAATTAATTGCTGTAATACCAGCAATACAATCAAACTTTCAACACCAGCCTGTAGCGTAGGATTTTGATCCATTGTACCCGCAACAATAATATCGCCAATTCCCACCATAATAACAAAGTCAAATGGCGAGAGTTGTCCGACAGTACGGTTACCCATCAATCTGACAACAAGTAAAGCCACAGTGCATAGTATTAGCAGGCGTAATAAAACCTGTCCTATTAAACTGCTGTCAAACACGGTACCACTCCTTTTCTGTCAGTATTATTAACATGACATTCAAGTGTTATACCGTGATAAGAGGACAAAAAACACTATTTGTCCTCTTTAATGAGTTCCATGAGTTCCTGGTAATCTTGTTCTAACCGCAAAAATTCATCTGCGATATTTAAAGCTGTTAATACTGCTATTTTGGTTGGCGATAACCGAAGATTGGCTTTAGCCGTCTTTTTCATACGTTCATCAAGCATTGCGGCTAGACGCATAATACGCTCAGGCTCAATATTACCTTTTAGCGCATAAGTTTCGCCATAAATCTCAACGGTTACTTTATTTTTTTTATCTGACATAGTCCACCTAAAATGATATATTTACTGAAGGTATACTTCTACTAGGTAAAAACTAATTCCTGCATGAAAAAAGAAAAAGCGGGATAACCCGCTTGAAAAATAACAAATTCCGAAAACTGTGGTTTTATCGGTTACTCCCTGAGTTTGGCTGCAAAACTTTTTTCTAAATATAAAACTATATTTTTGTAATGCTCATCAATTTCGATATCTGTCAAAGTCCGGTCACTAGCCCGGAATGTTAGGGAAAATGCCAAGCTGCGTGAGCCCTGCTCTACTTGCAGGCCGGTATATACATCAAATAATTGAACTTGAGTCAGTAGTGAACCGCCGTTAGTGGTGATAGCTTCTTTTATAGCGGCAGCTGTAATATTTTCAGGCAAAACAACTGCGAGGTCGCGGGTAATTGCCGGGAACTTAGGTAAAGAATGATAGGTGGGATTAAGGGATGCCTGTTTAACCAGTGTTCCTACAGATAACTCAAACATATACACTTTTTTGCTTATCCCATATGCATCAAGTACTTGAGGGTGAACTTCCCCAATACTGCCTAATAATTCCCCGTCTTTTGTAATTACCGCAGTTTTGCCAGGATGTAATGACGAATTTTTGCCTGCTTCCACTATATAGCCGCTAATTCCAAGGCCACTGAGAATGGCCTCAACGGCACCTTTGGCATCATAGAAATCCACCATATCTCTGGAGTGATTCCAAGTAAGCGTATTGCGTTTGCCCAGAATAGCGCCGCACAACATAATTGGTTCTTGGGGCAAATCTTTGAGTGGTAATTCTTCCGGTAAGTATATCGCACCAATTTCAAATATTTTTAGATCTTCATTTTTACGGGAAAGATTACGAACGATAGTGTCCATCATTCCGCCCAGCAAGGTAGTACGTAAAATAGGAAAGTCATCGGTAATCGGATTTAAAACCTCAATAGCCCGGCGCAGCGTGCTGTCAGCGGGAATATTAAGCTTATCATAAGCATCAGGATGAGAAAAACTTAAGGAAAGGATTTCTGAAAAGCCGCTGCCTGTCAACACATTTTTAATTTTATCAATAGTAATCTGCGTGTAGCTTTGTTTGCCCTGTGCCATGTTGCCGCTAGGCGTAGTTGCAGGAATATTATCATAGCCATAAACTCTGGCTATTTCTTCGCAAATATCAGCAGGCATCGTCACATCACCCCGCCAGGTAGGTACTGTCACAGTAATTTTCTCCGATCCTGCCTCCACAACAAATTCCAGGCGTTTTAAGATATCAATCATAGTTTTTGCCGGTATAGCTGTTCCCAAATAATTATTTATTTGCTCCGGAGTAAACACTACTTGTTTTGGTAATTGCATATCAGGGTAAACATCGACTATATCTGGACAAACTTCACAGGCTCCCATGTCTTCAAGCAGACTGGCGGCTCGGTCAAGTGCCTTGATAATATTTACAGTGTCCACCCCGCGTTCAAACCGTCCTGAGGCTTCAGAGCGAAGTCCGAGGGCACGTGAAGTCCGGCGAATACTTGCACCTTTAAAGGCAGCTGCTTCCAGTAATACATTTTGAGTATTGGCGGTAACTTCGGTGGCCAGGCCACCCATGACACCAGCAATACCGACGGCCTGTACGGCATCTGCAATAATCAGCATATCAGGTTCGAGCTCCCGTTTAACTCCATCAAGGGTAGTCAACTTTTCGCCGGGATTGGGTTTGCGTACAATCAGACTGTGACGGGCTAGCAGGTTGTAGTCATAGGCATGCATAGGCTGACCCATTTCCAGCATGACAAAGTTGGTAACATCGACAATATTATTAATTGGCCGCATGCCGGCAGCTTGAATGCGATGCTGCATCCAGGCAGGTGATGGACCAACTTTAATGTTTTTTAAGATTCTAGCAGCAAATCTAGAGCATAGTTCAGAGTCGGAGATCTGAATATTGGTTAGTGATCCGGCTTTTTCTGTACCGGTTTCTTTGACGTTAAGCATAGGTTTTTTTAAAGTTGCACCGGTTAATACGGCAATCTCACGGGCAATACCAATTATACTAAAGCAGTCTGCTCTGTTGGCAGTCAGTTCGAACTCAAGTACTACATCATCAAGTCCCAGTGCGGTACGAATGTCAATACCAATAGCTGTGTCTTCCGGCAAAATGTAAATACCATTTCTTGCGTCCGGTGAAACCAGCTTGTTATCGATTGCTAATTCATCGGTAGAACAGAGCATTCCGTAGGAAAGCATTCCCCTTAGCTTTGTCGGCTGAATAGTCATTCCATTTGGAAGCTCAGCACCAACGGTCGCAACTGGTACAATGTTGCCTTGCCGAACATTGGCTGCTCCGGTTACAATTGTTAACACTTCGGTACCAATATTAATTTTACATACCGACAATTTGTCGGCATCAGGATGTGGCCCAATTTCTACAACCTTACCTGTGACTACCCCGGAAATGTTTTGACCTAGGTATTCTACGGCTTCTACGGGGATACCGGCCATTGTTAGCATATCTGCCAGTTTTTCCGGTGTTTCATTTATTTCAACATAATCTTTAAGCCATTTAATTGAAGCTTTCATAACTTTCCTCCTTACAAGCTTTTAGAATTGATGTAAAAAACGTATATCGTTATCAAAAAACAGTCTGAGGTCATCAATACCATAAGTCAGCATGGCAATCCGCTCAACGCCCATTCCGAAGGCAAAACCACTCACTTTTTCCGGATCAAAACCACTCATTTCAAGTACGCGAGGATGTACCATACCTGAGCCCAAAATCTCTAACCAGCCTGTTCCTGAACATACTCGGCAGCCCTTGCCTTCACACATTACACAAGAAATGTCAACTTCGGCGCTTGGCTCAGTAAACGGGAAAAAGCTAGGACGAAGCCGCACATTAACTCGATTGCCGAAAATTTCCTTGCAAAACAGCTCAAGTGTGCCTTTTAAATCGGCAAAACTAATATTTTTATCAACAACTAAACCTTCAACCTGTTGAAACATAGGTGAATGAGTGGCATCGTAATCACGTCTGTATACTTTTCCCGGTGCAATAATGCGGATTGGTTGATTAGGCTCAGAAGCTTGCATTGTCCGAACCTGTACAGGAGAAGTATGTGTTCTAAGCAAAAATTCCTTTGTAATGAAAAACGAGTCTTGCATATCACGGGCTGGATGGTCTTGCGGCAGATTTAAAGCCTCAAAATTGTAATAATCTTTTTCAACCTCAGGTCCTTCGGCTATTTCAAACCCCATTCTCATAAAGGTATCTTTAATGCGGTTTAATGTCAGCGTCAGTGGATGCAAATGTCCGAGGTCAACCGAGCGCCCTGGTAAGGTAACATCAATTGTTTCGGAAGCTAATTTTTGGGATAGTTCAGCCTGCTTTATGGCATCTAACTTTTCGGCGATAATGGTTTCCAGTTCATTTCTAATTTCATTAACTACTTGGCCTATCCGTGGACGTTCCTCTGCACTTAATGCCCCAAGTCCGCGTAACATACTTGTTAATTGACCTTTTTTGCCTAAGTACTTAACTTTCAATTCATTGAGTTCTTCTTTACTAGCGATTTTGGACAACTCTTTAAGAGCTGTGTCCTTTAATGAATTAAGCTCGTGTTCCATACATGCCTCCTAAGAATAAATAAAAAATTAAAAGACTTTCAGCCCCAAGGGGCGAAAGTCTTGATTTCGCGGTACCACCCTAATTATACTCCTTTTCCAATAACGCGGAAAAAACGCCAGGCCTACACAAGAAAATCTCTTCAACCCGGGTACTCGAAAGTGAACTTCTGTTAACTGCTTCAGTGCCGCTCTCAATCTTTGGCAGCATCCTCCCTGTAGAAAACAAGACTAACATACTTTCTTTCTCATCGTACTGAATAAAGCTAATTATTAAATTATTGCAACATTAAGCGTTTATACCACAAATACGCAGCAATGGAACCTGTAGCTTCAAACATTCTCCAGAAGAATTCGGCGGTCAACATCCCAAGACCACACCCTCTCTGCCTGTACTGGCAATTTCCGTCATTGCTAAACGTATTATATCATAGCATTATTGAAATTACAAGGTTGCCCGCTGCCTTACTGTGTTGCCCGCTGCCTTACAGCCTCATACAAAATAACGCCGGCTGCTACGGCCACGTTGAGAGATTCTGCTTGGCCAATAAGTGGAATTATGAGGCGGGAATCAGCTGCACTGATAAGCTCGGGGCTGATTCCCTGGCCTTCATTACCTAAGATAATAGCTACCGGATCGTTAAAATCAGTGCGATAATAAGGTTGTGATTGGTCTAAACAGGTTGCCAACAATTTGATACCGGCCTGCTTAAAGGTGACAATTAACTCTGAAGGGGACAACCCTTCTAGGACTGGCAGATGGAACAACGATCCCATGGTAGCTCGTACTGTTTTAGTAGCAAAGACATCGGCCGAGCCTTTAAGCGTGATAACGCCGGTACACCCGGCAGCGTCGGCAGTACGGATAATAGTTCCTATATTACCTGGGTCTTGAATACTGTCCAGTACAACAAAGAGTGGCATTTTATCTCGAGCGGCAAGCAACTCTTTAATGCCATACTTATGTTTTTTTATGATAGTCATGATTCCTTGTGGCTGCTCGGTATCAGAAATTTTGTTATAAATGTCCTCAGACACTATAATCATACGGCAGCATGTGAGCGATAAGCGATCAATAATGGCTTTGGTTCTTTCACGCGCAGCGGCTTCTTCAGTATAAATGCACATTTCAACTGGCCAGTTTGCGATGCTGCATTCCTCAACAAGTCGCACCCCTTCTGCTACAAACATGCCCAGTTTATCCCGGTATTTTCGTTGTTTAAGTGAAGCGATCTCCTTAATCAATTTGTTTGCGACACTAGAAATATACTCGCTCACTCCAACTCCTCCATTTTCTGGATCCCTTTAGTTTGACCAACAAAAATCAGAATGTCCCCTGGCTGTATTTTTTCATCAGAAGGCGGTGGAACAATAAGTGCATCATCTCTTTTTATAGCCACAACGTTTATTTCATATTTTACCCGTAGATTGGCTTCTGCCAAGCTCTGCCCTATTAGTATTTTGGGTGCTGTAATTTCGGCGACACTCAGGTCTGGTGATAGTTCTATGTATTCCAATACGTTAGTTGATACCAAGTTATGGGCGACTCTTAGTCCCATATCCCGTTCAGGATAGACAACCCTGTCTGCTCCGATTTTGGCCAACATTTTACCGTGAAGCTCATTGCGAGCTTTGGCAACTATATATTTTACGCCAAGATCTTTTAGTAGTAGTGTTGTCAGAATATTAGCTTGGATATCTTCACCAATAGCAACAACAACAACATCGAAGTTACGAATTCCTAATGCTTTCAGCGTATTTTCATCAGTAGTATCTGCCTGAATAACATGGGTAACTGCTTCACTGTTTTTCTGGACTTGCTCTTCGCTTGAATCAATTGCCAAAACTTCATACCCAAGTTTAAATAAAGCGGTTGCTATACTAGTGCCAAAACGTCCCAAGCCAATGACCGCAAATTGTTTATTTTTTTTGTTCATGCTATTTCCGCTCCTCTATCCAATGATTATTTTTCCTTCAGGATACTGTATGTTTCCCTTACGGTTCTTTAATGCCAGTGCTAGCGCTAAGGTAACAGGGCCAACTCTTCCGGCAAACATCGTAAGAATAATCCAAATCTTACCTGACGTAGTAAGATCAGGTGTAATACCTGTTGTTAAACCTACTGTACCAAATGCTGAAGTTGTTTCAAATAGCAATTTAAGAAAGGGCTGTTTTTCTGTAATACTTAACATCATAGTTATAAAAATGACCAAAACGGCGGAGATTAACATTACAGAGAAGGCTTTATAAATAATAGTCTGAGGAATTCGCCGTTCAAATATTTCCGCATCATGGCGGCCTCTAATAAGAGCCCAGATGGCTGCTGCCAAGACGCCGGCGGTTGAAGTCTTAATACCACCGCCGGTAGATGTTGGCGAAGCACCAACAAACATAAGTATTACAATGAAAAATAAGGTTGCATCAGTAAATTTGCTTAAGTCTAGCGTATTCCAGCCAGCAGTACGAGTTGTTACAGACTGGAAGTAACTGGCTAAAATTTTTCCCTTCCAGGATAGATTTCCCAATGTTTCGAGATTACTATATTCAAGTAATAAAATTACAATAGAACCAAAGACAATAAGTACTGCGCTCGTTATTAAAACCAATTTAGAGTGAAGTGATAATCTGTCAAAACTGCGGTTTGTCCAGACATCGGCAATTACGGTAAAACCAATCCCACCCAAAATTATTAATGATGTAATAACGAGATTAACAACAATATCATCAACATAGGCGGTTGCGCTGGAAAACTTGCCGATAACACTGCCAAATAAGTCAAAACCTGCGTTGCAAAAGGAAGAAACCGCATGCCAATAGCCAAAATATATTCCTTTAAGTCCGAAATCCTGATACCAGCGAATTGCAAGGATGGTGCCGCCAATGGCCTCAATGAGCAAAGTGATCTTAATTATGTATTGGGTTAATCGGACAACTCCCGCTATCGTAAACTGATTCAACGCCTCTTGCATGACAAGACGTTGTTTTAAGTTGATTTTTTTACCAATAAGTATGGCCATAAGTGTAGACATGGCCATTATGCCTAGGCCTCCGACCTGAATTAAACTTATTATCACAAGCTGACCAAATAACGAAAAGTATGTACCCGTATCAACCACTACTAGGCCGGTTACACAAACAGCCGATGTTGCGGTAAATAAGGCGTCAATAAAACGTAAACCTTGCCCATCTGTTGCTGCTATCGGCAACATCAACAAGCATGCTCCTCCCAATATCAATCCGGCAAAGCCCAACACTAATATCTGGTAGGGCGTAAGCTTCCAGTGGTTGATATCAAATAAGTTAACAAATTTCGTTGCCAAAATATTCCACCTCTAAACCTATTAATACCTAACGATTATACTCAAATTTAGCAAACTGTCAAGCTGTTGCTACAGTTTATTTAGACGCCGAAACCCCCCGCTCGCTACGCGGCGGGGGGGTTTAAATACATCTTTTGTTGTCAGCTATATTGCCTTTGAAATGCAGTCAAAGGCTAACATGTATTTGCGGACTGAATCTTTAACTCCTTTTTTAACCACCGACATTAAGTAAATATAATTGGCTGACTGATTTTTGGCCAACTCGGCTTTAACTGTTTCTGCCGCAGCCAAAGACATATCAGTAGCAATGTTTACTTTGGTTATGCCAGATTGAATGGAGCTATAATAATCTTCTTTGGTAAGTTTTGAACCACCATGCATGACGAGTGGCACATTGACCTTATAGTTAAGTTCAGAAAGTCTTGAGAAATTTAAGTTGGTATTGCCGCGATAAGTCCCATGATTTGTACCCACAGCTACTGCTAATGCGTCAACTTTTGTTTTCTCAACAAAATCTTGTGCCACCTCAGGCTTAACTAAATTTTCTTCATTTATATCTTTTATATTGCCGTAACAACCAACATAGCCCAATTCACCCTCGACTGAAACACCGAGAGAATGGGCTATGCGGGTAATTTCTTTCGTGCGTTTTAAGTTGTCCTCAAAAGACAAGGCCGAACCATCAAACATAACAGACGTAAATCCCCAGCGAATGGCTTTCATCACCCCTTCATACGAATGGCCGTGATCAAGATGGAGAGCCACAGGCACAGTCGCCTTTTGGGCTGCTCGATTCATTGCAGCGCTCAAGGTATCAACATCAACAAACTTAAATAATCGCTCAGGAATACCAAGCACTAGGGGAGTCTTTAGTTCTTCTGCCACCTCAATAACTGCGCCTAACGTTTCAAAGTTAAATACATTAAAGCCACCAACTGCATACTTTCTTTTCCGTGCATCCTGGAGTAATTCTTTCATTGATACTAGGGCCAAAGTGAACTCCTCCTTTTTTAATTAAAAGAAATTTTAAATTGCCAGTTGTGTTATAAATATTTATTCGCCACCAGGAAAAAAAAACCTGCCAATTATCCTAAAATTTTAAAAAATCACATTTTTCAATTTGTATCTTCTATCAACTGGATTTGATTACTAGTAATACCAATATTTATTAATATTATACACTTCAGCAATAAAAAAAATCCCGAAATTATTCGGGATTTTTTTATTTATTTCAATTGAGATTTAGCAGCATCTACTAATTTGCCAAATGCGGCCATATCGTTAACTGCCAGATCTGCTAGCATTTTGCGGTTAACTTCTACACCAGCTTTTTTAAGGCCATTAATAAGCTGACTGTAAGAAATACCACTCATACGGGCGGCAGCATTAATCCGAGTAATCCACAATTTGCGGAAATCGCCTTTTTTGGTGCGGCGGTCAGCACGTGCATAATACAGTGCTTTCATTACGGTTTCGTTAGCTTTTTTGAAGAGCTTACTCTTGGAACCACGATACCCTTTGGCTAATTTAAGGATTTTTTTATGACGTCTATGTGCAGTAACGCCTTTTTTAACTCTTGGCATGTCATATACCTCCTGATGTACTTATAAATTGTTTATTCTTTAGGCGTAAGGAAGCATTTTCACTACGCGATCATGATCAGATTTACTAACCAGAGTTGCTTTGCGCAGGTTACGCTTACGAGCTGGAGATTTTTTTTCAAGAATGTGTTTTTTAAAAGCTTTCGCACGTTTAAATTCACCGCTGCCGGTTACTTTGAAACGTTTAGCAGCGCTTCTGCGGGTTTTCATTTTTGGCATAGTAGGTATATCCCCTTTCTATTTATGTGCTAGATTGTGTAGTATTGGGTTTCGGAGCTACAATCATAATCATATTTTTACCTTCAAGCTTGGCATCACGTTCAATGTTAGCCATATCTTTAAGCAAGGTAGCCATTCGCACCAATACTTGTTTGCCCAGCTCAGGATGAGAGAGTTCCCGTCCCCTGAACATAATGGTAACTTTGACTTTGTCACCGTCTTCTAAAAAGCGTTGGGCATTCTTTAACTTAACATTAAAATCATGGTCTTCAATGTTAGGACGAAGTTTAACTTCTTTGATAGAAACTACCTTTTGCTTTTTCTTGACTTCTTTATCGCGTTTTTGTTGCTCATACCGAAATTTCCCAAAATCCATAATCCGGCATACTGGCGGTTTCGCAGTTGGCGCTACTTCCACTAAATCAAGGTTTTGCTCGACTGCTAAACGCAACGCGTCTCTTAGCGACATAATCCCCAGTTGCTCATTGGTGCTGCTGGTTACCCGGACTTCCTTTGCACGAATTTCCTCATTAATCTTTAAAGTGTCTTTGCTAATTGCCGCTCACCTCCTAAGATATTTGTTCATTGAAATAAAAAACGGGGTGGAATAAACCACCCGCGCAATAGCATAAGTAAAAACTTTTTGCTTACTATAACCTTACTAACAGCGTTACAGCGCTGTAAGGTGAGAAGCGGATGGCTTCTACTTACTACCATATTTAAATCACTTAACTATAATAACACCTATTTCCAGGGAAGTCAAGTTGTTATTAATTAGTTTTTGCGACAATTTCAGCCACTGCTGTTGCAATGAAGTTATCAACAGGAACTGTCCCGATATCACCTTGGCCTCGTTTGCGGACAGCCACAGTGCGTGTTTCCGCTTCTTTGTCTCCCACTACCAGCATATAGGGTAGTTTTTCTAATTGGCCTTCGCGTATTTTGTAGCCGATTTTTTCATTACGGTCATCTACTTCGACACGGATATCCTTCTCGCGCAACATTTGCGCAAGTTCCTTGGCATATTCAGCATGACGTTCACTTATCGGTAAGATTTTAACCTGAACAGGGGCTAACCATATAGGGAATGCTCCGGCAAAGTGTTCAATTAAGATACCAATAAAGCGTTCAAGGCTGCCGTAAGCTACACGGTGAATCATTACTGGCCTATGTTTGAGACCATCTTCACCGATATAATTCAGATCAAATTTTTCCGGCATCAACATATCTAGCTGGATAGTTCCACATTGCCAGGTACGGCCAATAGAGTCTTGAAGATGGAAGTCAATTTTTGGACCGTAAAAAGCACCATCTCCTGGATTGATTTTAAATGGCATATTTAGTTCTTCCAGCGCTTCTTTAAGTGCTGTTGTCGCAGTTTCCCAAACTTCATCAGAACCCATTGCTTTTGCTGGTTTGGTGCTTAGTTCTGCATGGTAGGATAAGCCAAAGACACTGTATACGGTATTGAAGAGTTCAATAACCTTTTTGATCTCAGTTTTGATCTGGGATGGCAACATAAAAATATGAGCATCATCCTGGGTAAAGCTGCGCACACGCATTAGACCATGCAGGGCACCGGAAAGTTCGTGACGGTGAACAAGTCCTAGTTCACAAGTGCGAAGCGGTAAATCACGGTAACTATGGTGCTGGGTACGATATATTAAAATTCCTCCGGGGCAATTCATGGGTTTGACCGCATAGCCGTCTTCATCTATTGTGGTAAAATACATGTTTTGCCGATAATGATCCCAGTGGCCAGATTGTTGCCAGAGTTTTTGGTGAAGGATTATGGGGGTTTTAATTTCCTGATATCCATATTTTATATGCAACTTACGCCAAAAAGCTTCCAGTTCGTTACGAACAACCATTCCTTTAGGGTGGAAAAAGGGAAATCCCGGGCCTTCATCCTGAATACTGAATAAATCAAGTTCGCGGCCTAATTTACGGTGATCACGCTTAGCCGCCTCTTCCATCATGGTAATATACGCATCTAAATCAGCTTTCTTTTCAAAGGAAGTTCCGTAGATACGTTGCAGCATTTTGCGTTTTTCGTCCCCACGCCAGTAAGCACCGGCAATACTTTGCAATTTGATGGCTTTAACC
>JAEZVB010000076.1 GCA_023443285.1 Bacillota bacterium
GGAACGTATTAAGGCTCGTGAGCGCATCACGACCGAAATTAATAACCGCAAACACTCCTCCCGCGTCATAAACTGGGTTATTGTCGGAGGGTTTCTATTAATGCTTTATATCGTTGTGTCTGGAAATTAGCAGGTGCGTTATTCACATCTTGACATCTTCTTAAAAATATGAGAAATTTTATATAAGAAACACGGCATGCGCCGAGCCTTTGGCAAAGGTGGAAGTAGGGAGAAAAGCTAAGGAGCTTATCTTATTATGGCAACCAACCTATCCTTGGAAGAAACTTGTACTGTTTGCAAAGGTTCAGGCAAAATCGGTACCAAACCTTGTGAAAACTGCCAGGGTACTGGTAATGCTCTGACTGAAGAAGGGAAGAAACTCCTGAATTTTCTACGAAACAGTATTCGGACTTCAGAACACTAAGTGAATGATCAGCAATAATGCAAAACAGCCACCCCGTAAAATTGGGTGACTGTTTTTCTGTTCTCTAAACAAATTACATTACTTGAAAATTGCTGAGATCGAACTATATACGGTGTAAATTGTTAACAAGGCAGTAAACACAACAATAGGATTATTACGAAAACGAAGCAAGTGGGTATCACCTCTCTTTTATTTAAAACTAGTTTATACTATTCCCAATTTAGCCGCTTGCTAAACCAACCATTCTATATGTTTGAACTGACAAGAAGTTTTTTACAGTATTTTCTACAATTTTATATAACAAAAGAGGAAATCTGCGACCCGGGTTTGAAATTTTACATATTAATATGCATCGCTAGTACTGTAGAACTACAGCCACTAACCAGCGATGGAAATAAAAGATTAGGTGGGTTGCATAATGAAACATTGGTTAGTAGTGCTCTCTATGCTAGTTCTGCTTTATCTGCCAGTTACTGGCCAGGCAGGACCAAAAGAAGATTATGAGGAAGCTTATAAGCTATCCATTATGGCTACCGCCAGCGTGGCTGCTTATAGTGATCGCATCGGAGAAATGACTACCCGTTATCTGGAGCAAAATGGCTGGACGATTGACCGCTATACCCAAGCCCAGGATCAAGCCGGTGCCCGCTACCTCTTAGCACAAAAAGCTACTGCCCTCGGCGATACACTTTATGTACTAGCTATTGTCGGAACAGAAAATGACAAGGATATAAAAATCGATTTAAAAGTTGACAAAGTATATTTTGCCGGCAGCACTTTTGAAGAGTTTGCCGCTAATGCTGCCCTGAAAAATATTCCCGCATCCCAACCCAAAATTCACCGGGGCTTTCATGAATTCATCCAGTCTGGCCCAACTGCCAAATTGAGCAATGCCGCAGGTACATCCCTATCCCTACGGGACATCCTTACCGCAAACCGCGGTAACAAGCTCTACCTTACCGGGCACAGCTTGGGTGGAGCAGCAGCCATTATTGCCGGTGCCAGATTTATCGATATGGGCGTAAATCCCGCCCAGCTTGAAGTTATCACCTTCGGATCTCCGGCTGTCGGCAATACCGCTTTTGCTGAAAAATTTGAGCCTGTGCTCAAAGTAACGCGGGTTGTAATTGACGGCGACGCGGTTACAGGAGTACTACAATCACTGGTTGGCGGTTATAATCAATTTGGCCATGAAATAAAATGGCAGAGTCCTGACCATGCTCATGGGTTCCACAGTGTAACCGGTTATGTGGATGTAGCATTAAAGAACTATTACGATGAACGCCGCCAAGCTCGCCAAGCCGGCATTGAACCTCGCCATTCTGGAGCCGTCTTAACCGAGACGCTAGCGCCGGTAACCCAGCAGCGAGTATTCATTGCCCCTTTAAAAAACAACCTTCAACCTGCTTTAGCGGCAGATTACCCCTATATGCAGGAAGCCCTAATGGATGAATATCGCCAAGCGTACCCCAACAACGTTATTGGGAAGGAGACCGCAGGCGGCAATTGGCTAGAACAAGCGGCTGCCACTGACTGCCGTTGGGTCATTGTTCCCCAAGTTATCAGTACACTTCCCAAAAACCAGCAAAACAACTATCGTATAACAATGCAACAGACAGTCTACGAAACAACTTCCGGCGCTATTGTTGATATGGCTTCTTTTTCCACTTCAACTAGTGCACTGACTCCTTTAGAAGCATTTATCCATGCGTTTAAAGGCTTTCGCTCTCACGAAGAAGATTGGCTGCGTATTTCTTCCGGGACCACCCGTATCTAAACCTCACATTATACTCATCTCTTCGTAACGCAAGCTGCTGCTTTGCTTTCTCAAAATTTACAATTAAGTGATCCAGTTCTGTGCTAAGCAAAAGTACTTCCGGGTCTTGCAGATTAAACTTCTTGGCTACTACAAGCATACTCAGCTTGATACGCATATCTTCGATTGTCATCGCTTGCTGCATGCGTTACTTACCTCCTTCATAGGAAAGAAACTATCTTGTCCAATTTTAATTGCAAGAAATATGCCAAAATAATTATTGTTATAAAAAATTTCTTCTTTTGCCAGTAAGAGAACTATCATACCATCTAAACCAACTACGCATACAGTATGTTTTTTCTTAATATGGTTAACAGCAACCAAAAATTCCATACAAAAATTTCATAGTATGCACTTTATGTATGAAATTTTTGGTAAATACAAAGGAAGGCTTCCGGCAATATATCGGAAGCCTTCCTTTGTATTTACTGCTGTCAATTTATCTATTAACTTACAACTTATAATTAACACCGGCCATAAAATTGATTCCATCACCTGGACAGTTATATGTTTCCCAGTACTTGGCATTAAAGAGATTGTTTACATGGAGAAAGTACTCCGTATTTTGGGTTGCGTGGTATTTTAAATTGAGATTCACAGTATGATAACTGTCCACTTTGCTATATATGTTACCGAGCGAGTTAGCGGTCGTATTATCGGTCTGAGCAGTACCGTTAAGATGTCCCATAATAGTTCCCTGGAACTTGTCCACGGTATACGTAAATCCGTAGTCAACCATGTAATTCGGCAAATTGGCCGATTTTGATGTAACCCCGTTTGTAGTGTCTTCGGACCTCAGGTACGTATAGTTGACAAAACCCTTCAGACGTTTAGACAACTGCTGCTTGTACCCCAATTCCACGCCTTGTACATTAGTTTTATCAACATTAATCCACGAAGAAGTCCCAACATTGGTTTTTTTTATGAGGCGATCAGTTATCTTATTTCTAAAAAATGCAAGATCCAGTGACGAGTTATCATCAAAATTGTGCGCCCAGCCTAATTCGTAATTGACTGCCCTTTCAGCGTTAGGGAGATTATCCCCGTTTTTTAGATTGTTTGCAACCTGCTTGGCCGTAACAAAGTTATGTGTTTTACCCGCAGACAGGCGCAAGGTATTTTGTTTATCCAGTTGATGAGTAACATTAAAGACTGGATCAACCGTATTCTTCCACGAACTGCTATAATTACCACTTTTTGCATCGCCTGCTTTGTAATAATGATACGGCATTGTTACCATGTCATAACGCACACCTAGTGAAACACCGGTTTTCTCACTGGGCTTCCAATTATCCTGAACATAGTAACCAATGCGTTTATCAGTGCCGCCTTCATTAAGATCACTATTGTTTTCATCGTCATGCCACTTATTCTCGGTATACTTTGCGCCAAAGGTAAGGGTATTATTTTTGGCAGTCAGCCAATCGCCGGTAAATTCTACCCCATTTAATGTCGAATCCCAACTGCTGCGATACCAGATAGGATTAGCATAGGTAGGGATGCCTGCGGCGTTAGTTACGTTATATACCCACATGTTGCTATCATCAGTCTCGTGGTATACTTTTATATTATATTTAAACCGCTTACTGACATTTTTATCATACTGTAAGGCAATATTTGTTTGTTTTAACCCTTTAAATTCCCAGTCTTTTGTATAGTACGTTTTATTAGGTGCCACGCCGACCCCCTTGTCACCAGACCACTTTATATTAGCGGTGGTTTCCTGACCGGTAATTTGATCAATGCCATTAGCAATTTTGCGATCTACATTTGTATAGTAACCGCTAAACGTCAAAGCAGAATCTTTATCGAGATTCCATTTCACTTTTCCATTAAAATAGTCTCTGGTAGAATTTGAGTTGTTTAAGTACCCATCACCTCGCGCTTTACCGGCGGTAATGAAGTAACTGGCATTTTTATCACTGCCGCTGTAAGAGATATAATTATCAAAGCTCTTATGCGAACCAGCGGACAGATGAAGATTGCCTTGGCCGGCACCCTTTCCATCCTTCGTAGTAATTACAATAACGCCGCCTTTATAGTCTGTCCCGTATTGTACGGGTCCCGGTCCTTTGATGATCTCAATCTTC
Organism: Bacillota bacterium; assembly: GCA_023443285.1. Taxonomy (GTDB): domain Bacteria; phylum Bacillota; class Negativicutes; order Sporomusales; family Sporomusaceae; genus Sporomusa. The sequence continues at coordinate 4,331 of JAEZVB010000076.1, forward strand.
TCAATGTTCTCAACAGGTATTGATCCCAAGTCAGCGGAAGCATTAGCAGCAAGGCCTGCCATAGGGAACATCGGCATGCCGTCGACATAGACTTTAAGCTGGTCAGTTTCCGCTCCGCGAATGCGTACCATACGGGCGTTTTTGGGGCCATTAGTAACGTAAACCCCTGGTACCGCGCTAATGGCTTCAGCCACATTGGTTGCGCCCATTTCTTTAATTTTCTCGGCCGTAATGATCTCTGTCGTCACCTGGTAATCTGCTAATACCGTTGACTGAACCTGGACTTCATCAAGGGTAACTTCCTGGGACTCTTCTGCCATAGCCAGACTGAATGAACTTAACAAACAAATACAAACTGCTGATGGAATAACCTTTTTCTTAAAACTTTTTCTCATATAATAACTCCTCCCCCTAAAAATTCATCAGAAATAGCCTTGTAAATTCCATATATATAACGCCGTTGGTTTTTATCTTATCGGGTTACGCCCGTTATTTCCGCTTATACTAGCTCCCTATGCCAATAATGGTACACAAACCCTCAATTTGTTTGACACCCCGTCATCAAGTTCAACTATCTTGACTTTGGTTGTATACAGGTCGCTTAAAATACTATCAGTTACCACCTCTTCCGGCGTACCCATAGCTGTTATCTTGCCGTTTTTCATAATCAATACTTTGTTACAAAGCAAAAAAGCATGGTTAGGAAAGTGTGAAGTCATGATAATGGAATACCCCTCTTTCGCCAACTTATCAACAACCCGCAGTATCCGCACCTGATTCCCATAATCAAGACTAGATGTTGGTTCATCCATAACTAATAATTCGGCACGTTGTGTCAGCGCGCGGGCAATAAGTGTCAGTTGCCGCTCGCCGCCGCTGATACGACTAAATAAGCAATCTGCCAAATGGGATATGCCTAGTTCATTTAGAGCCGCTTCCGCCATGGCATAATCTTCATCAGTAGGAACTGCCGTAAAACCCACATGCGGTGTACGTCCCATAACAACCATATCCAATACTCTATGCGGAAATACCGTTGTCGCTGCCTGCGGTACATAGGCTAAAGCACAGGCCAGCTCTTTCGCCGATATTTCTCCAATTTTACGATCTTTAATCTTTACACTGCCTGTCCGGACTTTGGCAACACCCAGCAAACAGCGGAGCAATGATGTTTTCCCGGCGCCGTTGGGTCCTAATAGACAAACAACATCTCCTTTGCTAACGGAAAAAGAAAGATCGGTCAGCAAATCACCGGCCGACGAATAACCAAAACTAATATTGTCTACCGCAAGCATGTGTATCCTCCCTTTCATATTTCAGGTGCTCAGGTTATGTAAAAGGTTCAGCCTTACCTTGTCAGTTTAAAGGAGACAGGTACTCTTACCCAAGCTGTCACCGCCCGACCACCCCGTTCGGCAGGGTTAAACCGCCAGCGGTATAACACCTCCGCTGCCGCCTGATCCAACTCATCATATCCAGAACTCTGAGCCACCCGCGTGTCTGCTACTCTACCCGAAGCTTCTACCAATACTCGGATGATTACTCTTCCCTGCCATTTATTAAATCTGGCTTCAGACAGATACTCAGGTGGAGGAGCATAGACCGCATACGGGCGGCGATCAACCTCGTGTTCCTCTAGTGGCCCCGCCGATGCTGGCCTGCTGTCTACCCCTGTATTCCCCGTCCCACCGGTTCCCGCCTCAACTCCCGCCGCTGTACCTGAGCCGCTGCCGCCAATTTCTGTAACGGGATCACCCGCAATTCCGGACGTAGTTAGAGGTGCTACAACATTCCTATCTTCCACTGCAGTAAAACTAGGAGCAACGGGCGCAGTTGCCGCACTTACCCCGTTATTGATTGTTCTACTACTTTGGCTGGCTGCCGGTGCTGGGGCAGGCTTAATTTGATTTTGCCCTTTGGCCAGTGGCGCTGCAGCCAGTTCAACTTCCAGATATTCTGTTTTTGGCTCCAAGGCTATTTCTCCCAACAGTCCCTGACCCACAAACGCCAGTCCAGTGATATGAACAATAACGGCAAGGATAAAGGCCGCCCCCCAGGCATTCGCCCTCATATTCCCTATCTTCCTTTCTCCTCGATAGCTATCGCCAGTTTTGTCACTCCGGCTTTATGGATTTCGTCCATAACCTCGACAACCCGCCCGTGGCTGGCCTCTTTATCTGCCTGAATGGATACCGTAGTTTTTCCCGTGCCGCTTACTGACGCTGCCAATTCTTCTTTAGCTACAGGCTGACCATTCACCGCTATCCGTCCATCTTTAGCAATTAACACCACCAGCTGTTTTTCTGCCTGCTTTTCTGCAGACGCCTGGGGCAAATTTATGGCAAAACCCGGATAAACGGTAACAAAAGCCGTTGTCATCATGAAAAAAATGACCAGTAACATCATTATGTCAACCATCGGCGTCATATCAACATGCACCCCAATTTGCTGTCGCCTCGCTTTACGAGCCACCGCTATTGCCTCCTTTGGTCAACAAGAACGTAAATTCTTTTACCCGAGTCTCCAGCAAACACAGCCGCCGCGCCGACCAGTTGCGATAATGATTGTGGCAGATAATACAAAATATCGTAACAAGCAGCCCAGCAGCCGTATTATATAAGGCCTCCGCAATGCCCTCGGCCAAAAGCTGGGGATTGCCTGCTCCACTAAGTGCCGCAACATGAAAGGTTTTAATCATCCCCAGCACTGTGCCTAATAAGCCAAGTAGCGGCGCAATGGTCGCAATTGTCGCCAAAATGTATAGGTACTTCTCTAATCGCAAACTCTCTTTATCTAAAACCACTTCGGCAACTGCAGCCATTTCGCCGCTGGCACTTGAGCAGCATCCCTGCATAACAGCCCACAGCCTTGCCAACGGCCCGTCGCCATCACCAAAGGGGCGGGTATTGCCGGCAGCAACTGTTTGACTCAAGCCCGGCATATATCTGGTGTCTTCCTGCGATACCGAGCGATAAAACCACCAGCGCTGAATCGCAATTGTCATTGCCAAGAGCGAGCAAGCGATAATGATACAAAACACGACCCCGCCCTTTGACACAACCTCGTACATAACGCCCATCTCCTTCAAACACTTGCTGCATAACCTATTTCTGCTTAAGTACATCTTCCCGCAGCTTAGTTATCAGACAAACAACTCCTGTTCTGATAACCGGCGTGCAGTAGCTAAATCAATCTCTGGCCGCACCGTTAACGTAAGACTCTCGCCATTTTTTACCCAATGCACCTTCCTATGCATCTCATGCTTGTGGTAGAAAAACCGGCTTGGATTAGCCAGACGCGCCCGGGTCAAGCCCTGAAGAACATCAGCAAAGCACGCATCTCCCTCTACTGTCAGTTTTAGATCCGGCGATTGCAGTTGTCCAAAATGCCCCTCAACCAATAGCGCCATTTTTACCGCCAACTCAAGCCCCAAGCAATGTTCGCCATGATGCGCTACGGCCTGCTTATAAAACTGCGCCTGGCGTGTTTGGTATTCGTGCGGCGGCAAGTACGGAGTTGTCGGAGAAAAAACAATATCGGCCTCAAAGTACGGTTTTATATCTAACACCATCGTACCATCCACCGCGTCCAAGCCACTCACACATAACCGCCCCTCCTCCGCCTTTTCCAGTTTGACCAAAGTCAAAGCTATCGGATTGGGGCGAGCCGCACTTCGTAGTCCAAACACTCCATATTCTGGTAGATCCGGGTTAACTTTCGATGGTACCACCCGCAGTACTGACCGGTCAGCCTGCCCAAACCAGCTCAAAATCCACAGATGACTGTGATCGGTAATGTGATATAAGGCCGGCTGATATTCTGGCTTAATATGAATGACAGCTGCTGCCCCGCCAAGCGGGACAGCCAATGTATTTTGCCAACCACTTTCAACATGCCCTATCGCCTGGATTGCACCGCTATCGGTTAGCTTTAGTTCAGTCACAGCAATAACTCCCTTCTCTCGTCGTTAGTTTACTCCCAACCCTTTTTGGCTCTGGCGAGCAGAAAAACAAAGAAGGGCGCACCAATTAAGGCTGTAAGAATCCCCACTTGTATCTCTAGCGAAGAAATACTGCGGCTTAAATTATCCATAATGAGTAGATACGTTCCTCCCATAATCATTGACACCGGCAACACAATTGCAAAATTTGCTCCGAACAGCATCCGCGCCGCATGGGGAATCAGCAGCCCCACCCATTGGATGATCCCACCAAGACTAGTGGCGGCTGCAGCCAGCAGTGTGGCACACGCCAATACCACCAAGCGGGTACGCCGCACATTGATGCCCAGTGTATGCGCTTCCTCTTCCCCAATGCTAAGTACATTAATCTGCCAACGCATAAAATACAGCACTATCAGCGGAATAATTATCGGGATAATTAGCCATGTCACATCCTGGCTAGTAACCTTAGACAGGCCTCCCATAAGCCAAAAACTGATTTCCGGCAGGGTGTTCATTGGGTCAGCCAGATATTTCAGTACCGAAACAAGCGCCTGGAAAAAAGCCGACACCGCAATTCCGGCAAGCACTAAGGAAATCATTGACTTATTGCCAAAACACGAACTTATGGCGATTGCAGCAAAAACAGCCACAAGCCCAAAAATAAAAGCCGACGCTTCCACCCATATCCAAGATAAGTGGAGAATCATCCCCAGTACTGCACCAAATGCCGCTCCCCAGGACGCGCCTAATAAGGATGGCGATACTAGTGGATTGCGAAATAGATTCTGATAAGCAGCTCCAGAAACCGCCAGCGCCCCGCCTACCAGCAAAGCGGCGGCAATACGCGGCAAACGGATTTTAAGGACAACTGTTTCCATAGTGTCTGTCCAAGCCTGCGGCAATGCTATTACTTTCGAGCAAAGAATCGCAAGTACCATATCCGGCGAAACCGGATAACGGCCAATTAAAAAAGATGCAAAAAAAGCAAAGAAAAGCACAATCAGCATGACTGCGATCTTCCCCATATCTTTGTGAATCAAGCGCTCTCCCGTAAGCCTGCCGCTATTTGGCTTAGCTAACGGCGTATTCGTTATTTGTTTTGTCAGGGTATTATTCATCTTTATCGCCTCATGTCAGTTTTAACGCACAACCGTAACAGCACAGCTAATGCAAGCAATTTTGCCTTCACGGAGCCTTGTCCAAGGTTCCATTACTTGCTCGCCGCAAAACTCACAACAAGGCGAAGCATAGATGGTCTCTTTTTCTGGCAAGGTAGCGCTAACTGATTCCACCTTAAGCAGGTTTTCGTCCGGTAATGTCAGAATCTCGTGGATCCGCGCCTCACGCGCCACTTTATACCGGCGGTATTCTTCGTCAGATACCCTGCCGCTCATCACTCTTTTTGTCAAGTCATTACTCTCTGCCGAATACTCATAGGGCAGCTGAATCACCCGCACAGCCTTGCCGCTCTTACGACATCCTACAGTAAAAGCCTGTTTGCCGGTAGAATGTATGTATAGTTTCCCCTTGCCAATTGTACAACCAAGTACAATCTGAAAGGGATCAATGGTGCAGCGGTCACTTTCTGCAATTGTTACCAGATCACCCTCTTCTGGGTCTTTATACCCTAGTGCGGCCAGCGCCGCTTTGGCCAGACGATAACCTGTGGCCAGACCGGGACAAACATGACCGTGAAATTCTACTACCTTTTGCCAATCTGACGGATAGACTGCTTGCATTTTCATCATCCTCTCACCCTGTTTTTTTATACTCAAATTGCTCTAGTGCGCGACTACCTATGAATTACTCCCAGGCATCCCTGATTAGCCAAATTCCTAGCAAAACACTCAATTGCAATATCACTGCCTGTCACTGTATGCATAAACATGCTCCGGTTGCCCACAGCAATACTCTTGCCGCCAAACCGTTCCCCCATCGTACCTGATGGAATGGAAGTCAAATACCCGGAAAAAGGATAACCTTTATTTTCATCATCCTCCAGATAAGATTTATAACCGGGAGGATATGCAAAAACCTGGTGTTTACCTGTACTTATTGTCAAATACTGTGCCTCGCCATTTTCATAAATGTACCAGTCTTTGCTATTGGAACAGGCTGTATATGGCAGACGAAAATCCCTGATTCCCACGCCCTCAACTAAAATGAACGCCACTTTTTTCTTCTGTAACATATCGTCAATGCGGCTGCTGATATCGGTGATGGAGTTTATCTCACCAAGTGCCGTCGATACCGGAATCGAGTAATTATGGGATGGTATCATAACAGGCCGCCTGAGCAAGGTCGACCTAAAACAATATCCCTCTCGAGCTACGGCCAGGTAGTCTGGCAATCGTTCAGCAGCCACCGGCTCATCGCTAAATAAAGCCATAAATTCCTCTTTGCTTACTAACCTATCAATCCCGCCAAGCCCCTGCAAATAGCGCATATCTGCCGGACTCAAATCATAAAGTCCGGCATACCTGGTCAGCCAATGGCTGGTAATCGCCAAGCCATCCAGCTGGCTTAAGTCGATATATCCGGCTACCGGTATCATATCCCCGGTTCCCACAACCACCGGAAAAAATCCTGATTCTTTGCTAAACCGATCGACTTCGCCAAACACAGCATCAATGAGCTGTTCGCGCTTAGCATCTCCCGGCCGCTCAAAGCGGAACGAATAATATTGCTGGGCATAGATCAAAAAAGCAAAGTTCGGATCATATCGATTAACTAAATCCAATGCCGTATCAGTCACCCACCGGTTACCCTGGTCAGCGATATCACCGGGAAAGGGATGTTCGCTCAGTACAGCTTTTACCATCTGTGTTTTCGGGGAATTGTCCTGCCGTTTATGACCTGTTCGAAGGTCAAACTCTTTCTGCCATTCTCGTGCATCAATAATTGCCAAACTCATAACTGCCCCCCTTGTGCATTCCACCCAATGCGCTCACCATGTAACTTAATTTCATAGCCGCAGTCAGGGCACGCGTTATTCCTGCAGTTATAGCGCTCCAGCTTATCACCGCCGCACCCCAGACTAAAGCGTTCAATTACCGCGCTGCCACACTGGGGACAAAGCGTATTGACCCAGTCAGAGCCAACAAAATTATGGAAATAAATATAAGGCAATAAACGGCGACTTTTGCCCAGCGCTGCATTTATTGCCTCAATATTGGGATACTCGGTTTCCTTCATTTTGTATTCAGGCAACAGCCGAAAAACATGCCAGGGTATTTCCCGATCAACATCGGCCAGGAAAGCTGCCATTTCATCCAATTCATGATCATTAACCGACTGAATTACAGGTGTTGTAACCTCAACATGGGTCATTGACGCCAGGGTTTTAATATTCCGTAAAACCGGATCAATATTGGGAATCCCTAAATATTCACGACAAAAATCATCATTTAGACCCTTTAAACCTACATTAACAAACGAAAACACCGACGCTAAAAGTTGTGTTGCTTCCTCCGTAGTATAGGCGTTGGTAAGACAACCCATAGGGATTCCCGCCATGCGGGCTTCCTTCGAGACCTCCAGCAATGAAAGCAGCGAAACAGCCGGTTCATTAACATTAAATACAATATTATGACAGCCACGCTTAATCGCCATTTGCACAAGCTCTTTCGGAGAAAATGCGTACATTATATCCTGAATTGCAGCCGGCTCTGCTTTGGCAATAAAGGCATTGACACAATATTTACATGATACATTGCAGCCGGTTGTGCCAATAGTCATACTTCTGCTGCCTGGATAAGCATGATAAAACGGCAGCGATTCTACCCGCGATATGCCATAGGTGCACCACTTATGAGGAAAACGCTCTTTTATTGTACCGTCTTCCTCATGATACATGCGACATACACCATAGCTGCCACTTTCTAACTCACAGCGCCACTCGCAATAGTTACACTTCATGATAACCCCTCTTTCTCCATAATCTCCTGCAGGCAAACTTTATTACCGCTGCGTCCTGGCCGCCAGTTCATCTAATTCCTGCTCAGAAAGCTGGTAATGATAAAACAGCGCATAAAACCGTTTAACCTCAGCGCGAAAATCAAACGGATATACATCAGGATATAACAAATTGGCCACCCATCTGATGCCGATAAGTCGGCTTACCGCCGGCGGCCGGTCAAACCAGTTAAACGGTCCGGTAGGAATTTCATAAACCCGTTTGTCACCAACTGCCTGAATATCCTTCCATGCCTTGTCGTTCATAATCGCCGGAAAACTGCTGCTTTCCCCATCCCGAAAATAACCTATTAATATTACTTCAGGATTCCAGACTATTACTTGTTCCAGCGAGACGGGACTACGCCCGATATTCCCGCTGGTCGGCAAACCGGGATCAGCTACGTTTTCCCCGCCGACGAATTCAATTATTTCGGCATGCCACGACCCGCGTGGTTCGGTTTCCAACCCGCGGCGACCTTCCGCATAATAAACCGTGACCGGTTTACGGTTTAATAAAAGCGGCTTTTTTTCTTGCACCAACCCGATAGTCTCCCGACAATATTCGGCAAGCTTGGCTGCCTGCTCCTCACGGTTGAGCATCTTACCGGCAATCAGATAGGTTTCCTCCATTTTGGTCATTTCTTTGTCCAACATAACTACCGGTATTTTAGTTAATTGCTCTAGTTCATCCGCATATTCTTTGTTGACTTTGGTGATGTCAGTTACCATCAAGATTACGTCTGGCTTCATCTTGATAACTTCCTCAATATTGCCGGCAAAACCGCGGCTAAGCCAAGGAATAACCGACAAATTGCGATAGGCAGGTAAAATATAGCCTGACTGATCGCCACCCATATGGTAACCCCACCCTGCGAGAAGTTCCGGATCAAGGGTATACAGCAGCACCGCTTCCACCGGCGAGACCGGATAGACCTTCTGGATTTTCTGCGGTAATATCACCTGTCGGCCAGCCATGTCGGTAATTACCCTACCTTCTTTTGTACTGACTGGAGCCCCTGAATTCAAACTGCTTTGCTTGCCGCAGCCTGTTACAATAACAAAAATTATGACGACAACCACTATCCACGGCATATTTAGCTTTTTCATATGTACTACCTCCCTGAAGAGAAATAACTAATCAGCGGCTAGCGAATCCCTTAATAGTAATATGCGCAATAAGGAAATTACTCCCTTATTGCACATATTACTATTAAACCAAACATAAATCAATATATTTTAGCTGATTTTGTTTATTTATGTTTGGTTTAATTAGTTTATGTTTATTAGCCGGCTACCTATAAAGCGAAAATACCCCCTGCCTATCGGCAGAGGGTATCGGTATAATTCTTTATTATTTCATCAGCGTTATTGCCAGATTAGTGTGAAGATATATGGTCTTATCAGCTGTCGTAACATTAGATATGCTGAGTTGATCGCCTATGGCTTGGCCAATACCAGTTGAAAATAAACTTGCGGCAAAAGGTTTTAGATTGATATCTACCGTATTACCATTTACCTTGCTATCAATGTTGGCTTGAGCAAGAGGATTGCCGTAGATATCAGCAATAAAGCCCAGGCTCATTTGATTGAAGAACCAAGATGTGATAGAGTGACCTAGAAGTTCTTTTTTGTCGATGTGCAGCCTTACCAGGGCATTGTCTTTGTCAAAGTGAAATTCTTTAATCGTGCAGTGTAAGCGTATTGTGCCTGTTTTCTCAACAGTTGTTGTCAGTGTGAATTTATTGTTTTTATGTACATTGATAGTAGATTCTTTTATTTTGGAGCTATTGGCGATATTAGCCGCGAAGTAAGCATTAAGCACTTCTTCGGGGATGACATAGACGCCGGTTTCCATGTTTTGCAGCGATTGAGCTTGGAATAGCTCGCTTGTTACGTCAGGCGTTTGGGCGATAGCTAACGGAACAAGCAAAAACATGAGCATACAGCATAAAACTACGATTTTTTTCAAAAGATCATCTCCAGGTATATTTTTTTGTTTCGAAAAACCTATGGATTACCTTGTTCGACATTACAGTATTAGTACTATTATTTCGGTATAACAAACTGTGTTTCCTCTCCTAATGGTTGTCAGAGGTTAGTAGATTATTGTAAATAATGCGATTTGTAGGAAAATATAACACAAAATAGAAGTTTTACATTTTGAACCTCTTTTCTAAATAAAACTAATTGGATTTACAATTTAATACAGGAATTTTATTCCTGTATGTCGAAGAGTTTATTATATTACGCCCAGGAGGGAAGGAACACCATGAGGCACGATCTTTCAGAACAATTTTGCAAAGAATTAATTTTATCTTACATTAAATCCGGAAAAATACCTGATGATAATATCATTCAAGAAACGGTCGAAAAGGCTTTTCGAGCCTATCATATTGCTTTAGATACCATGCAAGCAGCCAATAAAGAAAGAAGAGAATTAAAAAATTCTAAATTAAGAATATATTAATCATCGATCTTGGATTATTTAAGATTTATAATTATATCATAACAACAAAACTCTTCGCTTAACGAAAGATACCCCCCAAAGGCTACTAACCTGGGGGGGTATCTTTCATTATCTATTTTTAGGGCGATTTTTTACTCGCAGCCACACTTATGGCCATGCCAAACATGCTTACTCTTGCACATCCACTCAGCGCCTCGTCAATATTGCTCTGGTGATTCACCACGTTTTTCAATAATGATCGGCCTTACAAGAGGAACTTCTTCTTCTAAAATCTCTTCTAACTGCACTGTAAAATTCCATTCATCACCAAAATCATAAAGGTACAAAAACTTCTGCTTAAGTTCCAAATCCAAACTTTTTAGTTTAGTTTTGTCCGCGTAAGGACCGGAATCATTATACGGCCCCCAATAAGCCGGCTCCTGCCACGGTTTTCCGCCCATAAAAAACCCATATAAATGGTCATCATCAAACTCATAAGCTTCCAGTATGGCTGCGTGCAAATTATGCAATGAATGACGCGAAGAAATCTGAATGCGCCGCCATACACCTCTCCTTACAACTACTTTAAAAACATATACATTTTCAACCATCCCTGGCTCCCTCACTATTTGTATTGCCTCTTGTCCTATTATACATGAATTGATCATAATTTGCTTTCGACAAACAGGCTTACTCAACCCCCAATACCTTAAACACCGCATCTTCCGCACTCTGATAGAAAATAATATTAAAGTGACCAATCAAATCGGAGGGGACAGTCCCCAAATCAACCGCCGAGGTAATCGGCAGCAAAACCTTTTTCGCCCCGCTGTCCAAGCATACCTGCAAGGTGTTGGCAAGTTCCTCCACTTTATTAATCGTACCGCCAATACTTAAATCTCCGAGGACAACCGCGCTACTGACAGCTGGTTTATTAAGCGCAACCGAGCAAATGGCTACCATTGCAGGTAACGTCAAGCATTTTGTTATGCCGATACCATTCAAATCTTGCACATGCAGCAAATAATCCTTCGTAGTTGTTCTGATCGAAGCGCTGATATTTCTACTGTTTGCTTTCAAAAAACGGTAAGCAGTATCAAGTGCTTCCTTTGCTTCACGATCCGACCCAATACCGGTTTTTTCAAACTTGCCGTTACCGGCAGTCATCTGCATTTCCAGCTTGTATACGCCAATCATGCCGGATTTGCCGTGAGCTACCGTATAAATATGACCAGGCTTGCCCACTCCTTCTGGAATCAGCTTGCCGCCGCCTTGCTCCGGTACGGCTACATATTCTTCATTAAAAGTTTCATTATCGATATAGGAAAAGTTCACATCATAGAATTCCATGCCGCCAATTTTTTTAAGCTGTTCCTTCACCCTGCGACGCATTTCAAGAGCAAAGCGCAGGATTTCTTCTACATTTTCTTTGGTAAATTGACCATCGGGGTGAATAAGTTTGACCAAGCCTGACACCGTTTTTTTGACGGCAATAACATCCCGTTGGTTGAGATTACTGCCTAACTTAAAATGCTTTTCAATGGCATCGGCATAAGAAATTTTCCGCAGTTCCCGCATAACCTCGGAAAAATAGTCAGTGATAAATCCAAAACCGTCTGTAAATACTGCGGACTTATTCAGCCAGATTGCGACAATAAAAGGAAGGCGTGTTGGATTTTAAACCAAGGAATTGAGTAAGATTGACTAATCATTAAGTAATAATTAAGTAAAAAGTATCTTTTACTTAATTGCTTTCTATCCCTAACTGTAAGGAGAATACGAATGAACAAAACTGCCATTAAGAACTTTGCCATTTGGGCTAGAAATAAACTGATTGCCGATATTACCTATAAAGCCGGGCTGCTGGGCTTTCTCACTCTGCAATTGCTTATTTTTGAAAAAGATTCCGATATCACTGTCAGCCAATTGGTCGGTACCAAGAATCAACTTTTCTCGATATACCTCATATACGAAGTCAAAAAACAAGCTGTCCATTTGCATCACAGCAATCAATGCAATCAGCTTCTGATTAGAAATATCACTCTTTTCAAATACTGCGTAAAAAGAAGGATTCAAACCGTTAACGCGAGTTGATACTGTATTAAATATTTGGATCGCCCGCGCTTGTGTTGGGGCTGAAAATATGTTTTCCTCAATGTTCATCTGCTTTATTTCCGGTAGCGTCTTTCCATTGTTTATCATTTGAATGACTTTACGGAACTCAGCAAACCAAAAAGATAGCTTAACCATTCCTGCACTGTATTCTTTACGTTCCATGCTATTATCGCTCCTATTTCTGGGACCTTTACTTATAAACTGCATCGTCTCACTTGGTTAAGGTGTTCTGGCTGACATCAGTTACTTTACAGAAATTCACATATTTTATTATATCATAATCTCGTTCATATCCGTAGAAATTCCATATCTGAATGATTTGAAACGAAAGGTACTGTGTGAAAACTATGCAGGTGGTTTGCATTCCCACAAAAATAGTCCGTATCACGCAAAAGTGCTACGGACTACTTGTATTAAGGGTACAGGTACGAAGGGCAACTCTTACTCGCACCCACACTTATGTCCATGCCAAACATGCTTACATTTACACATCCACTCTTGCACATCATTCAAAGTCTCGCCGAAATTATCAATTTAAGTAAAGTCCATTAAACCCTGATGTAATGCGGGGTTGAGGGTCATAAACCAATTCTCCCGCAAGAATAGAAATAATTATTGTGTCATGAAACACCCCGAAATTCAAGAACTATTTGGACAGAATGGCGAAATAGTTCGATATAAAAGCGTTTCTATAGCGTACTGTATTCTGAAAATCCACTCAAATAACGATAGTCCAAAATTAATCTTTAGATAGTATAGATCAATTATATCCCGGCTTTGACATTAGCCAAAAGAGCTCCTAGCGGTAGAACGCTGGGAGCTCCTTATTCACGATATATATTGTAATAAATTCGGCTATAATATAATAAATTTAAATAACAGCCGAAATCCATTGCTCACAAGACACACTTCGGCTATAATATAATAAATTTTATTTTTGGACGATGAGGTGAATCCATGAATTATATACATAGAGCAATGGAGGATACGTTTCTCCGTCTTAGCAAGGAGTTTCCAGCGTTACTGCTCACAGGTCCAAGGCAGGTTGGCAAGACAACCATGCTTCAAAAACTAGCTGAGGAAGAGAATATAGGACGGGAGTATGTGACACTGGACGATTTGACGGAGCGCCAAATGGCGAAAAACGACCCGAAGATGTTCCTGCAAATCCACAAGCCGCCAGTGTTTATCGATGAGGTACAGTATGCACCAGAGCTGTTTACCTATATCAAAATACACGTTGACCAAAACCATCGGGCCGGTGATTTTTGGTTGACTGGTTCGCAGGTATTCAAATTGATGGAGGGGATACAGGAATCGCTGGCTGGGCGTATCTGCCTGCTGCATATGGCTCCCATGTCACAGGCGGAAATCTCCAGTACTGCCACTACACCTTTTGTGCTGGATTTGGTGCAGTTGTCACAGCGGGTAAAGGAGCGCACTCCTATTGATACGCCTGCACTTTATGAGCGTATTTTCAGAGGCGGTATGCCTGCCCTCATCAGCGGACAGTATAGCGACTATCGAGCAGTTTATTCCAGTTATATCAGTACCTATATAGACCGGGATGTAAAAGAGCTTTCCGGTTCTATTGATTCGCTCAAGTTTATGGAATTCATCACGGCCGCAGCAGCCTTGTGCGGACAGATGCTCAACTACAAGACCATTGCTGACGCTGCCGGTATTGACCAAATTACCGCCAAAAACTGGCTTGGGATTTTAGAGAGACTGGGCATTGTGTTTTATCTCCACCCTTATTCTAACAATATGCTGAAACGCATGGTAACCAAGCCAAAGCTTTATTTCTATGACTGCGGGTTAGTGGCATACCTGACCAAATGGAGTAACAGCGATACCCTGATGAACGGTGCCATGAGTGGTGCGATTCTTGAGAATTTCGTGGTATCTGAGATTGTCAAAAGCTATCAGAATTGCGGCTGGGAAGCCTTTATTTATTACTATCGGGATAAAGATACCAAGGAGATTGACATTCTACTAGAGGACAGTGGTAAGCTATACCCCATGGAAATCAAGAAAACTGCCACACCTCAAAAGCAGCTCACTCGTGTGTTCGGGGTGATTGACAAGGCAACTTTAGAGCGTGGAACAGGAGCAGTGCTTTGTACAACTGATCGACTGGCGGCATTTGACAGCCAAAATTTGATTGTGCCTATTTGGGGGATATAAGTTTAAATGCCTTTGGTCGTTACTTCGGTAATGACTAAAGGCATTTTTTACTCTGCATAATTTTTTAATGGGTAAATGTATTGTTTCATTTCTATTTCTTCTCGAATTATACAATGAGTATTATCACCCACAGCAACCCCGGCCACTCCCGTAACCCCTCGGCCTTTGCCGGAAAAAGCGTTCCGCAGGAGAAAAGCCGGGCGGTATTCCGTTAAGCAATCCGTACTGTTTGAGCGTAGCGAGTTTACGGATTGTAGGAATATCGCCTGGCTTTTCAGCTTTTGGAGGCTTTGGGCCTAGACTTTTTGGGCACTTTTGGGGCGATGCCAAAAGTGCCTCCCGCCCCTTGTTTCCCTTTGATTTTACTAATGTCGCAGTTTAAATTCTCCACAAAAAGGGACCATCGCCAGCGATAATTTATCGTTATTGCGACAGCCCCTTCTTTATCTACACATTTATCATATCGTCAACCCGTTAATCGCACCCACACTTATGTCCATGCCAAACATGCTTACATTTACACATCCACTCTTGCACATCATTCAACGTCTCGCCGAAACGTTGGAAGTGAACGACTTCCCGTTCCCACAAGAAGCGCAGGGTGTCTTTTACACATGGGTCTTCCGTACAGGCAATCAGGTGTTCATATGTTGTCCGGGCTTTTTGCTCGGCTGCCATATTTTCAGTAAGGTCAGTTATTGGATCACCCAGACAGGCGATATATTTTGCACTCCAAGGCACGCCATTTGCATCTGTCCAGAACAGCCCGTGATCATGTTGCACATATTGCCCTTCCCAACCAGCAGCTTTGAAGTCTTCGCAGCTTGCCCCGTCAACAAGTTTAAACACCAAGGCCGCAATCATTTCCATATGAGCCAATTCTTCAGTGCCAATGTCAGTTAGAATGGCTTTGGCACCATCTGTCGGCATACTATACCGCTGGTTCAAATACCGGAGCGAAGCACTTAACTCGCCGTCTGGACCGCCGTATTGGGTTATTACCATTTTGGCAAATTTTACGTCCGGGCAGGTAACACGTACTGGATGCTCAAGTTTTTTTTCATATAACCACATATCCACTGCTCCTTTATTGAAGAATTATAGTTCCCAAGGCCAAGGTCCTTGCGCCCATTGCCAAGGCTCTCCAGACATCCCGCCAAAACCGAAGTTTATGAGCGGCCCATATTCGCATTCATATTTCTCTTTATATTTTTTCAGCATCTCAACAGCGCAATTAAAGTCGTGCAGAGCTTCCTGATCGCATGGATGGGTGTCAAGGTACAGGTTAAGTTCAATTGCTACAAATTCCATCTCCTGCACTTTCCTAAGTAACGCTTTTTGCTTTTCATATTTCACTTATTTAACCTCCATTCCACTCTATTTTGGAATTCTATAAACGCCCCAAAGTTCGGGAAACAAGGTACCCTTCATGAGAGCCTCAGGCGGAGTAAATGCCTTTTCATAGGTTTGCCACGGCACATACGAATGAGCTAGCTGGATACATTCCGGGAAAGCAGCACACATATCATTATCCATTCCCTTCATGCCACCCATATAGTGCTTCTTAGCAACCATGTTGTCCATGTCCTCCATATCATCCATTTCATCATCCATATCATCTATATCACACATATCTTCCATGTCATGAAGTTCATCCTTCATTTCCATGACTTTACTTTTGCCGGGTTTATACATTTGATGTCTTGTTTTTTTTCTCACAACGAAGCCTCCTCTCATTAACTTAGTGTATTTTATGTGAATACCTTAGCAATTGCTACCCTGGCATAAAAAAAAATCGATAGGCCAAAACCTATCGATTGGGCAACTGCAATATATATTAAGATACAGGCATAACAAGAAAGGCAAGGATATACAAAGCCAAGCCTGCGCCGCGATACAATACCGACAGCACCCAGGCCAAACGAATTAGCGTAACATCAAGGCCTGTATATGTGCTAAACCCGGCACATACGCCAAAAACCATGCCATTCGTCTGGTCGAGCGCTAAATGCCGCCCTATCGCGGCCGCATCAAGAGTTCCCGCTCCCTGAAAAAATTGCCAAATAGTTAATCCACTAAATAGATATGCGCCTGCCCGGATAAGCCAAAGCATAAGAAAAGGCCTCCCTTGGGGGAAATTGAATTTTACCAATTTCCGAATAAATACTAACTACAAGTTCATTAGTAATTATTTCCGTAAAGGGAGACCTTTAAACATCATTAACGCGA
This sequence comes from Bacillota bacterium, assembly GCA_023443285.1. Lineage (GTDB taxonomy): Bacteria > Bacillota > Negativicutes > Sporomusales > Sporomusaceae > Sporomusa. The sequence continues at coordinate 21,208 of JAEZVB010000076.1, forward strand.
GAGGGATTTCCAGAGTTTTGTCAACGCGGGTTCTTTTTTACTAGTTTTAGCCGGGTACGATTCGTTCCCGACTCTCCCTCGCCCGGCTGGAATACCTTTGATGTCATTCGCCTGCCAACACTAATCAATAGTCCAATAGCTGCGCAGTTAACAATTAGTGAGGTACCACCAAAGCTAATGAATGGCAACGGTACACCGGTAACCGGAATAACGCCTGATACCATGGCAATGTTGCCGACAGCCTGTCCTACCACCATAGCAGTTATCCCGGCCGCCAGCATAAAACCATACCCGTCCGCTGCCCGGCTGGCAATCTGAATGCCATACCACGCCATCGCACCAAGCAGTATCAGCACAAGCAAAGCGCCGACGAACCCCATCTCCTGACATAATACAGCAAAGGCAAAATCGGTATGTGCTTCCGGCAAATAGTTAAATTTGCTAGTTCCCATTCCCAAACCAGACCCAAACATGCCACCTGAACCTATTGCCAGCAGCGATTGTACTGTCTGATATCCTGTTGTCTGTTGATACGCCCAGGGGTCAAGCCAGGCCCAAATGCGTTCTGCCCGATAGGAAGCTGCATATACCAAATATACTACCATGGTAGCTGCCGCCATACCTAGGAAGTACAGTTCTCTCCTGGGTATGCCTGCTATCACATATAATACCAGACTTAAGCCGACAATGACTGCTGCCGTCCCCATATCTGGTTGTTTAAGTACGAGAACACCCATTACCAGTGTTACGCCGAGCGGCAGTGACTGTAAGGTTATTGTGCGCCCGCGGTCAAGTTGAGTCCCCAAATAGACCGCCGTAGTCATAATAGCAGTAAGCTTGGCAAGTTCAGAGGGCTGGAACTTAAATCCAGCCACACTAAGCCAGCGTCTTGCTCCATTTGCATCTACCCCGGCCACATGAACAGCCAGGAGTAACCCTATTGTCACTACAATTGCCAGCAGCAGCCAACTCCCCTTTAGCCTGCGGTAATCAATAACAGCCGTTACTATTAAAACCAAAAAACCGATAGCAAAAGAAACCAGATGTCTAGTCAAGAAAAAATATCCATCTTTAAATAGCTGCCCGCCCAACACAAAGCTGGCACTAAAAACATTGAGCGTACCAATCAAGAATAACACTCCGGCAATGAAGAACACGGCCTCTGCCGGACTAACCCACAGCTTGGGGAAGCTTTTAACCTTCCTCTCACTCACAAGCTGACACTCCCTCCAAAACACATTAACCAAATAGTAGTAAGACCAATAGTATATATTATAGTGCAGCCAAGAATGCAGCGCCCAACATCCGCACATTCTTTCCGCAACTATATTGCAAACCTAATCCATGCCAAAACTTCGGGTAAAAGAGGTGATCTTATGGGGTAAAGCCATATAAAATAGTAGCAGTAGACGCTACCGCCCCTGCCGTAATTATTGCAGACGGACCAAGCGGAGAAATTCTCCATGAATTGCGATTTTCGTCTGAACTGACACCTACCGAGCTTGCCATTACCCCCGATTACACGAAAGTCTATCTGCCCTGTGCCGCTACCTCCGGCAATAACAGCTTGCTGGCAGTTAATCTATCCAGCTTTTCGCTCTATAAGCTGCCTTTACTTATTCCTTATCCGGCTCAATTCAACTTGCCTATTATGACTACTCCCGTCGCGTATCTGGCCGAGCCCTGCGGCAACTTACACAGGCTGGATCTAACAACTATGTCTATCGAACTTCTAGGAGCACCTGCGGTTAAAGCCAGTTGTGTTGGCTTAGCAGCTGACAATGGCGCCATCTATACGGCTTGGGAACACGCGGCTGGTGGCACAGTAATGGAACTGGGAATTAGCGGTAGTATCAACTGGCAATATGATATCGCCGGTATCCCTACCAATATTATTTTAGCAGGTAATCGCCTGCTTGTGCCATTTACTAACACAGCCTTTACCGGCGAAGGAGTTGCTTTATTTAATATCAGCAAAAAATGTCCCGCTCCTGCCGTCGTAACCATCCAATGTCCCAGCTGTCCCAGTGGATTGGCGGCCTATCCCTGCCATGCCGTGCTTGCCGAAGACAACCGAACAGCCTATGTAGTCAACGAAGATAATGCCTCTATCTATGTTATTGATTTGGAAACAGCGCAAGTAATTGACCGGTTAACACTTGGGCGGTCATTATCCCGCCTGTACTTACTGCCTGACAGTCATTTAGCTATAGGAACCAGCAATCTGTTTGCCGACTTAAGCCTAGTTGATTTGACTAACGGAGAACTACTAGCAGTCACTCATACCAAACGGCAATTACTTTCAACCATCGCTATCCTGCCATAGGTTTATTCGCTATAACTATACTAAACCCCTCCCGCCAATGCGGGAGGGGTAATTTTTTCATATTGGTATTATTTTAATTTTCCCAATTGCCGCGGCCAATTGCCACCCCATTTATATTTACCCTGTTTGCCCTTGGGCTCACTTGGCTTGGGTGGTATCTCAACTTTTTCTGCCGCCGCCACCTTAGCAGTAACAACAACCTCTGGCACCCCGTTATCTGTACTATTAGGCATTACTGGCTGGTCATTAGTTACGCCGGCATCCCACTTAGCAATAGGAGCTGCCTCACTGACCGGCAGCTTTTCCCGCTCACTACCAGGAGTATAATCAAGTTCAATATCATCAATAGCTGCTTCAGCCTGATGCTTAAGCTTAGGTTTGGGTTCACGCTCAGATACCAATAATCCCGGATATTCCAATAACTCATCGCCAAGTTCTTCTTCTACTACCTCATCTAAAACAGGGTAATACTTCTGCTTGAACGCCACAACATCTGTTTCCACCTTGACTACGCCCTTGTCCATCAGGGACAACATTAAAAGAAAATGGTCGGCTTCCCTACGGACATGGTCAGCCAAGGCCGCCGGTATAGTACTTAACATTCTGTTTGTACTAATCATATCATAGGTAGCTTGCTTAAAGTCCCGCAGTCGCATAGTTGCCGCCCGGCTATCCTGCAAAAATCGGTCAAACGCCGGCAATTCCATAGGCCTATGCGTAAGAAAGCTTACATAATCCCGCCCCTGCATCGATAAATCATCGAACTCAGCTTCGTAGCCTTTGACAACTTCCATCAAACTGCGTTCAGAGGGGTCAATCCTGGCCGCAATAAACTTGGTATGTTCATCCATGAGTCGCAGCCAAAAATCAGCTTCCAGTGCTTTAACAACCGCCAGTTTCTTGCCAGCGCAAATTCTTTCCAATATAATCATAAAATATTCAGCTTCGCGGATAACATGATCAAAAAATAGCGGCGGCAACGCACTGCCCAGCTTATTAGTCAGCGATAATCCTAATAATAGCCGTTTATACCGGAGGAACTCCCGTAGCGAGCCAATTGTATCCGTAATTAATTCGGCAAATTTCTTCTCACTTGTAATCTTTTCGGCTCGTACCCGCAAAGCCTTAAACTCGCGTTCAAAAGCAGCAGCCTCTTCGATTAAATCAGTTTTATCAACTGGTAAACCGGTCCTAATGAACAGTGCATGTTCTTCCATAATATGCAGCCAAAACTTGACCTCTTCCTGATCAAGCGGCGCCACAGGACGGACATTGCCTGTACCAACTGAATGACGCGGCATAATAACACACTCCCATACAAAAAAGGATTTTAGTGTATTGTATGCGCGCTTTGCCTGTAAGTGACATCAAAAATTTACTTCACAACGGTAGATAGGCTGTCCCATTGCGCTAAATTTAGTCTCATATTCGGTCATTACATTTCCGGTAAAATCACTATGTAGCAAATCATAGGTCACATTATGCACCTTTAGGCCAAACTCGTTAAACTGTTCTAAGGAAAACTCAAACAATGCACGATTATCAGTCTTAAACCATAATTGTCCCCCGGCTTTCACCAGCAGCTTGTATTTCTTCAAAAAATCGACATGGGTAAGCCGTCGTTTAGCATGACGGTTTTTTGGCCAGGGATCACAAAAATTAATATACAGCCTGTCAATTTCCCCTGGCGCAAAAATAGTTACTATATTATTTACATCAAATACCAGCAATTGAACATTGGTTAACTCCCGCTCCCGTACCTTTTGCGCGGCAGCATACAATATCTCCTCTTTGGCCTCGATACCAATAAAATTAATCAAATCGCGGTGTTGTTCACTCATGCCGGCAATAAAGCGTCCTTTACCAGTACCCAATTCAACATGCAGCGGCAGTGCGTTCCCAAACAAATCTGACCACTTTCCCGGTAATGCTTCTCCAGGGCTCTGCACTACTATATCAGTAAAGCCGGTAAGAGCCTGGGCGACCCATGGCTTTTTTCGCAATCGCAACCAATTTCCTCCTCTACTCTTTATCCAATCCGTATTTTTTCAAGTATCGGTACAAGGTTACCCTGCTGACATCCAGCATATTCGCCAAGCGGCTGATATTGCCACCAGCCGCCTTCCAGGCCTCAACGAAAGCTGTTTTATCCTCTTTCCAGGCTTTGCTTAACCCCTGTTCCCCTGGCATAACAATATCAGCGCAAGTAATGACCGAACCATTCGTACGGAAAAAGGCCTGTTCAACAACCCCTTGGAGCTGCTTAATATTGCCTGGCCAATCATAATCCATAATGAGGTCTGCGGCAGCTTGTTCTATTTGCTTAGGCGGCAGGTTATGCAGCACCGCCAGTTCTTCAATAATATGATTAGCCAAACTAGGCAAATCATCACGCCTGGCTCGCAGCGAAGGAACCCGAACAACCGCGCGCGAGATAATATCATAGAATTTCGGTGAAAATACGCCTTTTTCTACAAGTCGTTTCAAATCAGTATCACACGCGGCAATCACCCGAACATCAATTGGCCTGATAACGGTTTCCCCTGACCGCGACAATTGTTTAGCTTCTAAGGCCTCTGCCAACTTGTCCTGAACTGCGGCGGGAAATTTCTCAACCTCATCGAGAAATAACGTGCCACCACTGGCCAATTCCAGTTTACCCGGCCGGCCTTCGGCTTCATTGCCGCCTCTGCCAAATAATTCAACCTCTAGTACCTCTGACGGCAAATCACCGCCTTTAACCGCAATCAACGGCCCCGCCGCCCGTGAACTTGCCTGGTGAATACCATGTGCCAACCGTTGTTTGCCTGTACCTGGTTCTCCTTGCAGTAATAAGTGATAATCATGCCGAGCCGTACGACCGGCCTTATCTTGCATCGCAGTAAATACAGTACTTGCTCCAACCATGCTAGCTAAGCTGTACCGAGCTGTATAACCTGCCGTATGGGCGACAAGAGTACGCAGGTCTTCTATCGGCAATGATACCGCTACAATACTGTCTATGTCCTCGTCATCCCCCGCGAGCGGTACCACGGTAGTAATGTCTTCATAGGTTTTGCGCGGGGTTATCCAAGTTACCTCCCGGTTATAAGACGGTACCCCCAGAAACCCTTTATACAGCGGCGTATGTCGGTAATTCAATAATACATTGCTTAAATTAGGGCCTTCTTCCTTTTCCTCACTGCCAGGCGGCACAATCCCAGACAGACGGCTATGCCCGAGCTTATTGGCATAAGCCACTTCGCCTCCGGGCAAAATGTGATATACCGCCAGCGGTACGGCATCAAGAATAGTATGTTGGGCGGTAAGGCTGGCCATTAGCCTCAGATGCTGCTCCATTGCATATTTGATACTAAGCACCAAAGCAACCACCGCACTGTAAGGCAGCTCATTTTGCTGAACAGACACCACTGTCACGATATATTTTACCTGATTGTCCACAATAATCGGCGCCGAGCAGGCATCCCCGCCTTGGCAATCTTTGATCCACATCTCCGGGCCAAACATTAAAAATGGAACCTTGTGCTTGTGGGCAATACTTACACTTGAAGTGCCAATATCTTCTTCCCGCATTCGAGCCCCTTCCAGCTCGCCGGCTGTTTTTTGGTAAAAGGGCATCGCATAGTTTTTCAGCACATATACATCCTGGTCAAGTAGCAGCATACTCAGATTGTAGGTGGTAAAGTGCTCCTTGATCTCTTCGTATAATCCGTCAAGAAAACCTATGGCCGTGCTATACTTAGCTCGGCGCTGGGCAAATTCCTCTCCCGATAATTTAGCATTAAGGCAAAAGCTGTCTGTACCTACCCCCAGGCTTTGACTGCGTTGCCAGGATTCTGCCACCCACGGGTGAATATTAGGGTCAATTATGCCATCTCGTACAAACTTTTCATAATACATTTCGAGTTTGACTTTATTACGGCGTTCACGAATCATACGGTTCCCTCCCACAGGTTCTTAATAGTAATGGGGATGTTTTCTTACATAGTCATCTTGGCTGTATACGCAAGTTGAGGCGGGGGTTCCTTCCCCGCCTCTGGTATAGCTTAGGTACGATACGTATTAATATCTTCGCTAAAATGCTGAATAACTGTCTTGAATTCAGTAATTTTACCCATCATATCATGGAGTTTCTCATTATAAATATGTACAGAAGCGCTAACTTCTTCACTAGCAGCAGAGTTTTCTTCAGATATAGCCGCCAGTGATTCAATCTTACCATACACTTCGTTAAGACCCGTCATTTCCCGTTCCAACTTAGTAATCATATCTACAATATTTTCGGCTACCAGATGAATATTGTCTACATGGAGTGTATTCGCAACCACCACTTCATTCATTTGCTTGCTCTCAGAAGCCAAAATATCAAATTCTGCTTCAATCAATTTCACAACACTGTCAATAATATCCATTAGTATTTTTAAGTCGCTGGAAATACTTTCTGAATGATTTTGCGATTGTTCTGCCAGCTTGCGCACTTCTTCGGCTACAACAGCAAAACCGCGACCCTGCTCACCCGCGCGTGCAGCCTCAATGGCGGCGTTAAGTGCCAGTAAGTTAGTTTGTCCAGCAATAGCTGCTACCATGCCGGTTATTTCGTTGATCTTAGTGGCCTGATTCTGAAGGTGTTCGGCTGATGTTTTCACTTCAGCAAACTTCTCCAGGCTATGTCTTAGCTTACTACTAGATGCCTGTACCTCGGCAAAGCCCTTATTGATTTCTTCCACCGCAGCTTCCAACTGCTCCTTGTTTTGGCTTTGCTCAGTAACAACCGTTCGTAGGGTCTCCAGGTTACCGTTGAGGATACCGACGGCCGTCTCGGTCTCGGTGGCTTGGTTGGTAGCGGCAGTAGCCACATCATTGACAACTCCTGATATCTCATCTGAGGTGTCTTTCATACGTGACGCCAAACCATTAAAATCCTCACCATATTTATTCATTTCGTCAGTTATCCCTTTAAATCCGATAAACTCACTCTTAACTCGACGTTTATATGCTGCCAGCATATTCATGATGTCTTCGAATTCATCGTTTGACTCCAGTTTGGTCTCAGTATAATACTTCCGCTCCTGGATTCCAGCCAATTCCTCTTTTATTGCCGCAAACGGCTGCAACAGCATCCCGGCGCTGCCGGCCGCGACTGCACCGCTCACCAAGGCTGTCCACAGCGGCACATTGACCCCGATAGCAACCAGAACCAAATCTACCACCAGCGAAGCGCAGGCCACTCCTAGACCAATTTTGGCCGGAATACTTTTCATTACCCCAAAAGATAACAGCTTGTTAAAGCGGTATACTTTGGTATGCGTGATAGGTTTTGGAAAAGTAATCCGCATCTTCAAGTGTTCTGCTGACGACTCCACAGTCTCAGTCTTTATGTCTTCCTTGAAAAATTCGGCAGCCCCGGACAATAAACCCTTCATATAACCAAACATGCCGCGCTGGGAGCGATAGCTTAGTATCGCATTATATTCTGATATTGGTTCAATTAAGAGTTCAGGCGGCTTAGCTCCCGGTATCCTTTTAACCATGACGACATGAACGTCATACATAGAGCGCAGAAAAGAATACAGGTTTTCCTGGCGAAAGAAGGCCGGATAGGCCTGCGAGAAGGTCTTAACATTATCTCTGCCAATATTTAGCCATATTTCATCCTGGGTCTTGCCAGTCTGTTCGGCTAAATATTTCGCAAATGCTTTTGGCTTAGCATCATCGATTTCCTCCGTAGGCAAAAACATTCTATCTGGCTGCCAACCGACATGTTGCATGGCGTCAACTGCCAATGACTCGCCCCACACCTTCTTGGCCGTGTTGACCCATGTCCCGACCACAGTCCCTTTCATCGAATCCACTCCTATAATCCAAAAATTATTGTAGTTTGTTGGAAATAATTATCCTTTTAATATTCGCGACTTCTTGTATGTTTCCTCTATTAATATTACATTTTTTGCGACCTTTATTGGGCAAATTCCTGCTAGCCTAAAGCCTCCGTGAGGAAGATCACTACAACAAGTTGCAAAATCCGCTATAATCATGTAATAACACGACTTGCTCTGTTTTTGTGACGAAAACGCAAGTTATGCTTTCTGTTAGGGTAAAATATTCTGGGAGGCTACTATGAATCAACCAACAAACCTGCTACTCGCCCCACATCTGCCTGGCGGCCTGGTTACACCCCTAATGTTACACCAACTGGCCGACATCGCCGAAAAGTATAAAGGCACTATCAAGATTGCCGGCAATACCCTTGTTATTCTGGGACTAAGCCCGGAAAACCGCACGCTGGCTTTAGCCGAACTTGGACTTACCGACCAAGTCCTATCTGCTAAATCTGTGCGCAGCGTTGCTATATGCACAGGCAAACCGCATTGTCCCCGCGCACTCCAAGACAGCACCTCTCTTGGCCTGGCACTAGAAGGGGAATTTTATGGAACCGAACTTCCCGGCAAGCTGCGTATAGCCGTCAGCGGCTGCCCCAATGGCTGCTCTGAAGTGTTTGTCAAAGACATCGGCCTATTCGGCACGTCAGCCGGTTACACCCTTGTGGTGGGTGGCCGTTCTGACCGCACCGCCCAGCCAGGACGCATTATTGCAGAAAAAATACCGCCAGAGGCGGTACTGCCGTTTGTGATGAAAATCATTACCTACTATCAAACCCACGGAAACTTGGGAGAACGTCTGGGACAAACTATTAACCGTCGTGGCTTCGAGGATTTTGCCGCAGGTATTGGGTTAAACTAACACCATCACGCAAAGCGGGAGGTGATAGTTTGACCAGCAAAGAAGATTGCTTAATCTATAACTTTTGGAACGGCAAGAACTTAAACGGCACCAACCAGTGCTTTGATTATCGCGGCAGCAGCGAAAACTGCAGCGACTGTGAATTTCGTTGTGTAGAAGGCACCGAAACAACTTGTGCCGATGAACTGTAACCAATAGAAAATCCGCGCAAATTTTTGTGCGGATTTTCTGTTGGTTACATTACCGACCACCAAGTAGCGAAGTTGTTATAACTACCGGATCAAGCGCCTGAAAACGTGTATTTTCAAGTGCCTGCAGCGCAGCAGTCAGCTTGCTCAATTCCTCTTTGAGCACTGTTTTTGTATAGCCAAACTCCTCCAATTTATGAGCGGCTTCATTCAGTTCATTAATTTTCTCAACATATTCTTGATGAATCCGGACAATTTCCAAACCAGATTTAATATTCATCACTCATCACCATACTGTAGAGATTCTATATCTACAGTATGCCCCAATACTGGCTCACTAACCCAGAATTCTTTTTAGTTGTAGTTTTCCGTTTGGTATATTATTTAGGATAAAGAAAAATAGAGCCCCACGGCTCTTTTTTCTGGAAACCTAGCGCCTGGCAATACTTGCCAACTCTTTAGAAAATACCTCTTTGAAAGCTGCATTTGACTCTGGCTTCTTTTTCATGCCATCCGTGGCGCTGCGCTGGTCACGATTAGTAAGTTCTAATCGAAAAATAGGCATTACTTTTGTTACCATCTTGACCGCCCTCCTTGGCCCAAAATTTCCCTATTTACTATTTTATCGTTACAATTTGCACAAATATTAAGCATTTAAATACTTTTGGATTTCAATCCAATTCTTACTTCGTGTTACACTTGTATGTCCTGGTTAAACTAGCAAATGAGGAGGTGGTATTTATGTTTCATAAAAAGAAACGTAATTCGATGCTCGGCATGGACATGGATATGGATTTTGACATGACCTCCATGTTAAAAGTCGTAGCTGTCGGCGCAGTTATTTACCAGGCCGCCAAGTTCATGATTAACGAAATGATCGACGACTAAAAAACGCCTCCCAATCTCTGTAAAGGAGGTGATACTATGGCTAAAAAACAAGAAAAACGCTGTAAAGACTGCAGCGAACAGAAAAGTGTAGAATTCGGTAAAGAAATTTGCCCGGCTGCCAAAGCAGAAAAAAAAGAAGAGAAGTGCCGCAAGTAGGAGCACAGGGTGGATATTTCCACCCTCTTATTTTTTTTTGAACCCCAGAACTTGTAGTATATTTATCCAAAATAGGGGAATGCTAACTGCGGAGGTGAGTGGAATGGGATTTAAAGACCTACCAGGCGCCAAGCTCGCCAAGCAAAACCAATCCGCTGCTGACAAGAATAGCTCACAACAAAACGCGTCAGCCAGCAACACCCTGTCAAAACAGGAATCTCTAACCAGCACAAAATCTTCCCAATAAAAGCAGACTTATCTTAACCCCCGCTATAATAGAAGTGGCATTTCTGCCACTTCTATTATTTTTACACATGGTTTTATTGAAACAAAAAAGTTGGGTACACTACATCATGTAGTCAATAAAATTGTTAACAAGGGAGGGATTTGATGAAAAAACTTATTTCTGGCATGTTTTCCAGCGTACCTGATGCCCAGTTGCTGCTTGCTACCATCGGCGATGATGAAGATACACCCGCAAACGCACCTGATAAGTTTAGCGATACCGGCGAAAATACTAGCCTGAATCGCGCTGAAATTAACCCCTCTATTGCCGCTGGAATTGCGGCCAATACAACCTCTTATCAAGAGGCCATCGATAACGACCTTGAATCTTCATAATAGCAAACTAACGCCAGAATCCCCGCACTCGCTAGCGTTTGGGGGATTCTGGCGTTAATAGGTCATTTTTGCGACACAGGATTTCCCGATAAACGGCAATAATGTCCGAACTCAGCACTGCTAAAACTTCGGGGTCGGCATTCGGCGTCAGCTTATACCGCTGTTCCATCATATCCAGCAATTCATTAAGCCTATTTAGATTCTCATCGGCTCTTTCCATTTCTTCCCGGTACCAATTCATTCCACACATATAAAACATCCCCTTCTTAGATAACAAAAGAAATATGGCTTAAGCCTTTGACTTTTATGGTAATTAGACAAAAAGCAATAAATTCCTGCACTATTTATCGATATCTATACCAAGTTTTTGTTTTGAAAACTCTTTAAATGCCTCTTCGGAAATCGCCATTTCTTTTGCGTCTCTAGCAAGTTGGATTCGTTTTCCCATATCCACACAGTCACAGTCAAACGGCATGTCTTTGTTACAAATCAAACATTTCATTATCCCCAGCCTCCTACAGAAATGAATTCTATAAAAAACTGCCATTTCCTTTCTTTGGATTTTTTTTGCCTCTTCCCAAATCAGAGATGGACATAACAGAAAAAACAGAATATAATGAAAATAAAGATAGGTGTCTGGAAGGAGGATGGTACTATGCTTAAGGATTATCCTGCTACTCAGCTATTTCTTATATCGATAGCTATTTTAACAACACTGTTTTTAATTACGCCATTAGTGAAAGAATGGTATTTTGTTGCAGCAGCACTCAGTAGCCTCAAATTTATACTAAAAGTTATCTGTGGCTTTTTCCTACTCTTTACGATAATCGACATAATTGATGGTATGCATTCTCGCAAGCATCACCATACTCATTAACTAAAAGTTGATACTATATGTTTGATAATATAATACCGCCATAATTTGTTTTGTAATTCTTACAGAAAAAAGACAGGCTGAACTCGCCTGTCTCTTTATTTTTTGTGCGTTATCTTGCCTTCTGCGACCCGCAGGCCTATTTTATTGAACCACTATATTCTTGCATCTTATTTCGGAATGCTTGGATCGCCCGAGTCGCTTCCGGTGAATTAACGCCCTTTTTTCTAACAACATCATTCAGTTTTTCTTGCAACTGTTCTACTTCTTTCCACAACCCTTTTGGATCATCCATAGCTTTCACCAACCTTCTATGCATATTATAGCACAGAACAGTTGTTTGGTGTAAGAATTATCTTCACCGTAGGAGGCCGCTCATCAATTTTTCCCATATTTTTATTGTCATACTTTTGTCAAAGTTTTGCTACATAATGGTATCAAATCCACCTTAAGGAGATGATACTCTTGAAAAAACTATCTTGCTTCCTTGTAATCACCTGTTTTCTTGTCACCTTATCTGGAACCGCTTTAGCCTGGGGGGACCGTTCCGAAGGACGCCCTGACCAAACGTTACGACAAATGATGCGAATCCCTAGTTTATCTGTATGGCATGATCACAATAACGAGTTTCATATTAAATCGACTAACTTACGCGACCAACACGTATTTACAGGTGTTATTCATACAAACGGGCGTTTTTATGATATTGAAAAGAAAGAACTTGAGAATGGTGATTATATTAAAGTAGATCGGCATCATGACACAATCCGTTTTCGTTTCACCGGCCGCGGGATTGACGAAATTAACTTCCGCGTTAAAGGCGGAGATACCGTAAAATTCAATCTTTACAAAGATGGTCATGAAATGCCCAGCGAAGATATATTTATAGGCAAAAGAGGGTGGCACCCTCGGGATAATACATTTAATTTAAGATGATACTCGCGATGTGTTTCGGCTTATTTGTGACCTCCGCCACCTTTTCCGCCGCCGCCACCGCCACTACCTCCTCCGCCTTTGCTGCCACCACTTGAACCGCCTTTACCACCACTTGAACTGCCTTTACCACTAGATGAACTGCTGCTGTTTCCCTTGTTTGAACTAGCTTTCGCGTCAGAACTAACCTTGCCTTTAGCAATTTCGTTCTTAGTCACCTTTGCCTCTTTTTTGTCATCAGCATTATCTATATTTTTTATACTCGAAACTTTAACACCTAAACTCTGCGCAATCTCGCCCCACCCTAACGTTTGCCTCATAGCCGCAATTTCTGATACAGGCTTACCAGACAGAGTTGCAAGTCCGTACAAATGGCCTATTTCTCCATATCCTAAACCATTAACCCGGCTGGTTGCTACCTCGTCTGCCGTTACCGAAATATTATATGTTTTCGATAATTTGGTTGCAAAATCAGTATCTTTAATTGTAGGAGTTACTGCTGCAGGTATCGTTGTTGGTGTGCTAGCAGTTTCGGTAGTGGCCGTTGTCGATTCGGTAGTAGTAGTCGTCGTTGTAGTGCTAGTGGTAGTGGTTGTTTCTTGCGCTACATTCTCTTCCGCAAAGACGAAATTTGCATTAAGTATTAACATAGAAGCTATAACTGTAATTCCAAGTGTTTTCTTCATAATTTACCCTCCTTATGAATTATTAACATAATTATAAGGATTGTTAGAATCTGTTTCAATAAGTCAACTGTCCCAACATATGCATCTCGCTAGTTCACAAGTCCTAGTTTTCCCCATAAAGAATGTTACCGTCGAACATCCTGCCATCAATATTCAGGCTATCGGTAAACTGCCACATATAGCCTTTAATATCGTCGGTTTTACCCCACTGTGCATTCCATACAGCACAACCAATACTACGCCAATCAATATACTTTGTTAACCAGTAATAAGAAGCATACACGCCGCAGTCAAGGCCAACGTTATCGATAAAGGCTTTACACATGTCTGTTATCTCTGCTGGGTCAAAAGCAAAACCGTTACGCTCTTTGTAGCCGTCCGCATCTTCCATGTCAAAAAATATTGGCAAATCGAGAGCGATGCTCGCTTTGTCTACCGCTTCCCGGCAGTTTGCCGCCTCCTTGATTGCATCCGTAGCAGATAAAGCGTACGAATAGTGATACGCTCCGATCTTTATGCCGACTGCTTTTGCACCGGCCACGTATTCAGTAAACCTATCATCTTTTGATTGCAGACCGTAAGAACTGCGGACTATTACAAAATCAATACCGGCATCCTTGACGGCCTGCCAATCAATGTCACCGTTGTGATAAGATACGTCAATCCCTTTCATTGCTTTTCCCCCTCGTATGGATTTGTTCCAGCTTGGCTATTCAACCAACTATCAGTAGTATATTTTATGACTGCCAGCACGCTTGGTGCGCTAGGATAGTAAGCCAGCACCAACAGCTTTTCAGTTCAAACTCTGCATTGCAAAAAAAATACCGCCAACCCTGCTAGGGGTGCTGGCGGTCTAAACCTCATTTTCTCATTGCGATTTTTAAAAAATCCTCAAAACTTGTTAGCGCTTTCTTTTTCGGCCCTTCCATGGGCTTATTAGAATTCTGTTTATAGTTTGGTGTGCTTTGCGTAGCTACTACTTTTAAATCCATATTATTGCCCTCCTTGGCTCATAATTTGGCTTTATATTATTATTATCGTCATAATATGGAAAGTTCTTAAGACTAAAGTCCTAGATTAATAGGACGCCCCAAAGGACGCTCGATTTATTAGCGTCTTCTCTCTAATCAGTTTTATTTTTCCTGCTCTTAAAATCCGAACCTCGGTAATACTAAGGTCAGGAGGTGATTACCATTTCTCTAATAAAGCAAGAAATCATAGCTGAATCTAAAAGGGTAACTGCCGGCGATCCACAACAATACTCAAACCGAAATAGCGATAAGGAAAAAAACACCCAAAATAAGCCCGCAAAGTAAATTTGGAGTCATGATTGGCTCCTTATTTTATTGTATAATGGCAGCGCATGAATTGCATACTAGAGTTAGAAAGGAGTTGAGAGTATGGATAAAGCTGCCTTATTTTTAGTTATTGTCGGTGCACTCAATTGGCTATTAGTTGGTTTATTCCAATTCGATTTGGTTGCCGCAATTTTCGGTGGACAACAGTCATTACTTAGTCGAGCTGTATATTCATTAGTCGGATTAGCGGGTCTATGGAGTATCAAAATTCTGTTTAGCGATCGACTGTCTTCTAATTTTGTAGCGCAACCTGCCCTAAAGCACATGGAAAGAAACGATGATGATAAATAAGACCAAAAAGTAGCTAAGGCTGGCGTATGCTGGCCTTTTTTATGTTGCTTCCATGTACACCCGGGGGTTCAAACGAAAAGGAGGTAGACGAAAGCCTGCTCTTTACTTTTATTGGTGTTGATTTGCTGTTATTTATAACAGTTAAGGAACAAAATATGGGGCAACTTAACATAAATCAAGCCTTCCGAATCTCGGAAGGCTTGATTTCATTGGAGCCGATAGCAGGATTCGAACCTGTGACCCTCTCATTACGAATGAGATGCTCTACCAGCTGAGCTATACCGGCAATTTGAACAACTTTATTTTACTCGCTGGCAACTGAAAAGTCAACCCGATCCGGCTCGCTTGGACTACAGCCCTCTATCGCCAGCTCGTTTGCGCAACTTGCTCACTTACGTTACTCAGATTGGCAATATCGCTAAATAGGTCAGCCACTATCCGCCCGTCCAGCTTGCGGTTATCTGCCATGCCCCGCATGATTTTTTGGACTTGTGCCAATGGGAGCGGCTGGCGATATGGCCGGTTCTCGCTTAACGCTACAAAAACATCGGCCACACTAACAATTCTCGATCCCAGTCGTAACGAGGCTTCGGGAATACGGAACGGATAGCCTGCACCATCTACCGTTTCATGGTGAAAAGCCGCCCACTCGGCAATAAGCGAAAACCCATCGATTTGCTCGAGAATCCGGTAGGTATAGTACGGATGCTGCTTGATTATGGAGAACTCTTTATCTGTTAGCTTATTAGGGTTTTCCAGTATTTCATTGGGTATCGCCAGTTTTCCCAAGTCGTGAAATAAGCCAGCAATTTTAATTAACTTAACCTCTTCCACACTATAGCCTCTAGCTTGCGCTAAAAGAGCCGCAACCTGGGCAACACCCCGCGAATGCATACCGGTAAAGCGACTGGTACGGTCAATAATGGTAGCAAAGATTTCGGCAATGTTTACTATATCATCGATAGTAAATATCATCCGGCCATAGCTATCTATCTGGCGCGAAAAGCTCTGGTAGTAGTTAGGATTAGTCAAATCCAGCCAAAAACTCTCCTGCCTGGCAAATTCGTGTAAGGCCCGCACTAAATCAGGGTCAAATACGCTGCCACTTAACTCCCGTATAGCTGATAGCATATCAGGGCGCTGCTCAAATATGTAGACTTTATCTTTCAGCAATATTTCCAGCCGATCGGCGAGGTTTATTATCCGGCTGGTTGTCGGGATATCCTTACCAACCAGCCCAGATGGACTCGATCCGTCCCACTTGTCATGATGATGACGGATTGTCTCTGCCAGTACACCTAGTTGCGGCGAATCCTTTAACAGTTCATAGCCCGCCTCGGCATGGCGATAGACATCACCTGCCACGGAAAATTCCTGCAGTTTCTTTCTTTCAGACCAATTGGACGCAGCACCAATATCATGCAGCAACGCGGCATACACTACTATTTGCTGTTGCCCCTCATCCAAACCAATATGTTCGGCAATCCGACTGGCGATCAGCGCTGTTCGCCAATGATGTTTTGATATACCGTCTGTCGATAGTTCCAGCGCTGTGGATAATGCACCCACTAAATTACTTGGATGAATATTTACTCTAAATTGCATGCTTATCCTCACTCTCACACTAAACAAATGATCCGCGGTATAGCTTACTAAGCAACTACCGCGGAAATCAGTGCTACATATGAGGGGTCCGGTCTGTCAATTCAGCTTGCTTAGAAGAATTAAACCGGTCCTCTGTACTAAGATAACCCGTTATCCGGCGAACCCGTTTGATCGGGGAGCGCTCAACGGCTTTAACCTCAATCTCGTCGCCTTGTATGCTTAACTGCACGGAAGCTAGCTCTTTGCCGCGTTTTTTCCAGAGCCCCAGTTCCTCTGCAACAATTTCGCGGATCTCTTGTTCTGTAATGTCGGAATCTGCAACAACGTTTACTCCATTAACCACCATATAGCTACCTCCCTTTATCAGCATCTTAATAATAACATTTATTTCATAATAGTCAATAGAACTTCACATCTAACCTTTGCTATACTAAGTTCATACCGACAGTAAGGGCTTTTAGATTTAAATCCACAAACTGTGCCTTAACATTGTCACTGATTATTTTTTTCCAGTCAATAGCCTCGAGTCCCATGGCTTTGATAATGGTACCTAACAGGATAATATTCATAACCTTAGGATTACCAATCTCATCGGCGTGCTTGGCCGCATCGACTACGGTTGTTGGCACCTTGCTTGACAATTCTTCAAGGATGCCGGACGGGTAGTCAAACTTGCCGGAAAGAATGGGCATTGAGTTTATTTGATAGTTGTTTACCACAACTTTTCCTTCTGGTTTTAGGTACTTCAACCAACGTAAGGCTTCCATTTTTTCGAAAGACACCAGAATATCGGCGCCACCGACTTCAATAACTGAGGATTCCACTTTATCGCCATAGCGGACTTGCGAAGATACCGAACCGCCTCTTTGCGACATACCATGAATTTCGCTCATTTTTACGTCATAGCCGGCTTCCATCAAACCTGTCGTCAGAAGCTTACTGGCAAGTATAGTGCCCTGGCCGCCTACTCCTACTAAAAGAATGCTCTTCACCATCTTATGCTTCCTCCTTTTGAATAGCTTGTTTCGGACAAACCTGGAGGCACACTTCACACCCTACGCAGTCTAAGCCGATACTGGACTTTTTGCTGGTTTTATCAAAATATATTGCCGGGCAGCCTGTTTTGATGCATTTAGTGCAGCCGATGCACGCTTCCTGATCAACCTTGCAACGATTTGTAAAGCTTCCCCTAAATTCTTCTTTGTCCTGCGGCGAGAATTTCTTTAATACACAAGGCCATCTTGTAATGATTACCGACGGTTCATCCAGGCTGAGTGCCCAATCCAATGCGTCTTCCACTGCTTTAAGATCATTGGGGTTGATGACTTTTACCTGTTCAATACCACAGGCTCTTACCAGTTTTTCTATATCTACCGGCTTGGTTGCTTGGCCTTGAATGGTATAACCTGAACCCGGATTCTCCTGATGTCCGGTCATGCCGGTAATTCTGTTGTCAAGTATTACTGTAACGGTGTTACTCCGGTTATAAGTTACATGTAAGAGCGAATTGATGCCGGTGTGGAAGAAGGTGGAATCCCCCAGAACGGCAACTGCACGCATCGGCGAGTTCTCCTGCATGGCAAAAATTTGCTGAGCCCCATGGCCGGCACTGATGCTCGCACCCATGCAAATATTATAATCCATGGCATTATACGGCTCGGCAAAACCCAGGGTATAACAGCCAATATCGCCGGAAACCAGGATGTTCTTGCGTTTGCCTATCGTGTAGAAAAAGCCCCGGTGCGGACAGCCCGCGCATAGTGTTGGCGGCCGGGGAACAACTTTATCCTGATCGTAATCAACGGAAGGGTTTTCCTTGCCAAAAACGGCTTTTCTGATAACATCAGGAGTTAATTCGCCACAGAAAGGAAACAAGTCATTACCCATACAATTAAAGCCTAGGATGCGCACCTGTTCTTCTATGTAAGGATCGTTTTCTTCAATAACATACACTTTTTCGACTTTACTACAGAATTCTTTAATCTTTTCATTGGGCAGCGGATGGGTAAACCCTAGTTTTAAATAAGACGCAGTATTGCCAAACACTTCTTTGGCATAACTAAAGCATCCCCCTGATGCAATTACGCCAATTTTGGTGTCATTCCATTCAATATAATTCAAGCTGGTTTCATTCGAAAATTTCTGCAGACCTTGCAGCCGCTCTTCTACTTTTAGCCGCAGTATTCTAGCATGAACCGGTACTGTTAAGTACTTCTTAGTATTTTTAACATATTCTTTAATGCCAACTTCATTGCGGTCTTCGCACTCGACAATGGCCTTGGAATGACATACTCTTGTTGTCATTCTGAGTAACACTGGTGTATCATATTTTTCACTAATCTCAAAAGCGACCTTCGTCATATCTTTGGCTTCCTGGCTATCTGTCGGCTCTAACATAGCAATCTTGGCAAATTTAGCATAGTTGCGATTATCCTGTTCGTTTTGGGAGGAGTGTTGGCCAGGTTCATCGGCAGTAACAAGTACCATCCCGCCGTTTACACCGGTATAGGCATAGGTAAATAATGGATCGGCAGCCACATTTACCCCAACATGTTTCATCGAAGCAATGGATCTTGCACCGGCCACAGATGCGCCAATAACAGCTTCTAACGCAACTTTTTCATTAGGCGCCCATTCTGCCAGAATATCGTCTTTGTAGGTGGCGATATTCTCAAGTATTTCGGTACTTGGTGTTCCCGGATACGCCGAAGCATATTTTACGCCAGCTTCATAAGCACCGCGGGCTATTGCCTCATTTCCGGTTAATAATTTCTTCATATGCAATTCTCCTCTACTTTCTTGAATAATATCAACAGCTTGCAACAGCCAGATAGCTATGGTGACCGGGTAACTTTACTAATAAACTCCATTATCTGCTGGCGGTATTCAGCTTGATGCTTAAAATAAGCCATAACATGCGCTTCCTGTGGAAATATTCGCTTTTCCTTATAACCTTTGGTAGCAGCATATAGTTGTTCGCACATAATAGCAGGCACGACTACGTCAGCTTGTCCATGTAAATACAGGACAGGAGTAGTGACCCGTTGTACCGACTGGACAGGTGATACGTCCTGAAAACGAAAACCTGAATGCCAGTTAGCCGCAATGCTGGAATACCACAAAAGCAGCTTTACCCAATTAGGATTACGCAGTCTAACTGCGGTGTCAATCTGCTGGATCAGTAGTGCTTCCAAATCAGAATAAGCACTGTCGGCAATATAAAATCGCACTTTGTGCGTTGTTTCATTCATCTCGGCATGCATTAGCGCAGTTGCTGCGCCCATTGACATACCATGTACACCAATAACGCCACCGGGGTTATGCTGCTCGACCCAGTCAACCCACTGGTCGAGGTCATATCGTTCATAAAAACCCCAGGTTACTGAAGTTCCCCCGCTCTCACCACAGGCTCTTGAGTCAAAAACCAAGACATTATAGCCGGCATTTAAATACAAGGGAGCATACCACAGCCCTATTAACCGGTTGGCCGCAATACCATGCACAAACACAATGGTGTTCTTGGTCGGCTTGGGGTTAGGCAAATAGGTACCCTGTAATGTATAACCCAAACGGGACTCAATACTGACATTGTGCCAATTCTTGGTTCTAATGCCTTCATCTAATATTGACTTTAGCGGCTGAAATCTTTGCAATCCAAACCGGGTGTGCCATATGCAAAATTCCTTATAAAAAGCATTTCCGACTACTAACCCGCTGGCATTGATGATACCAAAAAAGACCAATACAATTGTGAGTGCCACAAGACCACTTTGGCACCAAACCTTCCACTTTAACGCCTTTAATTCAGTATCCTGGTACATAAGAATCTCTCCATATACATTGCGGCAAAAGCGATTACGCTTAACTACGAATTATCCCGCCAGTCCTATCATGCTACACCTTAAGATCAATTACTCCCTCTTGTTGCTTCAATAGCGGTTTTTCTTCCTGCTTAAATTGTTGATTTTTCTGCTTTCTTTTTCGCAGTTCACTTTGATCGGGTAGCGGTTTAAAGAAACGAATGGGAAGTACTGGCGATATTCTGCCTAGTTTCTCAACAGACTGAGATGATTTCCTTTCCATTCGGCACACTCCCTCTCTTTAAAGATGCATATATTAATTATACCCGAAGATTCTCAAATTGCCTACTAGCCGCACGGCAACTCCACTATAATTCATAGGTTGCTATGCTAAACTTCACTTATAGCTTCTAACCCCATAAGGCCTGATCAGACAAGTTGTTCATTTATTGACAACTATTGCCACCGAAGAATATAATTAATAATATACATATTTTCTCTCTATAAGAGAATCGAAACAGCAAAGTCGTCAATGCCCACATTAACCAGGCTTTGTTGCAACATTTGTTGTTGATACGACCTTGCCTTTACTAGGACAAGGTCTTTTATCTATCTAGCCCACTGAGACTACACAGGATTCTACCTATGGCTTACGATTTATCATGTTGGCTAACACTACGCAGGTCATTCATTAACAAGGGGGTTGCAAAATGGAGAAACCTTGGCATCAGTTAACCGTCTTTGATACACTAACTGCACTAAACTCAGATTTAGACCGCGGCCTAACATCAGCCGAAGTGGACAGTCGCCGAACGAACCATGGTTATAACGAACTACAGGAAAAAGCGCGCGACCCTTTATGGAAAAAGTTTTTCCATCAGTTCAAAGATTTTTTAGTGTTAATTCTTTTAATAGCCAGCCTGGTTTCTCTTGCCGTTGGTGAAGTTGTTGATGCTTTGGTCATTATCATCATCGTGCTGCTAAATGCTGCTTTAGGCCTATTCCAGGAGGCCAAAGCCGAAAAAGCCTTGCAAGCCTTAAAAATGATGAGCGCCCCGACATCTAAAGTTATCCGCGATGGTTACCTCACTACCCTTCCTTCCCGCGAACTAGTACCTGGCGACATTATTATCCTTGAAGCCGGGGATTATATCCCTGCCGATGTACGTCTTATTGACTCATTTAATTTAAAGGTTCAAGAATCCTCATTAACTGGCGAATCCGTGCCTGTAGAGAAAAACTGTGATGTCATTAATGGCCAACCACCCCTGGCCGACCGCCACAACCTGGGCTTTATGAGCACCGTTGTGACTTATGGCCGCGGTAAAGCCATCGCCGTCGGCACAGCCATGAACACCGAGATCGGCAAAATTGCTCAAATTCTCCAAGCTGCGAAAGAGGATAGTACTCCACTGCAAAAGAAACTGGCCGAATTTGGCAAAGGCCTGGGCATTGCCTGCTTGGCAGTCTGTGTTATTATCTTTGGTTTAGGTCTATGGGAAGCCTATCAGGACGGCGCATTAACCGTCAACGAAATCCATCTAATGCTTATGACCTCAATTAGCTTGGCCGTTGCCGCTATCCCTGAGGGCTTACCGACTGTTGTAACTATTGTGCTAGCCCTGGGCATGCAGCGAATGGCCAAAAAGAACTCTATTATGAAAAAACTCCATGCCGTAGAAACCCTGGGCAGCATTTCGGTAATTTGCTCTGATAAAACCGGAACACTCACCCAAAATCAAATGACTGTTGTCAAGGTTTTTACCCTATCCAAAATATATGGCGTCAGCGGCGAAGGCTACAATCCGGTTGGACAGCTTACCCATAATGAGCAACCGGTAGACGTAACCACCGAACCTGATCTTGCCTTGCTCCTGCGCGGAGCCATGTTGTGCAATGATGCCAATCTAACATCTACAGAAGCTAATACAAGCTGGTCAATAATCGGTGATCCTACCGAAGGCGCGTTGGTTGTTGCAGGTTACAAAGGGGGGTATACCCAATCGCAACTAACGCAGCAATTTCCCCGGTTGCAGGAGATCCCGTTTGACTCAGACCGCAAAATGATGACTACGCTGCATCCCATCCAAGACAAATTCCGCACCTTCACCAAAGGTGCCCCAGATGTCCTGTTAAGTCGCTGCGACGCCATCATGGAAAACGGCTCCACCCGCCCATTAACCGACCAAGATATATCGTTTATCAAGGCTGCTAACCAAGAGCTGGCTTCTCACGCACTGCGGGTACTTGCCGTAGCTTATCGCGACTTTGACACCAAACCGAATCTGACTAATCCTGCTGCTATTGAAAGCACGCTCGTATTTGTCGGACTGTTGGGCATGATTGATCCACCCCGCATGGAGGTAAAAGCAGCGGTTGAGTTGTGCAAAAACGCCGGTATCCGTCCAGTAATGATTACTGGCGATCATCCCGATACTGCTCTTGCCATTGCCAAAGAGCTTGGCATTATAGTAAGCAATACCCAGCTACTTACCGGAAAACAACTTGATGACATGTCCGCATCCGAATTAAAACAGGCTGTAGAAAATATCGGAGTCTTCGCCCGCGTATCACCAGAGCACAAAGTAGCGATTGTTGATGCCTTGCGCAGCAACAAGCATATTGTAGCTATGACCGGAGACGGTGTGAATGATGCCCCGGCTTTGAAGAAAGCGGATATTGGTGTGGCCATGGGCATAACAGGTACTGATGTTACCAAAGAAACTGCCGATATGATCATAGCTGATGATAACTTTTCCACTATTGTTTCAGCGGTCGAAGAAGGCCGGGTCATTTATACCAATATTAAAAAATTCGTCTACTTTCTACTTTCCTGTAACGCCTCAGAAGTACTGGTCATTTTCTTTGCCATTCTGTTTGCCTGGCCTATCCCCTTATTACCGATTCAATTGTTGTGGGTTAACCTGGTAACTGATGCCTTCCCCGCGTTGGCTCTTGGTGTTGAAAGAAAAGAGCCTAACGTAATGCACCTTAAACCCCGTGATCCCGCTGCCCCATTAATGGGCAGCAACCTTAAGGCTATGATTTTAGTGCAAAGTCTTGCCATTGCAATCACGGTTTTAAGCGCTTTCCACTATGCGTTAGTTACCTATAGCGGCGACCTTACTATTGCCCGTACCTTTGCTTTTATTACCCTGATTATCACCCAGATTACCTGCGCTTACGCTGCCCGCTCAGATTATTATAATGCGTTTACACTGGGCTTCTTCAGCAACAAATTCCTAAACGGCGGCGTCGCCCTCTCTTTTGGGCTTCTTTTGCTATCCGTTTATGGGCCTTTGCACTTGATATTTAGGACTATTGAACCCGGAGTACAGGAGTGGCTTTTTCTACTAGCAATCGCTCCCTTTCCCTTCCTGATTACTGAGTTTACAAAGTGGCTGCTTAAGCATTCTGCCAAATCCGTTCACTCTGTCGATCTAAACAGCTAAGCCATACGATCAAGCACACAAAAATCCTGACGCTTCCTAACGTCAGGTATTTTATTTCAATTCTCTTAAATCGGCGAAATTTATACTAATTGATTACAAATCGATAAATTCGTTATGTTTGTCTAACTCTTTTAGCATTTCCCTGGCCTCTTCTATCGATCTGCCAATCATCTTTCCTTGCTTGGTTTCCAAGTGGACAAGCCAATATTCTCCCGATAAAACTACGATTGCTTCCTTCTCGTCTTTGCTTATCCAGCGCTCTACATCCACTATAGTAGTCATTAAGCCAATACACCTCACTTTATTATATAATTCATCGGGAGGTGCAAAATCCTTTTAAAAATCTGAGCTGCTAGCAATCAATTGATTGCTGCAGCTCAGATTCTCTAGCTTGGCGACTTATGGGGAGCTTCCTACAGCACGGGGTTGTTGGCCAATTGCCGGTATTTTGCCAACCGCTCCTTAGCATCGCGCTCGGTTTTTTCAAACAAAGCCTCAGCCATAGCGGGAAATTGTTTTTCTAAAGATGAATACCGTACTTCACCCATCAAGAACTCTTTAAAATCCAGTGTTGGCTCTTTTGAATCCATGGTAAACGGGTTTTTACCAGCCTCCTGGTGTTGCGGATTGTAACGGTATAACGCCCAATAACCGCAGTCAACTGCGCGTTTACTTTCTTGCTGGCTGCAACCCATCCCGGCCTTGAGGCCATGATTGATACACGGAGCATAGGCAATAATCAAGGAAGGCCCTGGATATGCCTCGGCCTCGGCAATAGCTTTCAGGGTTTGATTTTTATCGGCTCCCATCGCAATTTGCGCAACATATACATACCCATAACTCAGGGCAATCATCCCAAGGTCTTTTTTCTTAGTACGTTTACCACTGGCCGCAAATTTGGCAATAGCGGCCGTCGGCGTAGCCTTGGAAGACTGACCACCTGTATTAGAGTATACTTCGGTATCAAATACCAACACATTTACGTCTTGGCCGGCTGCCAGTACATGGTCAAGGCCGCCAAAGCCGATATCATATGCCCAGCCGTCCCCACCAAATATCCACTGGGAACGTTTAACCAAAAAGTCTTTGTTTTTGTAGATTTCATTCAGCAAAGCATCGTTGCCTTTAACCTTTTCCAGAGCCGCAATCAATGTATCGGCCCTGTCCCTTGTTCCCTCGCCATTATCTTTATTGACAAGCCACTCTTCGCAAGCTGCTTTGAACTCTTGTCCCAAGTTTAGCTTAGCAGCCTTCTCTATATCCATGACCAGTTTGTTTCTTATCTGTTTTACTCCCAAAAACATGCCAAGTCCATATTCGGCATTATCCTCAAATAGCGAGTTGCCCCAGGCCGGACCATGTCCCCGGTGATTTTTCGTATAAGGTATTGACGGCGTGCTGCCGGCCCATACGGAAGAGCAGCCGGTTGCATTTGCTACCATCATTCTATCACCAAACAATTGGGTCACAAGCTTGGCATAAGGGGTTTCGCCGCAACCGGCACAAGCGCCGGAAAATTCCAGCAGCGGTTGTTCAAACTGACTGCCCTTAACGGTTGCCTTAGTAAGCGGATTGGCCTTCGGGGTTAATGACAGGGCATAATCCCAAAGCTTGGCCTGCGCCAACTGGGTATCAAGCGGCTTCATAATCAAAGCTTTTTCTTTGGCTGGGCATACCTGAGCACAATTACCGCAGCCGGTACAATCAAACGGAGAAATCGCCATGCGGAAATTCAACTCTTTGATACCGGTAGCTTGAGCCACAGTAAAACCTTCTGGCGCTGTTTGCACTTCCTGCTCGCTGGCAAGTACCGGCCTAATGGCTGCATGCGGGCAAACATAGGCACATTGGTTACACTGAATGCACTCATCCATTTGCCATTCAGGCACATGGATGGCAATACCACGTTTCTCATAAGCAGAAGTGCCAAGGGGGAAAGTGCCGTCTTCCACACAGACAAACGCGCTTACAGGCAAGGTATCTCCAGCCTGCCTGTTCATTGGCTTTAGCACATTTTCAATAAATGCCGGCACATTTTCTGAAATCTGCTCGCTATCCTGGGCATGTCCCCAGGCTGCCGGTACATCTATTTTGACAATTGCGGTTACCCCCTGATCAATAGCGGCGTTGTTCATAACAACAACCTTTTCGCCTTTTTTGCCGTATGATTTCGCGACCGCCTCTTTTAGGTAATGTAACGCCTCTTCTACTGGAATAATTGCGGCAATTTGGAAGAAGGCCGCCTGCATAATCATATTGATCCTGCCGCCAAGGCCAATTTGCTGGGCAATACCTACCGCATCAATTGTGTACAGGTTGATCTTATTTACAAAAATATAGCGTTTCATCGCAGCCGGCAGATTTTTATCAAGTTCCTGCGCGTCCCAGGTACAATTGAGAAGAAAACTACCGCCCGGTTTTAAGCCTTCCACCACATTATATTTATCTACATAAGACTGGTTGTGGCAAGCAATAAAATCGGCCTTGTTAATCAGATAGGGGGCTTTTATCGGTTGTTTGCCAAAACGCAAATGCGAAATAGTAACCCCGCCGGACTTTTTGGAATCATAAGCAAAGTAGGCCTGCGCATACATGTCAGTGTGATCGCCGATTATTTTAATTGCACTTTTATTGGCTCCCACAGTTCCATCTGAACCCAGGCCCCAGAACTTACAGGCCTTTGTTCCTGATGGAGTGGTATCAATATCCTCGCCGAAAGGCAAGGAGGTATAGGTCACGTCATCAACAATACCGACAGTAAAGTTATCGCGGGGCTGATCTTGCTTCAGATTCTCATACACAACCTGAATATGCTGGGGCACAACATCTTTGCCGCCAATGCCGCAGCGGCCGCCAACAATGACCGGCTGCCAATCGCCGGTATAGAATGCTGCTTTTACGTCAAGATATAAGGGCTCTGCTAAGGATCCCATTTCTTTGGTTCTGTCCAAAACAGCAATTTTCTTAACGGTTTTAGGGATATATTTAAAGAAGTGCTTGATCGAGAAAGGCCGGTACAAATGGACAGTAAGCAAACCGACTTTTTCACCTTTGCTATTTAGATGATCCACCATTTCTTCAATGGCCTCACACATCGAACCCATAGCAATAATCATGCGGTCGGCATCCTCGGCTCCGTAATAGTTGAACAGGTGATATTCCCGCCCGGTCAGTTTGGAGATTTCAGCCATATAGTCTTCTACTATATCCGGCAGGTCTTGATAATACCGGTTAGTTACCTCTCGCTGCTGGAAATGGATATCAGAATTCTGCACCGTCCCCCGCAGCACCGGATGATCGGGATTTAAGCCTCTGCGCCGAAAGCTGGCCAACGCAGCCTGATCCACCAATCCAGTTAATTCGTCATATTCGAGTACCTCAATTTTTTGTATTTCATGGGAAGTCCTAAAACCATCAAAAAAATTGAGGAACGGGACTCGTCCCTTAATGGCAGCCAAATGCGCCACAGCCGACAAATCCATAACTTGCTGTACACTGCTCTCTGCCAGCAAAGCAAACCCCGTCTGCCTTGTTGCCATAACATCCGAGTGATCACCAAAGATACTAATGGCATTTGCCCCGACAACCCTGGCACTGACATGGAATACACCAGGCAAAAGCTCTCCGGCAATCTTGTACATATTGGGAATCATAAGCAGCAGCCCTTGCGAGGCGGTATAGGTAGTTGTCAACGCGCCGGCCTGCAAAGAGCCGTGCACCGCTCCGGCAGCACCACCCTCGGATTGCATTTCCACGACCTCTACCGTCTGGCCAAAGATATTTTTTCTGCCCTGGGCTACCCACTCGTCAACACTTTCGGCCATATTGGACGACGGTGTAATTGGAAAAATAGCGGCTACATCTGTAAACGCGTATGATATGTGCGCTGCTGCCGTATTTCCATCCATTGTCTGCATTTTTCGCTTGGTATTGCTATTCATAAAATCCTCCCCTAATTCACTATCACTACCTGTACTTACCTATGACCACCAGGAATAATCGCAAAATATTAATTCATTAAGCCTGACGAGAGCTGAGACTTAATGGCCTTGCCGATGGATGTTTGTTGATAAATAGCGATAAATTGTACTTTCTGAGGTTTGCAATGTACTGGCCACCTTGGTTATAGCGCCTTTTATCTTAAAAATTCCTTTTGTGTTTAGCTCTTGCACAAATGCCATTTTTTCCTCAATAGACATTCGTTCAACAGGTATATTATATTTTTCAACTGTTTTCTCGATAGCTGCGTCCACGACATTCTCAATCGAGGTATGTAGCGATTCCACAACTATTTCATCGTCGTTACCAACAGCAGGTGTCGCTTGGTTATTTGCAAACAGCACCTGAATAAGCTTGTTTGTTAACTCCTTGGCCGCTTGGTTATCTGCTGAAATAAGCAAATTAACGCACAACATGCCGATTAGTTTGCTATTTTCATCTTTGATAAAATAGGTGGAGGAGCGTAATTTCTCGCCGCCTGCCGTACGGCTTAAATAATTAACAATGGCCGTTTGTTTTTCATACAATTTGTTTTCCAATAATTCAAAGCCTAAGTCAGTCAACGGGCAACCTAGCTGCCGCCCGCTTATATAGCCGTTGCGAATAGCTATTACTGAATTTTGAACATGTATGATATCATGCAAAAGCACTTCACACTGTGGCCCCATAATATCGGCAATAAAATCGACTAACGGTATATATGTCTCCAGTAATTTTTCCGGTTTCATTGTAAGCTCCCATGTATTTTTTTGGAATTCTTGCATTTTTTACATATTCGCTACATAATAAAAAAATCCTATTTCGCTAATAAAAAATTACTACGGTTTGTTATTATAATGAATTCCAATGTTATGACTATGCCACAGTGTAAAAAAACCGCCGCTATTGCGACGGTAAATCATCAATCTATTACAGGATTCCGTATTTTTTGAAGGCATTTGTGCTGGAAAGACCATTTTCAATATCTTGGCGCACCACTTTTTCTGCCCTGGCCTTTTCCAAAGCCTGAATAACAACTTCCCTTTCCACTTCCTTGGGAATAATTAATACACCGTCAAGATCGGCAAACACCAAATCGCCAGGATTGACCCAAACGCTGTCAATCTCAATCGGACATCGGTAATCGGCAACCTGTGTTCTGACACCCGAATCCTGAGCATACCGGCCACGCGAAAATACCGGCCAGTTCTGTTCCAGCACCATCGGGGTATCGCGATGGAAACCATTGACGACCGCCCCGTTTGCTCCCCGTGTTTTGGCAGTCGCCGTCAAGAGTTCTCCCCAATAGGCACAACGCATATCGCCGCCACTAGCTATATAAATTTCGCCCGGCTGCAATTGGTCAAGAGCTTCTGTCAGTAGGCCAAACGGCTTTTTCTGCTCTCCATATACGTCAATCATCAATACTGGCATAGCCCGGCCAACAAGTACCATGTCCTCTTTTAGGGGTTGTACGGCTTGTGGCAAGAACTGATGATACCGTCCTAGTTTGTCAAGAATATCACCAATTACCGGTGTATAAAGTTCTTTGCGCATAATTGCAAAAAGTTCAGTGTCATTTTTCCACTCTGTCATTATTGTCCTCCTCGGAGCTTACAACGCAAAAATAGGCTTGGGAAAAGTTAAAAACCCAAGTTAATTATGCTCCATTACAACAATCACTTTAATTTGCCACTTGCCATCCACGTATTCAACATATTCTGCCGTGGCAAAATTCCGCAAGA
>JAEZVB010000113.1 GCA_023443285.1 Bacillota bacterium
GTAATGCATAATAAACGCCACTACGCCATTGGCGGCAAACAAATTATAGAGTTTGTCGGCTACCCGTGTCAGGATCGTAGCCGGCGATTTCTGAATAGCCAGCTCTTTGACAATATCATAAAGCAGACTGAGTTCGGCAAAACTCTCGACTGTAGTTTCATAGGCTCGGGCATTCTTAATCGCTTCACCCGCCTGATGGGAAAATACACTCAGAAATTGGGCATCATGCTGCGTAAATTCTTTTTCCTTGCGGGAAAAAATCTCCAGTACGCCAATGACATCGCCATTATGCCTGATGGGTGCACCCACCATTGATTTAAGTCCGGCCTGGTTGACGGCGTCAATAATACATTCCGGATAACGGCTGATATAATCAACGACAAGCGGTTTTTTCTCGGTAAATACTTTGCCCATAAAACTTCGCGCAGGATTGATTTTGTCTGGTGGCTTAAAACTGCTGATATATGCCACTATCCGTAGGGTTTTGTTTTCTGCTAGCGCCAAATAGACATGATCACATTGAAATACGGTTCCGGTTGCTAATACAACTTGTTGCAGCATACCTTCCAAATCATGCTTGCTTGCGAGTGTGGCACCTAACTGAATAAAGGCCTGTTGCAGAATACGTTCACTATCCTTGGAATCTTTATAAAGACCCATATTTTTGGCAACCATGGATCTGAGTGCTCGATTTAGACGGGAAATATGCATATAGGGACGTAAAACAGAGGTTTGCAACAACGATCTTAGCACACAGTAATAAGCCATGAATTTATACACATGTCCCAGTAAGTTAATACTGTCATAGGCGTTTTCATATAAGGCAAATGCCAGACCGGCTACCAGACTACATACCAGACTGGCTCGTAGCCAAAACACGGCTTGCTGGGACGGGTTGCGCTGGCCGTATATATAAATAGCCAAAATATTAAGCAGCATAGTCAGATATTCAAGCACCTTCTTTTCCAGGGTTTGCCCCTGTGCCGCTATAAACATGGGGGTCAAGGAATGTTCAAATAATACTACCAAAGCAATACCGGCCATTGTCATAGTAATTGTGACAGTCAACAGATACAACCGGTGAAAGACCGGGTTTTTGCTGCGCCGTGGAATATAAGCGGCAGCTAGCAGACCGCCACCGGCAAGCACCCGGCTGATAATCCAAAACAAGGATGCTTTGTTCTCGCTATTAGGGGTAATAAAAGCTGGCATTCCTTTATAAGACAATATATGAGCTAGATCTAATAAGGCTACTGCCATAAAAGCCATGGCAATCACTAAGTCACGGCTGCTTTTTGTCTGCGGCCAACCATACCACACTACCACAAATACACTTATCCCAATAGCTAAACAACTGATTTCGATCACTGAATGCATGCTTAAATAAAGTTCATCGGTATAGACAATATAAAAAACCTTAGGCATCAGGGAAAATACCCCCAAGATACCTAGCAATACTGTTGCAAGAGCTGTTAATTGCAGATTAGCTTTTCCTGCAGCGACTAAGGATGACATTTTTATCCCTCCCTTCGAGGTAACCATTTACAACTTCGTTACTAACATAATATGCCGGGGTAAAGAACGTTGTGCCTTACATTATGTATAGGTTAAAAGTCCTAAAAAACCAGGACAAAAACGTATTTCCTTTCTAATTTTGATTATGTATAATAATGGTAGGCCTATAAGGAGGGTACCTTATGCTTATCAATGAAACAAAAGCAGGCATGATATTAGCACATAATATTATTGATGATAATGGCAATCTACTGTTGGAACGAGGCATTGCCCTCACAGAATACTATATTACTCGGCTTGCCGAACTTGGAATAACCAATCTTCCTATTTATGATCCCTATGCCGAAGAACTAAAAAAGCACAAGGTAGTTGCCCCTGAAGTACGCGAGGAGCTTTCCTTGTGTTTCCGTTCGCTTTTTCATAAAAAAAACCAGGATATTCTTAATACCGGCATCCAAACAATGTATTTGAAACAAATTCAACAAACTGTAGAACAGGTTATTGACGAAACTGAAAAAAATCTGGGGGATATTCTCAACGTACAAGTGCGCCAGCCTAATAAGGATGAAATTGACCATGTCGTTAATGTCTGTCTGATGGTGATAGCAACCGGTCTTTATATTAAGCTGCCACGTCCAGTCCTTATGGATTTGGCGCTGGGAGCGCTTTTTCACGATTTGGGCAAATTAGTTATGCCTGCTATCGATGGTTCGGCAATCGACCATGGCCAATTGCACCCTATTTACGGTCAACAGCTCTTACTTAAAAATAAAGTGGGAACCATCGTTTCGCGAATTGCGGCTGAACACCATGAACGTTATGATGGCCAGGGTTATCCGTCCGGTTTGTCTGGCAAAGAAATTCATCCGTTATCACGGCTAGTAGCTATTGCCAATCATTTTGATAATGTGGCCAATACTTCTGCTGCATCAGGTGAATCCCGCAACGCTATTATGGAAAACATGCTGGCAAACGGCAACACTGTCTTTGATATGTATCTGCTACGAGCCTTTTTCCATACTACGCCACTTTATCCGGTTGGCTGTTTAGTCAGACTAAATAACAATCAAAAAGCGTATGTTATCAAAAACAAAGTACGCTTTGCGCCTACCCCTACCATCCAGCTTGCTGAAACGCGATCACGCGCCATTATTTTTTCCTCTGCCCAAATTATCGATTTATCCATGAAACCGCAGCTTAAGATTGTAAGTATAATTGCCGAATAAGCAAGCAAAAAAAAACACGACTCTAAAGCCCCCTATCGTATAACTACGATTAGGGGGTTTTACTATAGCTTTTCCTTTGCTCAAGGTCTGCTTAGTCAATTATGCTAGCTATAAGGTTGTAGATTGTCCTGGTTGCAAAGTAATTACATGGATATTATTATACCGTTT
The DNA here is from genome assembly GCA_023443285.1 of Bacillota bacterium. Taxonomy (GTDB): domain Bacteria; phylum Bacillota; class Negativicutes; order Sporomusales; family Sporomusaceae; genus Sporomusa. The sequence goes on from JAEZVB010000113.1 coordinate 2,910, forward strand.
TTCCACATCACGCTTAAAATCCTCGGCAGACTGTTTAATCACAGGCCATGTATTATAATGCATCGGTATAACCTTTTTGGCTTTTAGCATGCCTGCTGCCAGAGCGGCATCCTTTGGACCCATAGTGAAGTTATCACCGATTGGCAAAAATGCATAGTCAATATCTTCCAATGTTCCCAGTAATGCCATGTCTCCAAATATCCCTGTATCTCCGGCAAAATAAATGGTCTTACCGTAAAAATTCACTATAAATCCGCAGGCTTCTCCTCCGGCGACTCCCGCACCATGTTGAGCAGGAGTGATACGTACATAACCAAAATCGAAGTTAGCTTTACCCCCAATATGTTGAGGATATGTCTTACACCCTTGTTCACTTGCTAAATTAGCAACTTCAAACGTACTAATCACTGTTGCGTCACTGCGTTTCGCAATAGTAAAAGTGTCACCCAAATGATCCGAATGTGCGTGGGAAACTAATATGTAATTTGTCTTAATTTCTTCAGGTGTTGCTATATTATTGGGGTTACCTGTTAAATACGGATCAAATATAATCGAAGTATCACCATGATTTAACTGAAAAGCCGCATGCCCATAAGATTTTACAATGATCGGCGTAGTGTCAATGGGAGCAGCCGTAACAATACCACTCACAAATACCATCAAACTTAAAAACAGAAATATGATTTTCCTCAAAAGCCTAACCTCCTAAATTCTAAAGAATATCTGTTAACGAGATTGACAGAAAAAAACAATCAAAGTACAATATCACTGACATAATCCTAACATTCCCATTTATAATATAAAATAATACGGCCGTTTATATTTCTATTATATATTCTTTTGTATTTTTGTCAATACTTTCCTGTACGTCTTTTTTACCATCATATGCTGTAAGTGAGGTTTTTTATTTTGATATCAATTGAAAAACAGCTTTTGTTTCTGTTATCACATGTTCCCCAAATTGAAACTCATGAGTTGATTTCCATATATATGGCTCGCAGTTATTCACCACAGCACATTCGCAATACTTTATCCAAAATGAAAAAGGCGGGCTATATTACTTCACCCACCCGTTCTACCTATTCTATTACTGATATTGGCTTAGTCTGCCTTAATTCTGTCAATCACAAACCTATTAAACACCGAGCGGAATGGGCGAATACATGGTACATAGTAATGTTAGAAATTCCAGAAACAAATCGTAAAATGCGGGATTTATTTCGGTCTGATCTTATCCGCCTAGGATTTGGCATGCTATATAACAGTGTTTATATTTCTCCTTGGGACTATGCGCAAGAGGTCAGCGATTTAGCAACTAACTATCAAATACATGACAATATTACCATTGTAAGAGGTAATTTCCTTGTAAATCCGATATCTCCAAAAGAAGCTGAAAAGCTGTGGCAACTCGATAAAATTATACATTTATATAATGAGAAAATGAGTTGGTTTAATCAGGAATTCCTTCCCTCCGTCCAATCTTTACCAGGATCGGCCTCTCCGTTAGATATCTTTGTACATTATTTATATTTAGGAGAACAATTATCTGAACTATTTATTGCCGATCCAATCCTGCCACTTCCTTTATTACCCGAAGATTGGCCTGGTGAAACGGTGAGAGACGAGATGGGAAAAATGATACATTACCTAAGTTCCAAAATACCAAACGAATCGTATTACTCTCAGTTTGTAAGGTAGCACAAAATATAAAATGACTATGCTATTTTTTTGCCCATTTTTTTGAGTCAAACCGCCACCACAGAATGGCTCCCCTAAGCAAAAAATCTACGGCAGTTATGTACCAGGCAGCCGTAATATCATAACCCCAAACCGCAATAAACAAATAGGCTAGCGGCAAGCGTATCAGCCATACGCCTGTTGTCGTAATATACATCGGCCATTTGGTATCGCCCGCCCCGCGCAGCGCTCCCCCCAACACAAAACAAATGGCAAGCGTAGGCTGCTCCAATACCGAAATCATGACACACAGAGTACCCCAACTAACCACCTGTTGGTCATCAATAAACAAAGCCGCGAGTTGCTCAGCAAAGATAAAAATTGCTAACCCGACTACCGCCATACTTAAGCACGCAATTTTATTAGTCATCCAGGCAAACTGCTCAGCCCGGTGGGGCATGCCTTTGCCCAAATACTGGCCAACAAGCGTCATCGCTGCCACCGAAAAACCAAAGCCCGGCAAAAAAGACATGGACTCAATTTGAATGGCAATTTGATGAGCGGCAAACTGCAAAGCTCCCACGCCAGTCAGCATAAAGGTAAACACCATCCGGCCGCTTTGCAATGCCAATTGCTCTAAAGCGGCCGGCACACTAATATCGAGAATGCGCGTAATTACCTTAGTACGAATTACCAATGTATGCCGCCAGGATAGCTGAACCTTTGGCAGGCGATTAAGTACGATCAAGACCACTACACTGCCCACCAAATGCGATATGCCTAACCCCCAGGCAGCGCCATATGACCCCAGTGCCTTCACACCCTGTCCGAAAACAAGTATATAGGAACCACCTATTGCTAATATATTGGTACTAAGCGTAATATAAAAAGCTGTCCGAGTTTTCCCCATACCCCGCAGGGCAGCACTGCCAATCGACATAACTAAGTACATGGGCGTAAACAAAAAAGAAATTTTAACAAGTCCAGCAGCCAATTCCGCGACTTCAGGCTCAGCCGCCGTCAAACTCAGTACATACTCGGCGGCGAGCCAGCCAATACCAGCTAATACTAGGCCAAAAGCCGCCCCCAGCATAATAGCCTGACCGGTAATATTCCTGACTTCCCGCCAGTTCCCCGCGCCGCTTTCCCGAGCGACAATAGCTGCCGCCCCTGTGCCGGCAGCAGCAAACACCATAGCGGTTGAAAATTGCAGCATGGTTGCCAAACCAACCGCCGCCAATGCCACCGCGCCAAGACGACCTACCATCGCAGTGATTAGCACACCTACAGCCATGACCCCGGCGCCTTCCAGAATAACCGGCCAGGCAAGTTTTATAATTTGTCGGCGCATATAATCTTCAATAGAAACAATCACTACTAAACCGTCCCTTTAGTCCCCTACCTAGATATTGGACCAGATATTCTATTCGTTTCTTGTTCTGCATCCTGGAAAATAATCCTTTTATTGTCAGGCTATATTTTGCCGTAAATACGCTAAAACAACACCTAAAAACCGCTATACTGCCGAATATATAGTACCCTTATATTGTGCTAACCGTGAAAACTGATTATAATATAGCAAGAATAAACAAAACTAACTAAAGCTGGTGAACAAATGCTAATTACCGATATCCCTGCCATAATTGCACATGAGCTGGCCGTCAAGCCTTTTCAGGTAACGGCTACCATGAACTTATTAGATGACGGCAATACCGTCCCGTTTATCGCTCGTTACCGCAAAGAAGCCACCGGCGAGCTAAACGAAGAACATATCCGTACTATTGAAGAGCGTACCCAATACCTGCGTAATCTTATCAAACGCCAGGAAGAAATTCTTAGCAGTATTGAGGCGCAAGAAAAATTAACCCCGGAACTGGCTCAGGCCATTCAGTCAGCCACCAAACTTCAGGAGCTGGAAGACCTGTACCTGCCCTACCGTCCCAAAAAACGGACAAGAGCACAAATCGCCCGGGAAAAAGGGCTTGAACCGCTGGCCGAAATAATTCTGGCTCAGCAGCTGACTTTGGGCAATCCATTGGAAATAGCGGCAGAGTACATAAATGAAGAACATGAAATTACTTCTGCCGAACAGGCACTAAGCGGCGCCCAGGACATCATTGCCGAAACCGTCAGTGAGCGCGCTGACATCCGCGCCCTGCTTCGCAAAGAGTTGTGGCAAAAGTCTGAGATCGCCACCCAACTGGGGGTAGCCGAAACAGAAGCCAAAGAGTTTTTGACCTACAAAGATTACCACGAACCAGTCAATCGCATGCCCTCTCACCGGATTTTGGCCGTCAATCGCGGCGAAACCAAAGATGTCCTCAAAGTTGAATTAGCTACTAACCCGGAAACCAATATCAAGCTTATTGCCAGTAAGGTAATTACCGGTTCTTCGATCTTCACCCAAGTCATTACCGATGCCATTACGGATGGCTACAAACGCCTGTTATTCCCGGCATTAGAGCGGGAAATCCGCGCCCTTTTGACTGAAAATGCCGAAAAGCAGGCTATCCGCGTCTTCGGCCTCAACCTGCGGCCGTTATTGCTGCAAGCACCGCTGGCTGGCCATACTGTTATGGGACTTGACCCCGGCTACCGCACAGGCTGTAAGCTGGCTGTAATAAGCCCGACAGGCTCCGTGCTGGACATCGATACACTTTATCTAACTATGAGTGAACGCCAGCGCCAGGAATCCGCCGCCAGGGCATTAGCCCTGATTCAAAAACATGGCGTTACCCTTATCTCCATCGGCAACGGCACAGCTTCCTATGAGACCGAGGAATTTGCCGCCGGTCTGATCAATGACCATAACCTGAACATCCACTACATCATTACCAACGAAGCCGGAGCCTCGGTATACTCGGCCTCCAAGCTGGCCAAAGAAGAGCTGCCTGATTTAGATGTATCTATCCGCGGCGCAGTCTCCATTGCCCGCCGTGTCCAAGACCCGCTGGCCGAGCTTGTCAAAATTGATCCCAAATCCATCGGTGTCGGCCAGTACCAACATGATGTCAACCAAAAGGAACTTGGTCAAACCCTGACCAATGTCGTAGAATCCTGCGTTAACCATGTCGGTGTTGAGCTTAATACAGCTTCGCCGGCACTGCTAACCTATATTGCCGGCATCAACGCCAGTGTTGCTAAAAACATTGTGGCGTACCGCACCGAAAACGGCCAGTTCAAAAGCCGCAAAGAGCTATTAAAAGTAGCACGGCTAGGCAAGGCCGCTTTTACCCAGTGCGCTGGCTTCCTGCGAATTGCCCAGGCAGGTAACCCGCTTGACAACACCCCGGTTCACCCCGAGTCTTATGAACTAGCCGAAGCTATTTTAGCTAAACTCGGCTTCACCATAAAAGACTTGTTGGATAAAAATAAGCTTGCCGCTCTGCAGCAAGCCGCACCAGCCGCGAGTGTCGCTAGCCTGGCCACTGAACTGAGTGCCGGTGAACCCACCATCCGGGACATCCTGGCCGCCTTAGCCAAACCGGGGCGTGACCCGCGCGAAGATGTACCGCCTCCGCAAACCCGCAAAAATATTGTCAAGCTATCTGATATTACGCCTGGTACACTGGTCAAAGGCACTGTTCACAACGTGACTGACTTTGGTGTATTTGTTGATATCGGCATCAAAATTAACGGTCTAATCCACCGCTCGGAACTTAGTCACAAGCATTTCCGCCATCCCACCGAAATAGTCTCTGTCGGCGACATTATCGACGTGGTGGTCATACATGTTGACGAAGAACGCAAACGCATTGGCCTTAGTCTCAAGCAAGTCCCGAAAGAGTAAAGAAAATACGACTTGCGCTTGACTCTGTCCGCAAACAGATATTGCTTAAAAAAATCCTGCATCCTTGCTAGCAAGTGGACGCAGGATTTTTTGCTATTTAGACAGTCCTGTTTCTTAAAAGAATTATCCCCGCAAAACAGTAAACGGCTCTTGACTGTATACCATATCTTCCAGAACAGCTTTAAGCTCATCACCGGTTGTTCTCAGCAGATAAATCTGGCCGGCAAGGCCGCTGACCAATGTTTCATCCTGAATTTCGCCCAGATTGATTGCTGTACTCAAGAGACTGGCAGCAATGCCCGCGTGAGCAGCCACCACACCTGCCATCAAATCACTTATTACCATTTTATCCACCATAGTGACAATGGCTTTGCCGATTTCCATGACCTCAAGACAAGCTCTGGCTGTTTCCAGCGGTACTTCCGCCGCCTGTTTCAGCGCCTTTTGTAACGCCACATTACGCACCTTTTGCTGTTCCAAGCTGGTTTCTGATAAGCCGGCAGCCGCCAGCAGACCGCGGAGAGCTAAGGCATCTCGGTCAATCAAAATTGTTAGTTCAATATGTACTCTGGCCAAATCGGCTTGTTTTGCAATAAGAATTTCGCTATTTTCCACCGGCTTAGGAGTTTTTTCCGAATAGGTTATTGCCATCTCTAGCAGCGATGCCGCCATTAGTCCGTAGATAGCCGCCGTACTTCCCCCGCCTGGTGGTACTTCATCAGAAGCTAATTTGGCGGCAAAATCATTAATGCTTAATGAACTTAACATAGGTAGCCACTTCCTTCTTTTGTAAGGTACAACCCTGGTAGACATTACCATATACGCCGCGCAAAGAGTTTGCTAATTTGCTTACTCCACGCTGACAATCAAGTGATACAGCGGCTGCCCGCCAGAATATACTTCGACTTCTATATTGGGGAGCTCGTTACCAAGCACTTCAGCCAAGTCCTCCGCCTCTGCCTCAGTAAGCTCGGCTCCGAAATACAAGCTGACCATGCTGCTATCGTCAGTTGCCAAATGCCGAACAAGCTTGGTTAATACACTGGCTAGCTCGCCCGAGTAGACAACCACGCTGCCATCCATTACTCCAATGTAGGAGCCTTCTGGCACAAGCTGTCCGTCCACACTGGAGTCTCTGACAGCAATAGTGATGCTCCCTGATCTGACAGCGGCCTGAGCCTCTGTCATTCGCTCCAGGTTAGCCTCAAGTGAGCTGTCAGGATCAAAGGCCAGGATAGCAGCCAGACCCTGCGGCACATTGGTCGTAGGCACAATCGCTACCTGTTCACCCAAGAGCTTTTTGGCCTGCGCCGCTGCTAAAACGATATTCTTGTTGTTTGGCAAGATGATATATTGCTCTGCATTGCCATTATGTATAGCCGTCATAAATTCTTCTACCGGCGGATTCATGGTTTGCCCGCCTGAGATAATAATACCGGCACCCACTTGCTGCATGATGGCAATCAGACCTTCTCCCGCCGCCACGCTGACTATTGCTAGCTTAGCTCTGTCCTCTTCTGTGGCTGCAGGTGCCAACATTGACGTAACGCCACCCTGTTCAATTATTTTATCGCGACGTTGATCTGCCATATTGTCAATTTTAATATCATGCAGTGTCCCCCAGGCAATGGCTGATTCCAGTACCGCCCCCGGATGTGCGGTGTGAATATGTACCTTTAATATGTTTTCGCCTGGTGCAAGTACCAGTGATTCGCCCATTTGCTCTAACTGGCGTTTAACTTCCTGCAAACTGGCTGCAAATTTTTTAACAATAAATTCGGTACAATAAGGATGGGAAATGGAAATATCCACATCCAATCCCGTTACCGTGAGCGTACGCCCAAAATCGGCCTCCGGCCCGCTAAACCGCCCCTCCAGTCCCTCCAGGCAACCTTTGAGAAAAACGATCAGCCCCTGGCCACCGGCATCGACTACCCCGGCTGCTTTCAGTGCCGGCAACAGTTCCGGCGTCCTGCGCAATTCGTCCTGCCCGGCCACTATAGCCGCTGTCAGGATATCGGCAAATTCCGCATGCTCGCGTACCGCTCGCTGAGTACCTTTGGCAATTCCTTTCGCTACCGTCAGGATAGTCCCTTCCACCGGCCTGGCAACAGCCCGGTAGGCGTAGAGCACGCCATACTGAAAAGCTTTGCCGACCTCGGCCGAAGTCGCAGTATCTTTTCCAGCCAACCCTCTGGCAATTCCCCGCAAAAGTTGGGACAAGATGACCCCTGAGTTGCCTCTGGCGCCCATAATAGCGCTGTCAGCCCCCCGGCGTGCCAGCGAGCCAATGCCCTCATCAGGCGCCTCGCCTACCGCTTTGGCTACCGCCCCCAGCGTTAGCAACATGTTTGTTCCGGTATCGCCGTCAGGGACAGGGAAAACATTCATACTATTAATATATTCGTGTTCGCGCATAAATTCGCTGTAAGCCCCGGCAATCATGCGACGAAAGTCTTTTCCGTCTATTACATCAACACTTGGCTGCATAGCACTATCCCCTTTCGCAATCGTTATAGCTTGGTTTGATATATAAGTCCAATAATCCTCGGCCCCAAATGCGCGCCCAATACAGAACCAAGAACAGACTGTGCTACAGGGATGTCAGGATAACACTGGCGAATAGTACTTACCATTTCTTCTACCACAGCCGGCTCGCCGCCATCCACTACGCCAATATACTCGAGGCTGCCTTCTTTGTTAAGTTCCTCAAGCATACGCGCTATAGCGCGTGGTCTAGTGCGAACCTTATCAAGTACTTGCACCTTGCCTTCATGCAAAGTAAGAATGGGCTTGATCTGCAAAATGGAACCAAACAAGGCTGCGGCACCGCCAATTCGCCCGCCTTTATGCAGATGTTCCAAGGAATCTACAATAAACAGAGTGCGTGTTGCCGCGGCCATACGCTGCAGATATTCGGCAATTACCAGAGCCTCTTCACCGGCTGCTGCCATAGCCAGCGCTTTCTCTGCCATTTTTATGGCACCAATCGCCCCAGTGCCAGAATCAATAACATAGATTTTCCGGCCTTTATAGTCTTTCGCCGCCGCTCTGGCTCCATCGACAGTCCCGCTTAGCCCGCCGGAAAGGCAAATGGCAATTACGGGGTGACCTGCAGCTGCCGGTGCAAAAACCTGAGCAAAATCTCCGGGCGATGGTTGCGATGTCCGGGGATGCCGCCCCAGCTCCCTGACTTTTTGAAACAAATGCGCAGTAGTCAACTCCGGCTCATTCCATTCCTTGTCACCGAGAATAACCTTTAGCGGCACAACATGAAGGTTATCATGGGCTGCCAGCATTTCTTCCGGTATATTGGCCGTACTGTCAATCACTACATGTATATTCAACACCGCCTGTATACTCCTCTCTAATCCTTACCCTATATCTTACCAAATATTCTAACGCAAATACACAAAAAAATCAGTACCTTTGCTTAAGACCGAAAGGAAACAAGCTACTATTCGGCGAAATTAGGTACAATTATATTTTTTAAAGTAAGGAGCAATTATGGATAACCAACTCCTCTTTGCCTTAGATATCGGAACCCGCAGTGTTGTCGGCCTCGTCGGCGAAATAGAAAATAACACAATAAAGCTACTGGCGTCAGACCGGGAAGAACATCATACCCGCGCCATGCTGGACGGTCAGATTCACGATGTTACAGAAGTTGCCCAAGTCCTGGCTAATGTAAAAAACCGCCTGGAAAATTCGACCGGCAAGCTCACCAAAGTAGCCGTGGCTGCAGCTGGCCGCGCCCTGTGCACACTAAGGATTACAACCAGCCTGGATACCTCCTCACGCGGCGCCCTAACTCCGGAAGACGAACGTTCGCTTGAACTGGCCGCTATTCAAACAGCGCAGGCTGAACTGGCCTCATCAGGTACAGTCCCCGATCCGACTGATTATTACTGTGTAGGCTATAGTGTCATCAGCTATAACTTGGATGGAACCCGAATAAAAAGTCTGGTTGGCCAGCGCGGAAGACTTTCCTCTATTGAGGCAATTGCAACCTTCCTGCCCCGCCAGGTAATTGACTCCCTGCAGTCGGCCATTCAGGCTGTAGGCCTCGAAATGTCCACCCTCACGTTAGAACCTATTGCCGCCATTAATGTGCTGATCCCCTCCACCATGCGGCACCTTAACCTGGTGCTTATTGATGTAGGTGCCGGTACTTCCGACGTCGCTATTACCCGCGACGGCTCAGTTATTGCCTATGGCATGGTTCCGTTTGCCGGCGATGAAATTACCGAGGCCATCTCCCAAAGCTACCTGCTGGATTTTAATGTTGCCGAATCCGTGAAACGCCAATTAAGCGATTCTACTAAAAAAGTTTGCTTTACCGATGTATTAGGGTTGCAGCAAGAAGTTGCCGCGCAAGATATTATTAATTCGATTACTCCCAAGGTCGGTGAACTGGCGCAGGCTATTGCCTCAGAAATAATGAGCCTTAACAACGAATGCCCGCAGGCTGTATTGTTGGTCGGGGGAGGTGCTCTGACCCCGCTTCTGCCGGAGAGCCTGGCTGAAGCACTTGCTATGCCGCCTGCCAGAGTGGCTATTCGCCGCCCAGATTCCATCGAAGGCATTAGCAACATACCGGATTCACTCTGCACACCGGATTCGGTCACACCGCTGGGCATTTTGAAACTGGCCGGCGGCCATACGCTGAACTTTGTAAATATAACATTAAACAACCGATCCATTCGGTTATTCAATTTGAGCAAATTAACGGTAGCTGATGCATTACTCGCTGCCGGTATTGATATCCGGGCTCTACGCGGTCGCCCCGGCATGGGGCTGACTATTACAGTCAACGGTAAAACCCAGTTCATTGCCGGCAGTCACGGCAGCCCCGGCGAAATTTTGGTTAATAACCAGCCTGCCAGGTTAACAGATGGCCTGCAGGATCAGGATATCGTTACGGTAAACCTTGGTTCTGACGGTACATCACCGGCACCGCGCCTTGAAGATATTGTAGAATTACCTCAAGCTCTGCCAATCACCGTGGAAGGTGAAGACTATCAAATAGAACTGCCAATAACCATTAATGGCAGTCCCGCTAAGAGCGGCTCTATTTTGCAGGATCGCGATGAAATCTGCGTGACTTCAAAGCTCACGCTTGCCGAAGCATTAAACCAGTTACAGCTTGCTTTTGCCCAAACTGAATATGTTTATCAGGTTAATGGCGTGGAACGCTCATATACTATATGGCCCAAATACACCATTGACAAAGAAGCTGCCGCCCCTACTACCATAATAACCGCCGGTAATAGTATTGAAATACATCAAGCTCCACCACCAACGCTCGCAGAAATTTTAGGAATCAACCAGGATGCTGATGAAGCTGCTGTTAAGGTTTCATTTAACGGCTCGCCTTGTACTATTCCCACCCGCCGCTATACCGTACTGGTAGATGGACTCCATGCCGACATTAACCAACCTGCCCCTACCGGCAGCAATATTGTTTTTACTTCTGCTCCGGATCTTCAGCCAATGATCAGCGATGTGTTATTAGCCGCTGATTTTGATCCTCTTAGTTTACCGGCTACTGCCAGAGTACATGTGCTTTTAAATAATATGCCGACAGAATATACGGCTCCCGTGAAAAACGGCGACAGTGTAACCATTCAGGTCATTGAAAAATAATACTAATAAAAGTAAACAGTACTGTGATACACATCACAGTACTGTTTACTTTTACCCCCTATAATTAAATTATAACTACAATAATAAGGGGGATAAAAAATGAGTATGTTTTGCTACCAATGTGAACAAACTGCAGGCGGTGCCGGTTGCACCAAAGTTGGTGTCTGTGGTAAAAATGAAGACATCGCCAGCTTACAGGATACCCTACTTTTCGGTCTCAAAGGCATTGCTGCCTATGCGCACCACGCACGCGAGCTCGGTGCCAGTGATGAAGCGGTGGATGCGTTTGCCCATGATGCTCTCTTTTTCACCTTGACTAACGTAAACTTCAGCCTGGAAAAACATATCGAAATGGTACTTAAATGCGGCGAAATTAACCTCAAGGTTATGGAACTCTTAGATAAAGCCCATGTTGAGCATTTTGGCTCACCGGTACCTACCGAAGTATTTACTGGCTTTAAAGCAGGCCACGGCATCCTGGTAACAGGTCATGACCTGTTAGACTTGGAAGAACTCCTAAAGCAAACCGAAGGTACTGGCATTAACGTCTATACCCATGGCGAAATGTTGCCGGCTCATGCTTATCCAGAACTGAAAAAGTATAAGCATCTTGTAGGTAACTACGGCACAGCCTGGCAAAACCAGCGTGCAGAATTCGAAGCCTTCCCCGGCGCCATTTTAGTTACTACCAACTGTGTTATGCCGCTCACGGCCAACCAGACTTACGGAGACCGCATCTTTACCCGCAGTGTAACAGGCCTCCAAGGCGGTAACCATATCACTGATCGCAACTTTTCTGCGCTTATTGCTAAAGCCAAAGCCCTGCCGCAATTACCTGATCAAGCAGGCGCTTATACACTCACTACCGGTTTCCATCACAATGCCATTCTTGGCCTTGCCGACAAAATTGTCGAAGCTGTTAAAGCCGGTAAAATCAAACGTTTCTTCTTGATCGGCGGCTGCGACGGCGCTAAACCTGGCCGCAACTACTACACCGAATTGGCCGAAAAAATACCCCAAGACTGTGTAATCCTTACGGTAGCCTGCGGCAAATACCGCTTCAATCATCTTGATTTTGGCACAATTGATGGTATCCCGCGCCTTATCGACCTTGGTCAATGCAACAACGCCTTCTCCGGTATTCAAGTGGCTGTTGCCCTGGCCAAAGTATTTAACTGTGGCGTAAACGACCTGCCACTGTCCTTTGTCTTATCCTGGTTTGAGCAAAAAGCAGTTGCTATCTTGCTTACTCTGCTGCATCTTGGCGTAAAAAATATCCGCATCGGCCCATCCGCTCCGGCTTTCATAACACCGGGAGTATTCAATGTCTTAAGTGAAAACTTTGATCTTAAACTCATCACTACCCCTGATGAAGATTTAAAGGCCATGTTAGGATAATATTAAAAAATTGCCACGCTACGCTCGTAATGATCTAGTCATTGCAAACGGTAGCGTGGCAATTTTTTTACTATTTAAAACACCGCACATTGGTTGCGGCCTTGGCGTTTAGCACGATAGAGTGCACTGTCGGCTTCGTTGAAAGCATCCTGGCAGGCTATATCCGGACTCCTGCGTGATACCCCGATACTAATGGTAATTTTAACATGTTCCCGTTTATGAATAAAATCGCAATTAGATACCTGAAAACGCAGTCTTTCGGCAATCTTTAGTCCTAATTCGAGTGTGGTACTCGGTAATACCAGTGCAAACTCCTCGCCACCATAACGAAAAGCCATATCCTTGCTGCGAATACTCATTCTTATCATTCGTCCAACTGTCTCCAGAACCTGATCACCAAACAAGTGTCCATAGGTATCATTCAGTTGCTTAAAATGGTCAATATCCACAATCAATAAGACATATTGCTGAATACCGGCTGTCTTTTCCAAATACGCCCGATGATTCAGAAGGCCTGTTAGTTGATCAGTATGCGCCAGCTCATAGTGATGCGCATTTTCTCGTATAAGCTCGGCAATCTGTCCTTCATTTTTAAATTGCTTTTCTACCATATTGCGCATATACACAGAGGTAAAGGACAACATGGCAAAACTAATCACATTATATCCAATCTCCAGCCAAAAAGTAGCTGTATTAGCATGAGTAGAAAAGAGTTGGGCGGTTACATAAACACAGGCAATCACCAGCGTTAACCGCATAGCCCGATCACGACCCACCCTAAGTACCATCCGCATTAAAAGCAAATGGTATAATACATTGCTGTATACTGCTCCAGCTACAGTTAGTCCGGCACACAGTGTTATATTTACAATAAACTCCTGTATGTGCGGTTTAGTCTGCCGCCAGCATAAAAACATATTATACAGCATGTACAAGCCAGACAATTCAACAATTACCAACCAGTATGATCCTTTATTAAGCATTGCTGCTGTTGTTGAAAACAAGACCGCAATACCGCTCATTTGCCTGATTATGAGTTGCAGTCTGGAGACAGGATCATTCCACAATTTCAGCATGTGTTTATCCTTGTTTACATTCATGTTGCTCAAACTCCTTCATACAATAGGAGCATTTTAACTGCTTGGTATATAATACCATATTTTCAATATAAAAAAAGGCTTGTCCTGCTGGGTAGTACGTGAAATTTTTCTACAAATTCTACGATAATTTTATCAAATATTCTACATAAAAACAATCCCTGTATACTAACTTGTATACAGGGATGTTGTATTATGTTGTATTATCTAATTATTTTTTGTGGATTCAACCACTTTTCGAAAAGCCTTGCCACTAGCATAAATTGTCGCATTAATGTCTTCCTGTGTATGAGCAGCAGACATAAATCCAGCCTCAAACTGAGATGGCGCAAAGTAAATACCTTGCTCCAACATGGCGTGGAAATAGATATTAAACAGAGCTACATCAGAACGTTTAGCACTTTCATAGTCATAAACAGGCTGGTCACTAAAAAATACGCCAAACATGGAACCGGCTTGATGAAATTGATAATCAAACCCGAACTCTTTAGCCTTAGCCTGAATACCAGCGCACAATGCCGCTGTTTTGGCCGTAATTTTCTCATAAAACTCAGCATCCTGCGCTAGTAGCTGCAAGGTGGCAATTCCAGCCGTCATCGCCAGAGGGTTACCGCTTAGGGTACCTGCTTGGTATACAGGACCTGCCGGGGCAATGAGTTCCATAATATCCCGTCGTCCTCCATAGGCACCGACCGGCAATCCACCGCCAATTACCTTACCTAGACAAGTAAGGTCTGGAGTAATATTATAGGCCTCCTGCGCTCCCCCATAAGCTACCCGGAAACCAGACATGACCTCATCAAAAATCAGCAATACGCCGTAACTCTCGGTAAGGGCACGTACCTTATCAAGATAACCCGGCTGCGGCAAAACCAGTCCCATATTACCAGGCACCGGTTCGATAATGACCGCAGCAATTTCTTGGCCCTGTTGTTCAAATAGTTTGCTTAATCCTGCTTCATCATTATATTCTACGGTTATCGTATTGGTGGCAATACTCTCCGGCACACCCGGGCTATCAGGCACACCTAATGTGGTTGCCCCAGAACCAGCCTTGACCAACAGACTATCATGATGTCCATGGTAACAACCGGCAAACTTGACAATTTTATTGCGCTTGGTATAGGCTCTAGCCAGTCTGAGGACACTCATGGTAGCCTCGGTTCCTGAATTGACAAACCGGACAAGCTCCATGGAGGGAATGGCAGCAGTAATCATTCTGGCCAGCTCGGTCTCTAAGAGTGTAGGAGCGCCATAACTGGTACCGCGTTCCAAAGCATTCCTGAGCTCGGCAGTCACCTCGGGATGGGCATGACCCAAAATCATGGGTCCCCACGAACCTACATAATCAATATACTCATTGCCATCAATATCAATAATATGACTGCCTTTTGCTCTGGCAATAAAGGGCGGTGTTCCGCCAACCCCCCGGAAAGAACGAACCGGGCTATTGACACCTCCGGGGATATACCGTTTGGCTTCTGCAAAAGCCTGGGCTGCTTTATCCAAATTAAATGTCACGCTGAAATCTCCTTTCAGGTTCATCGTTCACCAGCATATTATATATGTATAATTCCAAACACGATTGCTCCGCAATTTACTTGCGGTCAATCGTGTTATTGGTTACAACCATTTTACTGCGTCAAGTGCATGATAAGTAATAATAATATCAGCACCGGCGCGCTTCATGCTTGTCAGTGTTTCAATAACCATCCGGGGTTCTTCAATCAGCCCCTGGGCAGCAGCGGCCTTAACCATGGCATACTCACCGCTAACATTATAGGCAGCTACCGGCAGCAAAAACTCATCTTTAACCTGGCGGACAATATCCAAATAAGCTAGTGCCGGCTTGACCATCACAATGTCTGCACCTTCTTCAATATCAAGTGCTACTTCTTTAAGCGCTTCACGGGCATTAGCCGGGTCCATCTGATAAGCCAGACGGTCGCCAAACTGAGGCGCTGAATCGGCAGCCTCACGGAATGGCCCGTAATAAGCCGATGCGTACTTAGCGGCATAAGACATAATACTAACATCGCTGTAGCCTGATTCATCCAACAAGGAACGAATAGCCGCAATCCGGCCGTCCATCATATCTGATGGAGCAACCATGTCGGCTCCGGCTTTAGCATGGCTGAGCGCCGTTTTGGCTAAGAGCGGCAGTGTGGAATCGTTATCAACTGTATGACCATGGATCAGACCACAATGACCATGGCTGGTATACTCACATAAGCATACATCACTGATAACCACCAGTTCGGGTATTGCTTTTTTTATTGCTGTAATGGCTAGCTGTACTGGGCTATTCATATCCCAGGCACTACTGCCACACTCATCTTTATATTCAGGCAAACCAAAAACCAGCACAGCCGGGATGCCTGCAGCATACGTTTCCCGTGCCATTTCGATCGCTTTGTCAGGCGACAGGTGGTAAACGCCAACCATAGACGGAATTTCCTTTTTTACATTGGTGCCAGGCACAATGAATAACGGATAAACCAGATTGGCTGGTGTCAAAATATTTTCCCTTACCATTCTACGAATACCGCCGGTAGCGCGTAGCCGCCGGGGGCGGTAAATCATCGACATGGTTATTCCCCCTTATATAGCGCCGTAATAACTTCTATTAAGCCCTTGATGGTATATTCTTCGGCAATGACTGTCGGTTTAATGCCATGCTCTATACAGGTGTCGGCGGTAATTGGACCAATGCAGGCAACTTTGGCTTTAGCAATAAGTTTTGCTCCGTTTGACCCTAATAACCCCAATAAGTTAGTTACCGTTGACGAACTGGTAAAGGTGACTAGTTCAATCTCGCCTTGTTCCAGTTTTGCAGCCAATTCCTGACCGTTGGTATCGCCGGCAATTGTGCGATAGGCCGGTACAACATTAACACAGGCACCTAACTCAGTCAGTTTTTCCGGCAAAATGTCTCGAGCGATCAGTGCACGGGGAATAAGAATCTTCATCCCGGGTTTTATATAATCAACCAAAGCCTCAACAATACCCTCTGCTCTAAACTCTGCGGGGATAATATCGGCGGTAATGCCATAATTCTTTAACCTGGCAGCGGTTTGTGAACCAATCGCTGCCACCTTGGCCGAAATGGCTCTGGTATCAAGCCCAGCAGCAGCCAGACGGCCAAAGAAATGCTCTACACCGTTGGCACTGGTGAAAATCAGCCATTGATATTGACTAAGACCGCCAATAGCATCATCAAGCGGCCCGTAGCTTTCAGGAGGCACAATCTTGATAGCTGGTGCCTCGATACAGTGAGCACCTAGTTTTTTCAGACCATCTGTCAAAACGCTGGCCTGCTCACGCGCCCGTGTGACCAGTACCTTCTTGCCAAATAACAGCTTATTATCAAACCACGCCAGTTGCTCGCGCAGTGTGACAACCTGGCCAACAATAAAAATAGCCGGTGGTTTTAAGTTCCTGGCAGCAACATCCTGGGCTGCCTGGGCAACTGTTGTCACAAGTACTTCCTGTTCAGGCTTGGTGCCCCAACGAATAACCGCTGCCGGAGTATCGCCTGGTCGGCCGTGTTCGATCAGCTTACTGGTTATATGGGGTAAATTTTCCACTCCCATGAGAAATACCAGCGTATCCACAGCGGTAGCCAACTTATCCCATTTCATGTTGGATTCGGTTTTGGTCGGATCTTCATGTCCGGTAATAACGGCAAAGGAGGTAGCAATTCCCCGGTGGGTTACAGGAATGCCAGCATAAGCCGGTACAGAAATCGCCGATGTAATTCCGGGAACAACCTCAAATGGAATATTATGCTGTAGTAATTTTAACGCTTCCTCGCCACCGCGGCCAAAAACAAATGGGTCGCCACCTTTGAGGCGACAAACTATCTTTTTTTCCAATGCCTTATTCACCAGCAGCTGGTTAATATCTTCCTGGCGCATGGTGTGGTCACTGGAGGCTTTTCCTACATAAATAAGTTCAACATCAGGCCGGGCGTTATCCAGCAGACGATCATCAGCCAGCCGGTCATACACAATCACATCTGCCTGGTTAATACACTCTATTGCTTTTAAACTAATCAGCCCGTAGTCTCCTGGACCGGCGCCAACTAAGTAGACAATTCCCTGCTTCATAGAATCCTCCCTTAAATAACGTACTTATGAGTAAAAGAACCACCTTTTTCTACTGGTTCTCAAATAATTTTGCCAATATCTCCCGGCCGCCGTTATCCAGCATACGTACAGCCAGCTCCTGCCCCAGCTTGGCTGCTGCCGCCGGGCTTCCGGCAATTGTATCTCTAATTGCCTGGTTGCCGTCTGGCGACATAATTACGGCTTGCACCTGGAGCAAGTCCTTTTCAGTTACCTGCGCATAAACGCCAATGGGGATTTGACAGCCACCTTCGACCTCGGCCAGAAAAGTACGTTCGGCCAACGTAGCCTGGCGGGTTGGTTCATGATTTAAAAACGCCAGTAGTTCCAATGTCTCATCATCAGCTTGTCTTGCTTCAATGGCCAGCGCCCCCTGCCCGACAGCCGGCAGACAAATATTTTGGGGCAATACCTGGGTAATATGTTCATCCCAGCCCAAGCGATTCAGACCGGCCACCGCCAATAAGATGCCATCCAATTTTTCCGTTGTCAATTTTTTCAGCCTGGTATCCAGATTGCCGCGCAAATCAACAATAGTAAGATCAGGGCGGGCATGCAAGAGCTGCGCCTTGCGCCGGAGGCTGGAAGTCCCTACCCTGGCATTTACCGGCAATTTATCAAGTGTTTTATACTCCGGGCTAATTAAAGCATCCCCCGGATTAACCCGCTCGGTCACCGCGGCTAGTAGCAAGCCTTCCGGCAGCTCGGTTGGCATATCTTTTAGACTGTGTACAGCCAGATCAATTTCCCCACTTAGCATGGCAACTTCAAGTTCTTTGGTAAACAAGCCTTTGCCGCCGATTTTAGCCAGCGGCACATCGAGAATTCTATCTCCGGTTGTAACCATGTTTTTTAGTTCTATCGTAATATTGGGGTAACGCTCCCGCAAACAGGCTGCCACATGATTGGCCTGCCACAAAGCCAGCTTACTGGCGCGCGTACCTATGACAAGTTTTTGTTTCACTGTCTCGTTCCTCTCCTCGCTGCTCTTCCCGTTCTACTTCTAGTGCAATATCAAGTTTGAACATCTTGCGCAGCGCATCCTGGTAATAATGTTCTTTGTCCGTACCAGCTGCTTCATTGAGGCGCACAATGGGATCCCTGAGCAATTTTCTCACAATCATCTTGGTCATATTCTCAAATATCCGCCGTTCTTCTGGCGTAGCCTCAGGCAGTTTGGCCATAGCCCGCTTTATTTCACGCCGGCGGATGCGTTCGGCTTTGTCGGTGAGTTGAGCCAGCGTGGGCTGATAAGACAGATAGCGAAAACGTTCAATAATACCGTTCATTTCCTCGTTAACCAGTTTTTCAGCTTCTATGGCTTCCAGCTCACGTTCCCGCAAATTAGATTCAACCACAGCTTCTAGATCATCAATATTATAAAGGGTCACGCCGGCAATCGCGCCTACCTCAGGCTCAATATCGCGAGGTACCGCAATATCTATGAAAAAGATCGGCTGCCCCTGACGTTTGGGCATAAGATGAGCCACATCCCAGGTCTGAATAATATAGTGAGGCGCGCCGGTAGAGGTAATCACAATATCAGCCTCAACCGCACATTTCAAAAAGTCCTCAAACGGCACAGCAACTCCCCGGAACTTATCAGCCAGAGCAGCCGCCCGTTCAAAGTTACGGTTAGATACAAATACTGTCTTAACACCATTAGACACCAGATGGCGCGCTGTCAGCTCACTCATCTCACCGGCCCCCAGCACTAATACATTGGTGGCAGATAAATCGCCCAGCACTTTTTTTGCTAGTTCGACCGCAGCATAGCTGACAGATACAGGATTAAAGGCTATACGAGTACTTGTACGCACCTTTTTTCCAACAGCAATGGCGCGGTTAAACAAGGTATTGAGAACCGTGCTGGTACTGCCTGCAACGCGAGCAATCGCATAGGCCGCTTTTACCTGGCTGAGAATTTGCCCCTCACCCAGCACCAGTGAATCAAGGCTGGCGCTTACTCTGAATAAATGCCGGATACATTCCTCTTGCTGATAATAAAACAAATAATCATAATCTGTCTCAGCCAGCACATTCGGTGCCATATGATCTAGAAACTCCTGCATAACCGCAAGGGCATCATCAGCCTCTTCCACCACCGCATACATTTCTGTCCGATTGCAGGTCGACAAAATAACGCACTCACGAATATCATCATATTCATAAAGGCGCTTATAGGCTGCCTTGATTTGTTCTTCCGAAAAAGAGAAGCACTCCCGTACTTCCACCGGAGCCGTTCTATGATTCAGGCCCAGTACTACAAGCTGCATTTCGCATTCTCTCCTCTGCTTCGCTAAACTTGCCTTGCTTAAGCAAATCAAGCGTCTCCTGGTCAATGGCCTCCCGCCAAAAGGTTTCTCGCGCTTTGGACGTTGCCAATCGTTCCTTCATTTCAGCTCTTAGCTTGGCAACAAGCCCCAGATAATGACCGTATTCCGGTCCATAATGTGCGGCAAGCTCTTCCTTAAGTCGCCGGGCGAGAGCCGGACTACCGCCGCCTGTCGATATCGTAAGCAATAATTCCCCATGGGCAACATGAGCAGGCACATAAAAATCAGATAAATCAGGCGCATCGGCAATATTGACCAAAGCCCCGGTGGCCTTAGCCTCTGCCGCTGCCTGACGATTAACTAGCGAATTATTTGTAGCGCAGAAAACCAAAAAAAAATTATGTAAATCTCCGGACTTATAATCACGCGGCACCCATGCGAAACGGCCAGCCTGCTTGAGGTCACTAAGCCCTGCCGAAAGCACTGGACTAAATACACTTACCACAGCACCGGCCGCCAGAAGTGCTCTGACTTTGCGCTCAGCAACTGCACCACCGCCGATTACCGCGCACTTTTGCCCGGTCAGTTTGAGATTGATGGGATATAACTCCATTCATTTCACGTCCTGGACGAGTTATTGTACCACAAATATTTTATCATAATTCGTGGTAAAAAGGTAAATTTCCTTTAGGACACAAATAAAATTAAAGATTTATTTATCAAGTGCTTTTAGTCAGTTCTTGTTACCGGCGGCAGCGGCTTGATAGTTAGCCCAAAATAGGCCTCCAATACCCGACGGGTAACCGGGGCCGCGGCCATAGATCCCTCGCCGCCATCTTCCACAAACACTGCCATGGCAATTTCAGGATTTTCAGCCGGAGCATAACAGACAAACCAGGAATGTGTGGTACCGCGTCCTGTTTCGGCAGAACCCGATTTCCCTGCCACCGTTTGCGCAAATCCTTGAAATACCGCAGCCCCAGTTCCCCGGGTGGTTACGCTCAACATACCCTGCCGGATAACCTCCCAAACCTCTGGCCTAAGATACACGGTTCTGGCAATTTCGGGTTCAAAATCCTGTTCAACCTGCCCGTCTGTTGTCAGCACTTTGTCTACCAGCATTGGCTTATAGATAATGCCCCCGTTGGCAACCGCCATGGCCAGTAGGGCTTGCTGCAGCGGCGTTGACAAGTAATAGCCCTGACCAATAGCCGCAATTAACGTTTCACCCGGATACCATGGTTCGTCATAGGTAGCCTGCTTCCAAGCAGCAGTCGGCACCAGGCCTTTTTCCTCACCAGCCAACTTAATCCCGGTAGTTTGTCCATAGCCAAAGGTCAGAGCATAGGTAGCCAAATTGTCCACCCCCAGCCTGTTACCCAATTCATAAAAAACGGGATCACTTGACCAGGCTAAGCCATCAACAATATTCAGTTTCCCAAGCCCTTTGGTATCCCAGCCGTAAAAACTCCAGCCGTTCAGGACATATACACCCTTGTCATCAAATATTTCCTGGGCTGTCGTTATATTCATCTCGAGTGCGGCTGCGGCAGTAATAATTTTAAAAACCGAGGCAGGAGGATACGCATTTTGGATCGCGCGGTTAGTGAGTGGGTTGTTCGGATTGTTAATGAGTTGGTTCCAGTCCTTATTACTGATGCCTCCTGCAAACTGATTTGGATTAAAAGCAGGGCTACTGGCCATAACTAGTAGGCCACCAGTCTTAATATCCAGCATAACAACCGCACCGCCTTTAGCCGGCGCGCCTAATGTCCGGCTAGTAGCCATTTGCGCTGCCAACGCCTCCTCGGCAGCCTTCTGCAAGTTGGCATCAAGAGTAAGCACTATCCCCTGGCCCGGCACTGCTGGGCGGTCAGCAAGCGGCCTTACCTCTTCCCCTGTGGCATTTACCTCTACCTGCCAGGCTCCGTCTTTACCACGCAGAACATTTTCCCACTCGCCTTCCAATCCGTCTTTGCCGATTAGATCATTAGGTCGATAACCCTGCTTTTTACGCTCGGCATATTCTTCCTGATTAATACTGCCGATATAGCCCAGCACGTGGGCTGCCAACTCCTGATAAACATAGTTCCGAGCTGGAAAAGTCTCGATAACTACGCCTGGCAGATGGCGTTCTTCAATTTTGGCAATAGTGGCGGTATCTACATCCCTCTTAATAGGCAAAGGAGTATAGGGGAAATCCGAACCTCCTTGCAGTAATGTATTAATTTGGTCTGCAGACACTCCGGTAATACCTGCCAATAACCAGGTCGTCTCCTGCGGCTGGTTATATTCACTGGGAATAATAGCTACGGCAAAACTTGGCCTGTTTGTCACCAGTACTGCGCCGTTCCGGTCATACATGGTTCCGCGCGGCGCTGGAGCCGTTATCTGTCTGGTACGATTCATGTCTGCAATCTTTTTATACTGACCTCCCTGAAAAAGCTGCATCCACACCAGTCGGAAAATCAGCACACCAATTATTCCAATGATAATTATGGCTAATATCTTAATGCGGCGGCTTCTTTCGTCCCACATATTGTCACCTTTCCGGCAAATTTCCAGCCAATATTCTCACCCCTATAGTATCTCATAATTGTAAAAAAATAGCCTGCCTTCTGCATTTGCAGAAGACCGGCTAACTATCGCGTTGTTGTAACAACGCTCGCTTTTTAATTTAATTAGTATAATCTTTACCTACTATTACCCGTACCACATTGGCACGGCTTTTGTCATTATTAATCTGCAGCGCATAATTAAAAGGTAAGCTTGTTAATTTGTCGCCGGCTTCCCGACTATTGGCAACAACCAGAGTATTTTTGTTAGCAGAACTTGATGATGTAGACACACTGATAACACTATAGCCCTGTCCCCTAAGGCTAGCGGCCATCTTCTCACCAGCGCCGTTAACGCCGCTGGCATTAACTACCTCAAACTGCAGCTTGCCACTGGAAGCTGTTTTGGAGTCAGCAGTTTTGGACTTATCCGTAGTTGTTGCCTTCTTCGGATCTTTCAGGTCAGTTCCGGTTTTTTTTGCGTCCTTACCATCATCGATTTTCTTAGGCTGCTCGATAATTTTCATTTCTTTGGGAATGGAACGTTCGTACTGAGTAGCAGTAGTCTTCACTTCGGCAAAATATTTACTATCTGCCGTCATTCCCTGTGATTCGGCCACATACGCCCGCAATTCAGTTATATCAGGCAACCAATAGCTAATATCGTCAATGTATGCCGGTTTCCCTGGCACCATAGCCGCCTTCAGACCGGTCTTACTGGCATCATTTAAAAGCTTAGCCAATTTAAGCATATCTGACGTTGTCATATCAGTGGTGACCGCCGCATTCACTTCCCGTATGATGCTTGGCACCCGAGGAAGTATAAAAGGACTGGCTACTTCATTAAGCATTGCTTTAATAAACTTTTGTTGGCGGGCGATCCGTCCAATATCGCCTTCTTCATCCCGATAACGCACATATTTAATAGCGGTACGTCCGTCAAGTTTCTGTTCACCCGGATCTAGGTCAATAATCAGATTATCATAGGGATCTTCGTAATACATGCGTTTCTCTACGTCGATGGTTACGCCACCGACGGCATCGACAATTTTATTAAAAGCCGCAAAGTTAATGAGCACATAATAATCCATGGGAATTCCCAGTAAATCTTCGACAGCCTTCATTGACAGCTTATGCCCGCCATTAGCAAAGGCATGGTTAATTTTATCCCAGCCAAGACCGGGAATCTTAACTCTGGTATCACGTGGAATTGACAGTAATGACACTTGCTTAGTTGAAGTATCTACTGTAACCACCATTATGGTATCTGAACGCCCAACGTCATCGCTGCGTTCATCAACCCCCATTACCAAAATATTAACCTTGTGCGGCAAACCGACAACTTCGGCGCCGGCCTTCCGAGCCTTTTCAAAGGTCCCCCCGGTTGCCCAGTAATAGGTAGCACCGGCTACAACAACAAATAAAAGCAAACAGGTTAATATAAACAAAAACCGGGTACGCCGGGTTTTGCGCTGATCCGCAATTCGTTTTTCGAGGCGTGATGCCATACACAATCACCCTTTCGTCATCCTTCTATAGTAAAAACTGTTACATAACAAGACAAGCCCCCACGCACGGGGGCTTGTCTTGAAGTATAGCAAATTATGTAGTTTTACGTCAAGAAGTTTTTATAGCCATTTTTGCTAGGTCTCATTGCCCTTTGGGAAACTTTTTGTCAATAATTCCCCATATTTCAGGTTGCTCCTGACCTAGACGCCAAATAGCAATACCGGCCGGGTTATACTTTGCCACAATGTCCAGTTTAGCAGCTGTACTCTTGTCGTTTTCAAACCAGACTTCGTGATCTTTGTATTTAAAATGCGGGGCTTGTGCTTTGTCATCATAGCTTATTTTTGCACCATGCTTTTCTGCCAATACAATCGCATCAACATATTTCACGGTTTCACCTTTTTTGCCAACCCAGTCATAACCATAGGCGCTGACCCCAATTATAACCTTGTGTGGGCCGCCGCATTGTTCAATGGCATACTTAATATTTTTTTCATACCAGTCAACTGGCGCAATAGCACCAGGTTCAGAGGTAGCCCAATGGTTGTCATAAGTCATGATTTGCAGAAAGTCTGCGTTTGCAGCAAGCTGCGGATAATCATAGGCACCAGACACGTCCTCGGCCACGTCCACCCGGGGAAATACCGAGATTATGACCACTTTATTAATAGCCTTCATCTTTGGATAGAATTCGGCCATAAAGGCTGTCAGATTGTCTTTATGCTTAGGTGCCAGCAGTTCAAAATCGATATTAATACCGTCATAGCCTTTTTCCTGAACCATCTTAATAATACTGTCTGTTACTTTGGTACGAGTGGCCGGATCTCCCAACACGGCATCTGTAGCCCCGGTTTTATTGGTGACCAGAGGGTACATTTTAAGCCCTAGTTGGCGAGCCGTATCATAGACCAACTGACTATCCTTGGCTTCCAATGTACCGTCTGCAGTAGCACGGTACCAGAAGGGACCGACTGCTGACATGCTTTTGGCATGGGCTTTCATACTGGGGAAGGAGCCGGTTTGATCCGGTGTCCCCGGCCAAGGATTCTCGTAATAACCAATAACCATCCGTGGCGGCATAGCAGCACTGCCAGGCGCCCCGGGAGTGGTTTGCTTAGCCTGATCACCAGGCTTGGGAGCCGGTTTTTTAGCTGTGCCGCAGCCACCGACCAGAGCAGCAGCCAGGACAAAGAGAATGAGCAGAATACTTGTGATTACCTTGCAGTTAGTATTAACACGCAAAACTGTCACCCTTTCCGTTACTAGTGTTGATTGGCATCAACCTTAGTATTGACTGGGTGACAGTTCTTATGCCTGCTTTTTTTATAGCTAAACCAACAGCAATATAGCAAAAAATCGACGCGTCACTTTCAATCTTCGCAATAGCCGTAAAAACCCGGATTCTGATGCGACATTATTCCTGGTAACGCGGCATCGCAAAGCCGCGACTGGCGCAAAGCATATCCCGCTTTGCCCGTTTGATGTCTTCGGCAATCATTACCCGGACAAGCTCTTGAAACGACATTTGTGGCTGCCAGCCTAATTTCGTTTTGATCTTACCATAATCCCCCAGCAGCAAATCCACTTCTGTCGGCCTGAAATATCTTGGATCAATTTTCACCACCACTTGCCCGGTGGCTTCATTGATTCCTACTTCCTCTACCCCGCTGCCCTCCCAGGTTATTGACATACCAATGTTTTGAAAGGCAGTCTCAACAAATTCTCGCACAGAATGTGTCTCGCCTGTTGCCACAACATAATCATCAGGAGTTTCCTGCTGTAGCATCAACCACATTGCCTGCACATAATCACCGGCAAATCCCCAATCTCTAAGCGCATTTATATTGCCTAAGTAGAGCGTATCGGTAATACCCAGCTTGATCTGGGCTACCGCTCTGGTAATTTTCCGGGTAACAAAGGTCTCGCCGCGCAGAGGAGATTCATGGTTAAACAAAATCCCATTACAAGCATACATCTTATAAGCTTCCCGGTAATTAACCGTAATCCAATAGGCATATAGTTTGGCGGCAGCATATGGGCTGCATGGATAGAACGGGGTTGTTTCCCGCTGGGGAATTTCCGCCACCCTGCCATATAATTCGCTGGTGGAGGCCTGGTAATACCGGGTCTTTTCCGTTAGTCCCAGGATGCGTATGGCTTCCAACAGTCTAAGTGTTCCGAGTGCGTCAGTATTTGCTGTGTATTCCGGTGTTTCAAACGAAACCTTAACATGACTTTGGGCTGCCAGGTTATAAATCTCATCAGGTTGAACATCCTGAACCAAACGGATTACATTGGTAGAATCTGTTAAGTCTCCGTAATGCAAAAAGAAGCGGACATTTTGTTCATGTGGATCTTGATATAAATGTTCAATCCGCTCGGTGTTAAATGAGGAAGCCCGCCGCTTTATCCCATGAACCTCATAACCCTGTTTCAGCAAAAATTCCGCAAGATAGGCTCCATCCTGTCCGGTAATGCCGGAGATGAGCGCTCTTTTCATGATTTCTCCTCCCCATAGCCGTTACAAATTACACATCTTATACTATTCTGCAGCAAACAAAAAGTGATAAGCGCAAAAGTCATTCTCAATACATACGTCTACACCGGAATTATCCATAGCTAATCTATATAGAAGAATAGTTAGTAGTTTCAAGTATACACCGGCAGAATTACGTCAACAGCTTCTGAAAGCCTGAAATGAAAAGTGCCAAATAAATAAAATTAACTTATAATCATTATCATCAAACTAGATTGGAGAATATGGATGAAAAAACTTCGTAAGGCTCTCGTAGTTGCTTTAGCAACAACCATCCTCGGATCGTCCATGGTTCCCGCCTATGCTGCAACCTATACCTTCACCGTACCTTATTCAAATCTGCAAACCTCTTTAATTCAGCAGCTTGCTGCTCTAGGAATTAGAGCCAACGTAACAACATCTACCACTCCGGCACCAGCTCCGGCACCAGCTCCGACTCCGGCTCCAACCTCCGATAGTGCTCTGCTATCCGCACCGGTGACAGCCGAAGAGCAACAAATGCTTAATCTAATTAACAAAGAGCGGGCAGCAAATAAGCTTGCGCCGTTGCAAATGGACATGCGCCTTGTCAAAGTAGCGCGTATGAAAAGTCTGGATATGATTAAAAACAATTACTTTGGTCATACTTCTCCGACCTATGGTACTCCTTTTGCTATGATGAAAGCACAAGGCATCACCTACAAATATGCCGGTGAAAATATTGCCGGTGCCGCAACCGTTGCCCGTGCTCATACTATACTCATGAATTCCCCAAGCCACAAAGCCAACATTCTGGCTCCCGGCTTCTCCAAAGTTGGTATTGGCGTTATTAAAGGCGGACCATACGGTCTGATGATTTCCCAAGAATTTATTGGATTCTAATCACTAAGCTGCTGATACTCTCAGCAGCTTTTTTTGTTACATCGCAGGTGAGAATATTAATAAGCCGGGCCTATAGGCACCGGCTTATTTGTAAGTATTAGCTTAATTAAATGCTGCAGCTATCATCTTCGTTAAAACAGAATAAGAGTAAAATGATGATGATTATGATCACTACCCACGAGTTTCCACCTCTACCATGACCACATCCGCCAAAACCAAAACCCATATTAATTTCCTCCTTCCGCTTAGCATTAAATATGTCTTTGATCACTGTATCCTATGCTGCACCATGCGATTTAGCTACTGTGATTCTATATAGCATTTAAAGAATTTATCGCCAGAAATTAGCCTTAATTTAAAGCACCCCATTCAGTTACCTACACTTCCCGCCCTACATACAATATAGGCGATAATTCAATTCGCAGTCCGGTATTCGGCCTAGACGAAATAAAAAGCAAAATGGCCTAGTTACCTTATACAATACTTACGCCGCTGCCAGTGATACCTAAAACCATCACTGGCAGCGGCGACTTTTTCCATTATATTTAGACTATCTTCACATTCGGATTGCTTTCGATCATATGGAGTATGACCTGCAGGTAATTGTGCATAGTCTCCTTGCCTATCGGAAAGCTGGGAGTAAAATACTTGCTCAGTGTAATCCCAAGCCGAACCCATTGATCGAAACTAAACCGCATGGAATGAGCCAAATGAGCGACCACCGGCGAGTCTACCCGCTTAACCATTATTCCTCTCGCAATAGGCACCAATACAATCCAGTAGTCCCACCACGGAAGTCCCAGACAGAACTCTTCCTCTGGGTAGATTGACAGTAGCTTCCGGTTAAAAAAGAAATAATCAAACCCGCCCCGGTAGAGCGAACCACCGCCAAAATCGGCAAGTGATGTAACATCTACTCTGCTGCCAAACAGGAATGAGTCTGTGGCTTGCTGACAAACAAACTCCCTCAGCCTGTTATCAACAAGATGGATATCGGAATTTACAACTCCATATAAAGAGGCTTCCTGCTTTCCTAACGCCTGCAAAAGGGAATGCAGGTAAATATAAGGTTTACCAAACCGTTCTTGCCCATCGGTATCGGCTGCGCTAAAACAAACTCCCGGAAACTCAGCGGCTAACATCTCGATTTCCGCTGAAGTATTCACAGCCACTACCTCAAAACCCGCTTTCATCCAACCGGAAAGCGCCTCCTTCTGATTAGCTAAATCCCCCTGCGGCGCAATGGTTGTTCCAATAATTACCCTGGCCTCAGGGTTACTCACAGCCCTTCCTCCTTTTCTCCTACAAGCTGAATACTGTCTAAGGAAATGTTTGTAGATAGTTTATTGATAATTGTCAATGTCTCCAAGGCATACTTTGGCATGGTCTCCTCAGTCAGCTTAAATGGCGGCTTGAAATTTTTCGCCATATCACGTCCTAGCTGTAACCACACCTTTTTGTCCCAATAAATTTTATGCCTTACATGCACGGCCACAGGTGTGGTAAGTTTTTTTGCTGGATAACCGCGCATCAAGGGAATTAATACCGTCCAGTAATCTAACCAGGGAAGCCCCAGACAGAACTCTTTTTTCTCCTGATAATACTGAATAAATTCCCGGTCAAAGAAAAAGAAATGAAATCCTTGATTATCCTGACTTCCCTTAAGCTCTGTCAATGACTCGACATCTACCTGTGACCCATAAACAATTGAACCTGGCGCTTCTTTTTGAATAAGCTCCCACAGTTCAGGTTTTGCCAGATAAACCCCCGGATTCACTATGCCGCAGACAGGCGAATTCTGTGTTTTAAAGTAGTTTACAATATCGTCAAAATTAATATAATGCCTGCCATTTAATAGCCTTACATTTTCCTGAACAGCAACAAACTCAATTCCACTGCAGCAAGGCCGCAGTGCAG
This sequence comes from Bacillota bacterium, assembly GCA_023443285.1. Lineage (GTDB taxonomy): Bacteria > Bacillota > Negativicutes > Sporomusales > Sporomusaceae > Sporomusa. The sequence goes on from JAEZVB010000113.1 coordinate 32,299, forward strand.
CAATGTCTTCCTGGTCGTTAAGTGAGACCACTTTGAAACCCGCTTTTTGCCAAGTAAGCATAGCCGGCACCTGGTTTTTCTCCTCGCCGGGAGTTAAGGAAGTGACAACAACGGGAGCATCGTGTTTAGGGATCTCCTCCACTTTATTTGTACTTTTACTTTCTGTTACAGGTTCATTAACCATCTTAATAAGTGCGTCCTCATAGGCACGTTGGGCATATGGCCCATTAAAAAAGGCTCGTTTTACCCGCCGTTTTATTCTAGTTCTTAGGTCTTTTCTCAAATTCGCATCCTGAGCCAGCTTTACCGCCCACGAAACATACTCTTCCTCATTGGCGGCAATTCCCTCACTAATCCCGAGCGCCCTCAGCATACCTGCCCCCCACCGGCTACGCGCCAGCTCCCCTTCCTGAGTAACAATCGGCAATCCCATGTATAACGCTTCCATGTTGGTCGTCCAACCACCATAGGGATAACTATCCAGTTGTACATCAGATATGGATAGCAACCCTAAAACATATTTGGCTTCTCCCATTGGCGGCAGGATTTTTATCCTGTCGGCCACACCAGCCTGAACGGCAAGCGAAAGAATCTCACCGGCAAAATTATAATCAATGCCCGAAGGATGAGCATATGGTTTTAGCAAAATCCAGGCATTCGGCGCTTTAGCCAGGATATCTACAAACACGGAATATCGTGCTTTTCCGTGTTTCAAGCCATTGGCACAAGATATAAAAACAACAGCCTCCTCAGGAATGCCAAGTTTCTCGCGGGTAAGGTAGGTTTCCGGCTTCATGGGCATGTATTGCGCCGCCCCAAGTTTTGGAAGTCTTATCAGTTTTTCACGGTAATGCGCATCTGCCCCGGGCGCTTCAAAGTCGCCGCTGAGGTAATATTGAATTGTCGGCATGCCGGTAGACGTCCCATGTCCGACTAAGGCGCACTGAACAGGAGCCAATTGCAAGCCTGACAACATATAGGTTACTGGGTCCATACCGATATCAGCATAGATAAGAATATCAAGTTTTTGGTCGGTAATGCTTTGCGCAATCGCTTTCAGATCACTCATCTGGGTTAGCCGTTCAAAGTGATCGCAATTTTGTTTAAACATTTCCGATATGTCATCATGATAATCGCCCAATGCAAAAATGCAAACCTCAAACTTATCCCGATCATGATACACAACACGGTTTACCATATACAAACTTACTGCC
>JAEZVB010000117.1 GCA_023443285.1 Bacillota bacterium
CTTAAGATGAGGTCTGTCATTCGAAAGAAGTAAGGCCCCTTGCAGATTACAAGGTAGATAGGCCAGATGTGGAAGTGGAGTAATCCATGCAGCTGACTGGTACTAATAGGCCGAGGACTTGACTTAACAACCTCGTTTGCATGAAGTGTAAACATCAGTAACTAATTGCGTAGTCTTTCTTCTGTGAAGTTTTGAAGGAATAACCTTCATAAAATCTAGTGACGATAGCTGTGGGGTTCCACCTGTTCCCATACCGAACACAGTAGTTAAGCCCACAAACGCCGAAGGTACTTGGTTGGAAACGGCCTGGGAGATTAGGAAGTTGCTGGTTTGAAAAGCACTCAGTTATGGGTGCTTTTTATATTTTAATAGCAAGTGATGATTCTATTGGCAGTAACCAGAAGTGCTAGCTGTGGGAAGGAAGGTACTAACGTATCCTCTTAAGCTGGTATCGCAGAATGTTCTGCGCCCAGTGTAAGGGTGATAAAATACATTGAATGTAAAAGAAAAGCACTCGTTCAGAGTGCTTAGATTGCGATTACAGGGTTATTTCCGAAAAATAGATTACAGTTACAATATCATCTGAATGAATAGATTTATGATAAATTTGTTCAAAAAAGACGAGTAACTCATCCACTGTTTTAATATCTGGATTCTGGTGATCTAAATCGTGAGAAGTAAGATCAGAAAACTTCTTTATCAGAACCCGGTCAATCATCGCAGGATATAGCCTTCTTTTAGTTTTCGTTTTTTCGCCTACAGTTATCCATACTACAGAATTTTCAGGATAGATATTTCTCATATCACCGGGACGAATAGTACAGTTCTTTTGGCGAGTAATTAAAAGTTTTTCATGATTAGGTGATTGAAAATTTAGTGCAAACATAATTTCCTCCTTGGGACTGTTATATCACTTTTTTATTATATGCCTAAAACAAGAGTAAATCAAAGAGTATTTTTTGATATTACAAAATTAGTAGCATGATGGCACATTTTTTGAGTTTTGTGTGGCATTATGTTGACATATCATCAAACTTATGATATTATATATAAATGTCGCTACTGTTTTAATTATTTAAGATGTAAGCGAAAAAATTCCAGTCTTTTTTAAAAACGGGAAATTGCGGTACTGCATATTGCAGTATTGAGGAAAGTCCAGACTGCCACGACCTGAGATGGTCGTAATGTTCGTGCCCATTGCAAGGTGGGGCAGAGTGAATGCTCTGACGACGGCAAAATCGACTCACGTAGCCGAGAGTAGCCATAAAGTGCACAGAAAATGAGTAGATTGGCGACAGTCTAATGAAAAGTGGTAAACTCCACGAGGCAGAAACCCGAATTTTGGTAGGGGAACTTCCTGAAGGGAATCAAACTGGACGGAAGAACGCTGTTAAAGCGTTAGATAAATAATTTCCTAAAACAGAAACTGGCTTACGGTTTTTAATGAAGGCTGTAATGATAAAAGACTCCGTAGCTCAGCTGGATAGAGCGTTTGACTACGAATCAAAAGGTCGCAGGTTCGAATCCTGCCGGGGTCGCCATTTAAGCAGAAAGCCCAAAAAGACGGGTCGATAGGCGAAGTCTGATTGGTGCGAATCACTTAGTTCCAAGCTGTAGCGCGGAACATCATATAATATTTACAAAGGATATTGTTATTTTAGATAAAAGGTATTGCCAAATAAGATGTTACGGGTTATAATAATCTTCGCAGTAAGGTTTGTTGTTTCAAGTATCAGTCGATGTTGTATTATCTATTATAAATCGGGGCGTGGCTCAGTTTGGTAGAGTACCTGGCTTGGGACCAGGGGGTCGCAGGTTCGAATCCTGCCGCTCCGACCAGTAAATATCCAAAGCAAGTAGCAAAACAATCAGCACTCTTGAGAGTGCTTTTTTATTTTACAATTTTATTTTAGTAAGAGTAAATTGACACATATATGTTACATGGTATAATTTACCTAGTCATAATAATACCGCTATTGCGGACGTGGAGGATGAGAGTATGATACAACGTAGTACAAGGATGATAGTTTTAGCAATTATTATTAGCGTCTTAATGAGCATTAGCGCATTTGCTAATGTGAGTTATTTAGGACCCGCGGGAACTTATACAGAGGAAGCTGCTGTAAAGTATTTCGGCGATAATGAGACCTTTATTCCAGTAGCGACTGTGCCAGGGGCTTTGGCTCAGGTTAAATCAGGTGATTGTCAGTATGCGGTTGTCCCAGTAGAAAATTCTATCGGTGGAGTGGTTTATAATTATATAGATGCTGTTTTGGCAGATACAGATTTTGCTATTATCGGGGAAGTTCAGTTGCCGATAAGACAAACACTACTGGCTTTACATAGCTCATCTTTACAGGATATAACAACAGTCTTATCACATCCCCAGGGGATTGCACAGAGTAAAGCTTGGTTACAGGCTAATTTGCCTAAGGCAAAGGTAATGGAAGTATCCAGTACTGCTGAAGCTGCCAAAAAAGTAGCAGAAGGTCAGGATAAATCAGTTGCTGCCATTGCTGCTTCAAGAACGTCGATAGTATATAATCTAAACATTTTAGCCAATGACCTTCAATACACAGATACCAATGTGACCCGTTTTTGGGTAGTAACTCGTAAGGAACAAGCAGTAGTCAGCGGAGAAAAATCGGTGTTAACTATTAGCGGCTCTGTAAATGAATTTAGTAAGTTATTAGCTGAATTGGATAAGAAAAATTATAAGTTATTTGCTGTTCATGACCGCCCAGCTAAAACTAAAATGGGAGAATATTTGTTTGTTGTGAGTTGATTGGACCAGGTAAAGAACCAGTTGATAAGGTTTGTGCTAAGTTCAATGCCAAACTAAAAATTGCAAGACTGGGTACTTTTAATGTCAAGTAAATAGAGAATATATATGTTACACTAAAAGAATCGCGTAGGCGATTCTTTTTTGCATACTTCGCTGTGGATCGGAAAGAATAAAATTTTGTATGAAGAAGATGGCGATTTTTTTAGGAGGCGGAGCTTCTGCGGCGGAGGGAGCTCCGGTGCAAAACATGCTTTTCAAGAAATATTTTAAAGCGCTCCGTATAGAAAACAATTATAGCAACTCTAGGCAGGTTAATGAGCTTAGGGCGTATTTTAAACAAATGTTTTATATTGATGTACTTGAAGATGATTTGGAGAAAGTTAATTTTCCTACTTTTGAGGAGGCAATAGGTCTTTTAGATTTGGCGGTTCGCAAGCGGCAGTCGTTTAGAAATTTTGATCTGGAGAACTTGGATCAAAACTCTAATCGAATAGGGTATATTAGGCAATATCTTGTGCTATTAATGGCGGAGGTACTGGAAGATAAAACCGCAGCTGGTCGAGGGCTTCATCGTAATTTAGTGGAGAATCTCACCGGATTTGGTTGGTTAACCGACACCGTTTTTATATCAACCAATTATGATGTTTTAATTGATCAAGCATTGTCTCACAGTGGCGCTTGCATAGATTACGGGATTGATTTTACTAAGAATATAAAGGGGGGGCAGGTGTTATCGAAGCACAGTAGCACGTTGCTTGTAACGCTCTACAAAGTGCATGGATCTTTAAATTGGTCATATTGTCCAACTTGCAATTCACTTATACTAATTAATGGGGAACCAGGTATCAGTAAAATATTAACGGTGTCGGAACAGGTGAGATGTAGGAAGTGCCATTCAGTTAGAATTCCTGTTATTGTGCCACCAACCTATTATAAGGATATGTCCAACAGTTTTATTAATATTGTTTGGCACAAAACCGAAATGAGTCTTAACGATATTGAACATGTCGTATTTTGTGGTTATTCATTTCCTGATGCAGACATGCATATTAAGTATCTAATAAAGCGAATTCAAACGAACCGAACAAAAAGGCTTAAAATAACCGTAATTAATAATTATCCAGGCAAAAAGCCAGATAAGATCGCTGAAGAAAAAGAACGATATATGCGCTTCTTAGGAAAGGATATCTGGTATACAAATAATTCTTTCGAAGAATTTTGCAATCAAACGGAGAAATTTATATAAGATAAGACTTGGCTTGTGCCAAGTCCTTTAGGGCGGCCGAATTGCTATGCCATCCATGGCGCAATCGGCACTAGCACCGTCCAGGTGCGTTGCCGGCAGAAGCCTTAGTCGTTCTTATGTCAACAGAATTTTGTTATAAATTCTGATAGACTAAAAAATTAGCCACCAGCTTGGTGGCTAATTTTTTATTTATTTTGATTGAACGCAAGAAGAAAGATGTGATTCCCGAATTTAGAGGCAAAGTCTTTTTCGAATTTTTTGAGGTCATCAAGTTCCTCAGAAGATAAAGAGGCAAAATTCATATTGTCTGCGTGCATAGAGAGACCCCTTTCTACAATAGGATTACTATTACTTTATCCTATTATAGAAATAATATGCTAAATTTTATAGGCGGTTGCTACAATTTAAAACGTTACGGATTTTATGTTGAACCATACCTTTGATAGCTGCGCGGGCAGGCTTGAGGTATTGACGCGGGTCAAAGTCGGACGGGTTTTTCGCAAAGTGTTCTCTGATGGAAGCGGTCATAGCAAGGCGAAGATCAGTATCAATGTTGATTTTACACACTCCTAGTTTTCCGGCTCTAAGCAGCATATCCTCAGGCACACCTTGGGCACCTTTAATTTGTCCGCCGAAGTCATTGCACTTTCCTACGAATTCAGGTAGTACAGTTGAAGCACCGTGCAGTACTAAAGGGAAATTGGGAAGAAGGTTAGATATAGTTTCAAGGCGGTCAAAGTCGAGCTTGCATTCACCTTTAAATTTATATGCGCCATGACTTGTACCAATAGCAATAGCTAATGAATCAACTCCGGTACGTTTTACAAACTCTACAGCCTGATCAGGGTCTGTATATGTAGCGTCTTTCGAGCTGACATTAATCGCATCTTCAACACCAGCCAGACGACCAAGTTCTGCTTCAACAACAACATTGCGTTCATGGGCGTAGTCTACTACCTTTTTTGTAAGAGCAATGTTTTCTTCAAAAGGCAATTTGGAACCGTCGATCATTACTGAAGAAAATCCACCGTCAATGCAGGACTTGCAAATTTCAAAATCCTCACCATGATCCAGATGTAAGCAAATAGGTAAACC
>JAEZVB010000013.1 GCA_023443285.1 Bacillota bacterium
AGCCTTAATACGTTCCCGTTCTTCTTCATAAATCCGCTGTTTCTCTTTGCGCGTCAGTGCCACTAAAGATCACCTTTCTTTGATGGGTGTTTGCACAATAAAATGTAAAATATTTCCATAATTATATTATATAGATCCAAGCTATAGAATACAAGCCTTACAGAGAATTTTTCCGGAAATTAAAGTTGAAATTATTCTGCCGGGTCATTATCGGTAGGCAGCTTTGGTGCCGGGAAAGCGTCCCCTTTTTGCTCAAGTGTAGGCTGACGTCCGCCATTTTGTTGCGCCAGCAGATCAATAATCTGTTTGTTTTGAGCCACCAGAATGTTCTGGGTTCTGGCAATTTGTTCGAGCGGAGCAAGCGCCGCCTGAAGTTTTTCTACCAAGTACTTAATCATTTTGTCATAAGATGCCACATAAAAACCCCCTTTAAACTCTTGCTACAGTATATTGCCGGTGGGTTTGAAAGGTGTGTATGCAGGTAGCTTGTTTTCTTAAATAAAGGATTTTGGCTGTAGCCGGGAGAATTTCTAAAAAATTATTCTAAGAATAGGAAGAGTTTTGGTGGAGGAGAACAGGATGAAACTTGGGGAATTGGTGAAAAACCCGAAAGGCTTTAAGGTTGCAGGCATATACCGGGTCTCGCGGTTTGAGGTTAAAACAGCCAGAAATGGTAAGTCATACGGCGATTGCCTGATTGGTGACTACAGTTTTGAGGTGCCGGCTAAGTATTGGGATATTCCCGGTGAGTGTGTGACACTGTTTCAGCAACAGACAATACTGCGGCTTGAAGCTACGTTAGACTATTTTAAAGACAGTCCACAGCTAACGATAGACGGTGTTTATTTGCCGTTGCCGGAAGAAATTGACCAATCACTACAAAATCTAGGTATGCTGGCGCCCAGGAAGATTGAAGATATGGTAAATGAGTTAGCCGATATTATTGCTCACGTCCAGCATGAAGGATTACGAGCATTATTAGTTGCTATGTTTGTTGACGACAAAGAATTTGCCGGAAGGTTCAAGCGTCACCCCGGTGCTGTCAAGAACCATCACGCGTATATTGGTGGTTTGCTTGAACATACACTGGAGGTGGCGGTAGGAGCAATTGATCATTGCAACCGCAATAGCAAGATAAATAGGGACATTCTTGTTACCGCTGCTTTGGTTCACGATATTGGCAAGGTACAGGAGATTGAGGTGGATGCCTTTGGCATGGGAATTGGCTTTACCCGGGAAGGCAAGCTGCTAAGGCATATTTCGCTTGGCCTGGAGATGCTAGCGCCTGCCTGCCAGGCAGCGGGACTTGAAGGCGAAATTGCCCTAATGCTTAAACATTGTATTCTCTCTCACCATGGCCAAGCTGAGTGGGGAAGTCCGGTAGAGCCCATGTTCTTGGAAGCGGAATTGTTACATTATTTGGATAACCTCAGCGCCAAGACCGAGCAATTTTCCCGTGAGGCCGGAAGACTGGAGCCGGGTAGTTTTAACCGAAGCACTACGCTTAGGCGGGAGATATACCGGCCTAGTCTAGAGTAATCTTGTAATACAATACAGGTGCTCTAAAAAAAGATCAATCAGAAAAATTGTATTTGTTCGCAAATAACGGTAAAATAGATAATACGCAATTAATAAGTATGGTGGTGTTATTTTTGATAAGCCCAAATCTCTATCAGCAAGCTGTTCGCGAAATATATGAAGCCATTACCGGCGTAGATACCGTCAAAACCTGTAAGGCTCAATACAACGCGGTGATTGAAGGCAATACCTCAACCCATGAAGTCGATCTATACTGGGAATTTACCGATGGGGATGTTACTTATAAGGTTATTATTCTCCCCAAAGAGCAGGCAACCTTGCCCGAATTATTTAGTTTTATGCGAACGCTCAGGGATATCCCTGGACTGGTCTTGGGGGTTGTTGTAACCCAGCCGGTGTACCAGAAAGATATAAAAGATATGGCGGCTAATGCTGGGATTTTGCTGTATGAAATGCCCCCATCCACTGCTATTGATACCTGGGAAAAGCTTGTAAGTAATGTTCAAATTAATGTAGATAAAGCATGGGTAAAGGAAGCCAAGGAGCAGGCCGGTCTTGGTGATGAGCCCATACAGATGAACTCTGAACCCAAGTATAGTTATCTTTATGATGAAGCAAGAAACTGCCTGGATACTGTTCAGGGGATTTTTGATCATTATGGCAACCAGGAAACAGTCGGTAACGGCGGTAAGCAAACCATCGTTCACTCCTTTGCGGCTCCAACATTTTTACAAACCAATCATGAATTGGTGCCATTTATCAAGTTAAATAATATAACCTTTGATCTTGAATCGGAGAAAGTCCAAAATCAAATCGGGGCAGGGATGCTTGCTAATATCCTTGACGTTACCCTGAAATATTTTGGTAAGTAGTTAAAGTAAATGAAAAGAAGTCCTGACATGTAAGCTGTCAGGACTTCTGCTATTAGGTTACATTTTATGTTCGCCAAAAGGAATGTTAACAACTTTTTTGGCGCTGTCAGATAGCTCAATAGTAAACAGGAATGATTTTTTTTCGAAATGAGAATCACGGGGAGTACTATCAGGCCGGAGGATAATGGTTTTTATCGGTGAATGCTCTGTTAAATTAAGCGAAAGAGTGCGGTCTGATTTAATGATCATATGGTTATCTATGTTGACCAGCTCAATTGGTGACTTTTGCGTATTATGTATAGATTCCGACCAGATAATAGGGGCGATTTCAGCCGATGCCGGTGGGGTGGTCAGTGCCAGGAGCAAAATAAACAGAAACAATTGTTTTTTCACAGTCAGTCCCTCCTTCTGTGATTGTTAGTGTAACATATATATAGCTGATTTAAAAGAGACTTTGGTCCTGGAACGGTAAGGAAAAAGTCAGGTACCAAAAATGTCCGGCACGGGAGCTAGTTATTGCTTAACTGCCTGGTTTGATGTACAATTTGCTTAGAACGTATGTTCCGAATGGGTGTGAGGTGAGACTATGCAGCGGTGGATTATTCATATCGATATGGATGCGTTTTTTGCAGCGGTTGAGCAACGGGACAAGCCAGAACTGAAAGGTTGTCCGGTTATTATCGGCGGTACTGGTATGCGGGGGGTTGTAGCTACTGCCTCTTATGAAGCGCGCAAGTTTGGCGTTCATTCAGCCATGTCATCTGTCGAGGCCAGACGGCGCTGCCCGCAAGGAATTTTTTTACCGGCTGATCATGAAAAATATAGCAAGGTTTCACAGGAGATATTGCAGATATTTGCTGACTTTTCACCATTGGTGGAGCCGCTGTCACTTGATGAGGCTTTTCTAGATGTTACGGGCATGGAGGGTCTGTTTAGCAGCCCGGTCGAGATTGCCGTTAAAATTAAGGAGCGGATCAAAGCCGAACTCAATCTTACAGCATCTGCCGGGGTGGCTCCGAATAAATTCTTAGCTAAACTGGCCTCCGATATGAAAAAACCGGACGGCTTAGTGCTTATACGGCCAGAAGAGATAGAGCGGATATTAGCTGATATTCCTGTTAGCCGGCTATGGGGAGTTGGCAAAACAACAGAACAGACGCTGGTTAAGCTAGGGCTAACGACCATTGGAAAACTGGCTAAGGCTGATATCGGGATGCTTGTTAAGTATTGCGGGCAAGTAGGGTATACTCTTCATCAACTGGCTAATGGCCAAGATGACAGGTCAGTGGAGCCTGAGTGGCAACCTAAGTCTATTGGTAAAGAGACTACTTTTGCTCAAGATATTACTGGCTTGGAAGACATCAAGACTGAGCTTTGGGCGCTGGTGGAAAAAGTAGGCTGGCGACTTAGGCGTCAGCAGATAAGTGGACGGACAATTACTGTTAAAATCCGGTTTGCTTCGTTTCGTACCATTACCCGCAGCCGAACCTTAGCGGTAGCCGTCAACCTTGACGACACCATTTACCAAATTGCCCAAGAGATTGTAAACCAGGTTGCGATAACCGAAGGAGTAAGGCTACTAGGGGTTACGGTAAGTGGCTTATTGACCGCAGGTGGTCAAATGTCTCTATTTGACGAGGGAGAGGAAAAGGCGGCGGCAGTTGCAAAAGCCATTGACAGGGTAAAAGAGCGCTTTGGCGAAGCGGCTGTTACCCGCGGCCGGACGATGCAAGCGCGGCAACGGTAATATACGTTGCAACGTTTAATCTGTAACACTTATAACTGGGAACGGCGACCCAAATCATGGCGAATTGTATCGGCAATTTGGGCGGACGTAAGGCCGGTAATATTGAGCCGGATAGTGGTCGGATGGTCAGCTGTGGTATAATGGTAATTACCAATGCTAATATCCCCATGCTCAGGAGAAACAGTAATGCAGCAATCTGTATCAGGACGGTAGCTAGTATATAAATACGCGTCAATTGTTTGGCCAGCTCGGCTAAGGTATGTGCTGTCTACCACCCGGAAGCCCTGGGCGGAAAGCTCATTAGCTAATTTATCATTATAGTTGGCTAGTGCTATTGTTCTTGGCATGAGGAGCACCCTTTCTGAACATCCTAGAGCTATCTTCTTTAATATGACTGGGTGCAGCACTAAATATGCAGGAGGGATTCAAATGATCAATCAGAAGCGAACACTTGACGAATTTTTTGAATTAGTACAAATTAAATGCTCTACCCGCGCTGAGCGGGAGGTGGCCGATGTCATTAAACGAAAACTGGCTGAGTTACATATGGAGGTAACTGAAGATAATACCGGCAGTAAAATCGGCGGTAATTGCGGCAATGTGCTGGCTTTCCTTCCCGGAACAGCAGCCGGAGCGCCCAGCATACTGTTTACTGCTCACCTGGATTGCGTAGAGCCTTGTGGCCATATTCAACCTATCTTAAAAGATGGAATTATTACATCTGCCGGTGATACTATCCTGGGGTCTGATGATAAATCTGGGGTAGTGGCAATCCTCGAAGCGCTGCGTGTTGTTAAAGAGCAGAACATTCCCCATGGCAACATCCAGATTGTGTTTACAGTGGCCGAAGAGGGCGGGCTTAACGGGTCGAAAAATATTGAGCCATCACTCTTGCAGGCAGATTTTGGGTATGCACTGGATTCCAGTGGTGTGCCGGGAGAGATTGTCAACATGGCTCCTGGTCAGAATAAGCTGGTGATTACGGTTCATGGCAAGAAAGCGCATGCCGGTGTTGCTCCGGAAGAGGGCATCAACGCCATTGTTTTGGCAGGTAAGGCGCTAGCCAAGGTTAACGACGGACGAATTGACCCGGAAACAACCGCAAATATCGGGATTATCAAAGGTGGTTCAGCCACTAACATCGTTCCTGACAAGGTTGAGATTTTAGCTGAAGCCCGTAGCCGCAACCAAGAAAAACTGGCTGCGCAGACTGAGCATATGCGGCAGGTATTTGAAGATACCATTGCAGCCGCGGGCGGTAAAGCCGAAGTTGTTATCTCCAAAGAATATGACGCCTATGTCTTGCCGGAAACAGCGCCTGTGATTGCGTTGGCGTTTCAGGCTGCCGAAAGTATCGGTCTCAAAGCGGTTATTAAGGCTACCGGCGGCGGCAGTGATGCCAATTACTTCAATAGTTATGGTGTCCCAACGGCGGTACTGGGTACAGGCATGTCCAAGGTACATACCACCGACGAATTTATTAAAGAACAAGATTTATATAATATTGGTGAGCTGGCGCTGGCTATTATCAAGGCTGCCGGCCAGGCTAAGAAATAATAAGAGTATTTTTGGATGGGAAATTAAGCTAGCTATTGCTCGGCAGTAGCTAGCTTTTTACATAGCCACTCGCGCGTAACTGTCAGCATTTCTGGAGTAACTTTATGCTCTGTAGCAGGATATGTAATTAAGGATATTGTCTCAGGAGAAATCTCCGCTACTTTATCATAGAAATTTTTTACTTCGTTACAATCAACATGCTTATCTTGCTCACCATTTTGTATCAGCAGATTTCTCCCATAAAATTTTTCCGGAAAATAATTGGGACTGTATTGCAGAGATAACGCTTTGAGCTTTTTCAGGATTGCCTCATCGCGGTCAACGGAAAGCGGCTGAGGTACTTCTTGCGGAATATCTTCCCAGGTGGGACTGCCAATCAATGGAGCTGCAGCCTGGATTCTGGAATCGGTCATCATCGCCCGAAATGTTATGAAGCCACCCATAGAACAGCCAGTCATCCCAATCCGTTTTTTATCAATGAGATTGTTGTTTTCATAATAATTAATTAGCGTACTTACATCATCAGCACTATTTTTAATCAAGTTTCTGATCTCATATATGTTTATTTTTGAGTTTTTTATGGCGCAGCTTGCAAATGAAAGATCGTTTCTATCTCCATGACCGCGATTATCCATTGCAATAATGTAGAAGCCTTTATCCGCCAATTCCTGGACAAATTTCATGTCTTGAAAAAAATCATTCTTACTGCCGGAAAAACCATGAGAGAGTAGTAACAGAGGCATTTTTTCCTGCCCTGCTTTGTAGTATTCGATAATTGGAATATCCTGTACAACCTTTATGTTCAAAATAATCGCCTCCCGTATTTAATAATTTTTTAGTATAAACTGTAAAGCCATAGACAGGTCAATATCTGATTGCCTATTTGGGGCAAATGTAAAAACGAGATTGCCGCAAGCAATCTCGTTTTTGTATCATAATTTATGCTTTTTTCGCAAGTAGCAGCACATCGTATACATTAGCCGGGGGTACCAGCCGGCTGCGACCAGCAGGCTGTCGCGTATAGCCTGTTGTGCCGGCGGCTTAGTTTTGGGATCAGACAGGTACATTGCCAACAAACCATCCACCACGGTACGGGTAAATGCGGCCTCCGGCAGCAAACTGGCCTGAGAGCGGGCTTGCTGGACAAAGAGGGTAAGTCTTGCCTGCATTTCTTCGCGGCTGGCGTAATATGTGACAAAATTCAGGTCGCCGCCCTGGCGGTCCTCGGCTTCATCAATAAAGTAGTCAAGTAAAATATGGAGACCGTTAATCCAGGGGAAATAGGCATGCCCAATTTTTTCGGCTTCACTTGCTGCTAGGGTAGGATTATAGGCAGCGGCGCAGAGCATAAACATACCTAAGGTTGAACCGGTTGCTGCAGCAAATTCCCAGGCGGTAATACCCGGATAGTAAGGCAGATGAGGATTGATCCAGGCTAACATTTTGCGTTCCCGCACTAATGGGTCAAGATGCTTGTAGGTTTGCAGTTCACTATATAATCCGGCCTGACGTAGCGCCTCGGCTTTAACAAGCTGGTAAGACGGGAGTTTGGCAATTTCTTTGCGGCAAGCTGCGACAAGGCTTTGCAAGTAGCCGCCATCCTCTTTATAAGGGTAGGCGGCATAGTAATCACTAAACGGCCTATCTGGGTCAAGGGCGTCAGTCATGGCTAGGTGCAGTTGTCGAAAAGCTGTTTCGTCGGCAATTCCGGCTCGGTCACAGAGGTTGTCAAGATAATCGCTGATGGTTTGTAGTGCGACTACCAGCCTAACGAAATCAGGCGTATGTACGCCTGGGTACAGGCTATAGACACTGCCGCCCTGGCAATGGAATTTTTTTGTGGAGATACTGGCAAGGGCTTGCTCGGTTAACTCACGACTGCCATGGGTGGCCGCATAATTTTTCCAGTGGCAAAGCTCAATGTCAACCAACGGAAATACCTTCCGCACAAATCTAACTAAAAGGATAAGATTTGAGGTGATAGCAGCCAGTGACGAAACCATAGCAGCCTCCTTTGGACTTCGCATCCTTACTCAATAACTAATTCAAAGCCTAGCTCTTTCTTAAACCATTTGCGGTGCTGCGCAGCGGCCTGGCGCTCGATGCTTACCGGGTCATTAGTGATTAGCTTAAGAAAGGCCTGGCTGCCGATAATGGATGGCTCAACATCCTGTACTAAGCCAAGCTGGGTTGATTCCAGGCTTTCGGCCAGCGACAGCAATAGAGCAAGTTTGCGGGCTGTTAGCCAGTTGTATTGATCGAGAAATTCGCTATAGATTTTGTTACGCACATATTTGGCGGAGGGGCCGTTATGCCAGCCGGCCACTACGGCAGCCAGCATTTGCTCACGGTGAGTCAAACCGAAAAGGCGGGCATTCTCAACAAGGTAGGCGCTATGGCGGGCATGATCATAATAGTTAATGGTAATACCAATATCATGGAGCAAAGCAGCTACCCTGAGAAGACGCCGGTCGCGGCTGGACAGCCGCAGGATGGACTGCCATTTGTCAAACATAGTTTCCGCCAACTTGGCGACATGCTCGGCATGAGCTTCATTGCCTTTATAAAATAGCAGCATATTGCGGGTTGAGTGCAACAGAATATCGGGAATAATTACGGAAGACTGCTGTCTCGTTAAATAATATTCCAGGAACAGCCCTTCCCGGACACCACAACCGCTGATGATCATATTGGTGGCCTGAGATACATCGGCAAGTGCTTTCACAATGGTAGTGCCGGCGATAATAATATCAGCACGTTCGCTACTCAGACCGGGGTATTTGCGACGTTGGGTCAAAGTAGTCTTGGTCAATTCACGCCACAATTCCTCAAAGGCTATCATTCCCAGACGGTAATTATGTACCTTGGGAAAGGGATAGTTTTTATGTTTTTGATCCATCTTAGCAATATTACGGGCTGTACCGCCTACGCCTACAAGGGGTAAACTCAGCCGTTTAAGCCAAGGTAGTTTTTCCAGGTGGCTAAGAATATATTCACGCATAGCAACTAATTGAGAATCACTTAGTTTATCCTGCGTACTGAATTTTTCCGTAAGATTTACAGCGCCGAACGGAAGGCTGAAAACCTTAACAGGCCGGCGGTCTCTTACCAGTGTTACCTCTGTGCTGCCGCCACCAAGGTCAAACAGCAGCGCATCTTCTACATCAATGGTATTGATAATCCCAGTATAGCCTAAATTGGCTTCTTCCACGCCGCTAATTGCTTTAAGCGGAATGCCGGTATGTTGATGCACCAAATCGAGAAATTCTGCGCCGTTTTTGGCATTGCGCACGGCAGCAGTGGCGACTGCCAGTATTTTATCGACCTTTACCAATTCGCACATATGGGCAAATACTTTTAGCGTGCCAACTGCGCGCCACATGGCATCACGGGTAAGAAGGCCTGTTTCTGCCATCCCCTCGCTCAGTCGTACGGCTTCCTTTTGATTATATACTAGATTGTATGCGCCATTATGATAAATAGTCATCACAATAAGACGAGCCGAGTTCGAGCCTAAATCAATGATCGCTACCCGTTCGGTCAAAATATTCAGCTCCTAACATTCTTACGTAAAAATATATTACTAGTAATTCGCTTTTTTTGACAAAATCCTGCTACATTTTCTTCTGAAGAAAACTTTTTCTATCTTTTGAGCAGGTGCAGGTAAATTTTAAAATTGCGTTAATTTGCTGTAAATTTAGGATTAAGTCATAAGTTAAACCAGGATTTTTTGTTCTAGTCGTCGAAGAAATGCATACAATATAAATTAGGATACAATCAGGGGGTTCTATATGGGCAGACATGCACCTGATAGATTTGCCGCCATTCATGTCGGCTCAGAACAGATCGGCGTACAAATCGTTGAATACACCAAACTGGAGAATGTCAAAATTATTGAGCAGAGTAACTGCCAGGTTACGTTGGGTGAGGAGACGTTCAAAAACGGGCGTGTTAGTTTTGGTGCAGTAAGTGAGATTTGCGAAATTCTGAAGGGGTATCGCCGCTTGCTTGTTGAATATGGTGTGACCGATTATCGCCTAATAGCGACTACCGCCATTCGGGAAGCCCAAAATCAGCCGTACATTATTGATCAGATCAGGGTTAAGACTGGTCTAAATGTAGAGGTTGTTGATATGCCGCAGGAGATATTCTACAAATATGTGTCGCTTGTTAAAACCGTCCATGATCGCGGCTTGCTTAATCCACAGGAAGACATGTTGTTTGTTGACATTTCTTCAGGTGGCTTGGGTTTTACCCTTTTTAAGGACGGCAAGCTGAAATACCAGCAAAATATTCATATTGGGGCTCTGCGTATTAAAGAAAGCTTTGAGAAAAATCAACGCGATTCTACCCATTTTCAGCAATCATTATCCGAATATATCAGCAGTACGATTGAACCGGTACAAGCAGAGATGAGGCAACATGATGTCAAACGTCTGGTTCTGTCAGGTCCGGAAACAAAACTGCTATTAAATATGCTGGGTAAAGAACAGGAGCGGGTTACCTTTATCAGTTTAGCTGAGTTTAACAATCTATATAAGCAGGTAAGCTCGCTTAATCTTCCACAGATAATAACTACCTTTCGTTTAACAGAACATAAAGCAGAAATTGTATTGCCAACCATTGTGCTATATAAGCAAATACTGCTATTGACAAACCCGGAAGAAATTATGGTTTTGAGTGACCGATTTGCTGATGGTGTTGTCATTAAACATATTGCTGAAAAAACGTCGCATCCTCATAAGGAGCTCATACAAAACCAGATGGTTAACCTTTGCTGGGAAATTAGCAAACGATACTATTATGATCCGAATCATGCGGCGGCTGTAGAAAAATGGTCAATGCTGTTATTTGATAAATTAGCGCGAATTCATGGTTTGGGAGAGCGTCACCGGCTGTTATTAAAGGTTGCCGCTATACTGCATGATATTGGTAAACATGTGAATCTAAGGCGGCATTATTTCTATTCTTACCGCTTAATTATATCTTCAGACATTCTGGGCTTTTCTAGAGCAGAGCGACACGTAATTGCCAATGTTGCTTATTATCACTCTAAAGGAGTGCCTTCCGATGCCGACGGGAACTTTGCCGAGCTTACACCCAACCAAAAGGTTAACGTATCAAAGCTCTCGGCCATTATCCGCCTGGCTGACGCGATCGACCGCAGTCATCGCCAAAAGGCCAGCAAGGGAGAGGCGGCACTGCGTGGTGAGGAGTTAATTATTACTGTAACCAGCAGGGAAGATATGTCCCTGGAGGGGTGGACGTTTTCCGATAAAGCCGGTTTCTTTGAAGATGTTTTCGGGATCAAGGCTACATTAATTAGACAGGTGGGATGATAACAATGCCAAATGCCAAGAGTTGTGACATACATGACGATGCAGAATATTTCTTTAACCGGGAACTGAGTTGGCTTAAGTTTAACCGGCGTGTACTGGGTGAGGCAGATGTTAAGCATAAACCACTGTTAGAGCGCTTGAAATTTTTGGCTATCACTAGCTCTAATCTGGATGAATTTTTTATGATTAGGGTTGCCGGACTCAAGCACCAGTTGGAAAGTGGCGTAAATAAAGTAGATGCGGCCGGCTTGTCGGTGCGGCAGCAATTAATCTGCATTACTGAGGATGCACACGAGCTTGTTAAGCTGCAATACAAGATTTTAAAAAGTATTCACGCTGAACTTGCGCAAGTTGGTGTGACCTTTACTGATATTGCCAGTCTGGATGAGCAGACCCAGGAATGGCTTGAAGGTTATTTTAAAAAGACCATCTTTCCGGTTATTACTCCCATGGCGGTGGATGCCGGGCATCCGTTTCCGTTTTTGGCTAACCGCAGTCTGAATCTTGCGGTGCTGCTGTGCCGGGAGCAGGGCGATGATTGTGCGGCTGTTGTTCAGGTGCCGGCAGTATTGCCGCGGATTATTGAAGTACCCTCAAGCGGAATCAAAAGGCAGTTCATTTTTCTTGAAGATATTATCAAACACTATTGCGGCCATATGTTTCACGGCTATACAATAAACGACGTAGTACCGTTTCGCATAACTAGGAATTCCGATCTTTCTATTGATGAGGAAGATGCTGAGGATCTCCTGGCAGAGATTGAAAAATCGCTGCGCCAACGCAAACGTGGTCAAGCCGTACGCCTGGAAATCGGTAAAACCAATAACCGGCCGCTACGCGAGCTGTTAATATGTAACTTAAATATTGAAGAACAAGATGTCTATGAAATATCCGGGCCGCTGGATGCTACCTGCTTTTTTAAGTTCAGTGATTTGCCGGGGCTTGAGCATTTGCGTTATACGCCGGTATCGCCCCAACCGCCGCAGGAGCTTATCGGCGTAACCAATCTGTTTGATGCCATCAGAGAACACGATATTCTGCTCCATCATCCCTATGAATCCTTCCAGCCGGTAACAGATTTCGTGCTTCAGGCAGCGATTGATCCGCAGGTACTGGCCATAAAACAGACACTATACCGCGTAAGCGGCAACTCACCAATTGTACGGGCGCTGGCGCAAGCCGCCGAAAACGGTAAGCAAGTCACAGTGCTGGTAGAACTAAAAGCCCGCTTTGATGAGGAAAACAATATCCTCTGGGCCAAACGGCTGGAGGAAGCCGGGTGTCACGTTATTTACGGCCTTGTCGGCCTAAAAACCCACGCAAAAATGATACTGGTGGTTCGCCAAGAGCAAGACGGCATAAAACGCTATGTTCATATGGGGACAGGCAACTACAACGATAGTACTGCCAAAACATACACTGACATGGGGTTGTTTACTGCCAACGACCAGTTCGGGGCTGATGCGTCGGCCTTCTTTAATGTATTATCAGGCTACTCAGATCCGCCGGTATGGAATAAAATTGTTGTGGCACCACTAGGCCTGCGGGAAAAAATTAAAGAACTGATTGACCGAGAGATTGAACTGGTCAAGGCTGGCAAAAGCGGACGAATTATTGCCAAGATGAACGCTCTTGTAGATAAAGAGATTGTGCTAAAACTGTATGAGGCATCCTGCAACGGTGTCAAAATTGATCTTATTGTCCGTGGCATCTGTGTACTCAGGCCGGGCGTTGCCAAAGTAAGTGAGAATATATCGGTTCGTAGCATTGTCGGGCGGTTTCTTGAGCACCATCGTATCTTTTATTTTGGTAATGGTGGCGATGACCGGATTTTTTTATCAAGCGCTGACTGGATGCCGCGTAACCTCAATGAACGAGTAGAACTCTTTTTCCCGATTGAAGATCCCGCCCATATCGCGAGGATTAAGGATATCCTCGATGTAACGCTGGCTGATAATCAGAAGGCGTACAGTATGAAAAAGGATGGCACCTATCGGCGTGTGGATAGGCGAGGCCAAGCGGTAACAAGTCAGATGGAATTCTTTGACCAAGCCCAACGGATAGGCATGGATTCTGAAATTACTATCGAGCAGCGATTGAAGCCGCTTTATCGGCGGGCAGAATAGAGCGTACTTAGCCGCTTGTTATTCGCAGTTGTAGAGGAATAGTAGGGCGGCTAAGTCATTTGTAAAAATAATATAGCAGGATTTTGGTAATAATCGTATAATATTCACGGTAACGGAAATAATTTGTTTCTAGAAAAGGAGCGAAATCATGCAAGATAACTTTAAAGTAGCAGTTCAATATAACGACGAATGCGGTTATGTCGAATATGAGCAAACATCCAAAACCATAAAAGTTGTTTTTGATAATGCAGCTACCCGCCAAATTATTGAAAATTATCTGGCCGCCGAACATACCATTCGGGTACCTGGTGAAGGCTTATTGGATTTTACGGAAGCAACCATTCGGCCGGCCGATAGTGTGGAGAATATGAAAACAGCGCTTACCCGTATGTGGGTAAATACAGGCGTACATGTCGATTGGAGCCGCCCGGTAGCGTGACAGTATGTCACGCTTGTTTTTTTAGGAAAAGTAGCCCTGAGACCAAGTTATCCCCAAACTTATCCCCGAAACACCTCGAAATGTGGATAAGTAGGGGGATGTTCTGTGGAAAATGGGGGTAAAGCATGTTGAAATACGTTATTTACAGGGCTTGCATTTGTGGATAACTGTTAATAACACATATGTGGATAAGAATTTTGGTAAATCGGTAGCCGCTTAATCGGGAAAATACCAATTGAAAGGCAATAACGGAGGTAATCGTAATGGGAATAAAGATGAAAGCCTTGAAGGCGGCTTTTCCACATACCCTGCCGGTTTTGACGGGGTATATGTTTCTGGGAATTGCTTTCGGGATATTGCTCAGCAGTAAGGGGTATTCCCTGTGGTGGGCGATTTTGATGAGCACTGTCATCTATGCGGGAGCAGCTCAGTTTGTATCTATAAGTTTACTGACAACGGCATTTAATCCTTTGTATGCTTTTCTAATTATACTGGTGGTAAATGCCCGGCATTTATTTTACGGGATTTCCTTACTGAGTCGCTTAAGTGGAGCAGGCCGCAAAAAACACTATGTGGTTTTTGGCCTTACCGACGAAACCTTTTCCATACTTTGCTCAGCAGAGCCGCCTGAAGGGGTAGATCGCAACTGGTTTATGTTTTTTATTACTTTATTAGACCAGGGGTATTGGATAGTCGGCTCAGCTTTGGGAGCTGTTTTGGGCACTTTGGTGGAGTTTAACACCAAAGGCATTGATTTTGTGATGACCGCTTTATTTGTGGTTATCTTTATCGAACAATGGAAAGCGCAGAAATACCATGGACCAGCTATTATTGGTGTTATCGCCTCGCTACTCTGTCTAGTGACTTTTGGCGCTAATAACTTTATTATTCCGGCCATGATTGTGATTGTCTCTGTATTAATCCTGGGTAAAAAGAATTTAGAAAGGGGAATGGCTGGGTGATATTAACAAACGAGCAGTCTTTGCTGATCATTGCGGCAATTGCTGTAGCAACAATACTGACAAGGTTTCTGCCATTTTGGCTATTCCCTGAAAATAAAGAAACACCCGAATATATTCTCTATTTGGGCGAGGTTCTGCCGTTTGCCGCTATCGGCTTATTAATTGTGTATTGTTTAAAAAATGTCTCAGCTGTGGCAGCGCCTTACGGTATTCCTGAGGCACTGGCAATTGCCTGCATTGTAGTGTTGCATCTATCTAAAAATAGTACGCTGCTTAGTATTGGCGGCGGCACGGCAATTTATATGGCACTCATTCAGTTTGTTTTTGTGTGAAAACCATCAGGCAACGCAAAATCCTTTACACTTTCAGGCAGTTGGCGACGGTAGGTGTCGCCCGGTTGTCGGAAGTGTTTTTTGTTTTTGCCAATTACTTTTCAATATATTCTTGCAATTTAAAAGGGTTTTGTCCTGTGAGGTATAATATATAAAAAAAGTAATATTATGGGACGGCCGTGATAATGGCGAAAGTAAAATCAGAAGGTGAGAAAATATGACAATGGTAAAAACGTCAACGGATTTTTCATCTACCCAGACCATCATACAAAAATATCCCAAAGAGCAACGCTACACACTGGCAATTCTCCAAGACATACAACGCGAGTATAATTATATTCCCAAAGAGTCCTTGCGTATGCTGGCTGCGCATCTTAATACCCCCCTGAGCAAGCTATACAGCATGGCGACCTTTTATAAAGCATTAAGCCTGACGCCAAAAGGCGAGAATATTATCAAGGTATGTGACGGTACGGCCTGTCATATCAGGTCATCTATGATTGTTATTGATGAAATTGAAAAGTCGCTCAATATAAAACCAGGCGAAACTACCGCAGATGGTCGTTTTTCGCTGGAAACAGTAAACTGTCTTGGCTCCTGTGCGATCGCTCCTGTAATTGTCGTTAATGAAACCTATTACGGCAAGGTTACGCCGGCAATGATTAGAGAAATTTTGGGCGAATACGGGAGGGAACCAAATGGCCGAGAATAGTACAAAAACAGTGCTGGTTTGCTGCGGTACCGGCTGTCTGGCTAACAAGAGCCTAGAAATCTATATAGGGCTAAAACAAAAAGTCGAGGCTGCTGGCCTAAATGTGAGTGTCGAACCACTGATAAAGGCTACCGGGTGCAACGGGTTTTGCGAAAAAGGCCCGATCGTAAAGATTATGCCTGATGATATCTCTTATTATAAAGTTAAAACTGCTGACGTGGATGAGATATTTGAAACGTCAATTATGGCCAATGAAGTTATCGACAGGCTGCTATATGTAGATGCTACCGGCAAAAAAGTACAATCGCAAAAAGACAACGAGTTTTATAAGAAACAGATGAAGCTAGCTTTGCGCAATATTGGTGAGATCGACCCGGCTAATATTGAGGATTATATGGAAAGGCGCGGCTATAAGGCTTTAGAAAAAGCGCTATTAGCCATGACGCCGGCAGAAGTGATTGCCGAAGTAAGTAAATCAGGTTTGCGGGGCAGAGGCGGCGCTGGCTTTCCCACAGGCCGTAAATGGCAGCAATGCGCCGGCTACGACAGTTTCCCTAAATATGTGGTTTGTAATGGCGATGAGGGCGACCCTGGCGCATTTATGGATCGAAGCATAATGGAAGGTGACCCCAATAGTGTCATTGAAGGAATGCTGCTTTGCGGCTATGCGGTCAAGTCGGAAATGGGTTACATCTACATTAGGGATGAGTATGGGCTGGCCATCAAGAACCTGACCATTGCCATAGAAAAAGCCAAGAATCGCGGCTTCCTCGGACAGAATATTATGGGAAGCGGCTTCAACTTTGACATCCAAATTGTACGGGGCGGCGGGGCCTTTGTTTGTGGCGAATCAACTGCCCTGATGGCTTCTATTGAGGGCAATGTTGGTGAGCCCCGGGCTAAATATGTCCGCTCTGTGGAAAAAGGTCTGTGGGGACAGCCAACTGTGCTTAACAATGTCGAGACTTGGGCCAACATCCCTTTGATTATCAATAATGGTGGTCAATGGTTCAGTGAGATTGGCACAAAAGGTAGTACCGGCACCAAGGTGTTTTCACTTGTCGGTAAAGTTAGGAATACCGGCTTAGTAGAAGTGCCGATGGGAATACCCTTACGGGAGCTAATCTTTGACATTGGCGGCGGCGTCATTGGCAAAAAGAAATTCAAAGCCGTACAAAGCGGCGGGCCGTCAGGCGGCTGTATTCCCGAAAGTCTGCTTGATCTTAAGGTTGACTTTGACACGCTGGCAGAGGCAGGTTCGATGATGGGCTCAGGCGGGATGATCATCATGGATGAACGCACCTGTATGGTCGATGTGGCTCGCTACTATGTTAATTTCCTGGCAGAGGAATCATGCGGCAAATGTGTTCCCTGCCGGGAAGGGCTAAAAAGAATGCTCGAAATTTTAACCGATATCTGCAGAGGTCAAGGCCAGCCAGGTGACATGGAAACGCTGGAAGAGATTTGCAGTATGACAAGTGAAGCCGCCTTGTGCGGTTTGGGAAAGAGTGCCCCCAACCCAGTTATATCTACTCTCAAATATTTTAGAGATGAATACGTAGCCCATATTGTTGATAAAAAATGTCCGGCCGGAATATGCAAGGAGCTAACTAGTTTCTACATTGACCAGGAATTGTGCACAGGCTGCGGCATGTGTAAAAAACATTGCCCAGTAGCGGCCATTGACGGCGACCCCAAAGCGTTCCATACACTGGATATGCAAAAATGTATTAAGTGTGGAAACTGCATTGATACCTGCAAGTTTAATGCGGTAAAGGTCGAATAGGAGGCTAATGGAATGAATATAACCATTGATGGTAAGGTCTGCCAAGCTGAAGCTGGAGAATTCCTCCTAGGAATAGCGCAGCGTAACAATATTTATATTCCTACCTTGTGCCACAGCGATGCCTTGCCTGGTCAGGCAAGCTGCCGGTTATGTATTGTTGAGGTAGTGGAAAATGGGCGGACAAAAGTGGTTACTTCCTGTGTTTATCCGGTTACCCAGGGAATAGAGGTTATCACCAATTCCGCAAAGATTGTTAGTATGAGAAAAACCATTATCATGCTGCTGGCTGCAAGAGTACCCAATAATGAGCAATTAAACAAACTCAAAGAAGAATATGGTGCTTACCCGCCAGCAAGATTTAAGTCCGACCCTGCTGAGAACTGTATTCTCTGCGGCTTATGTGTAAAGGCCTGCGAAACAGTGGGCTTAGCGGCAATAGCCACCATAAACAGAGGTATTACCAAAAGAGTGGCTACGCCTTATGATGAGCCTGCCGAGGCCTGTATGGGCTGTGGGGCGTGCGCTCAGGTTTGTCCTACTGGCGCCATATTACTGCAGGAAAAGCAAAGCCAGAGGACTATTTGGAACAAAAAGTTTGAGCTCATAAGCTGTCCCAAATGTGGCAAGCCCTTTATTACCAAAGAGCAGCTCGCATATCTTAGCGACAAACTAGGGACGAATGAAGATGAAGTGTTATGTGACAGCTGTAAGCGAGTGCGTACTTTTAGCAAAATTGGCAATTTATGTGGCAGCCTTGCTGCCAAGTAAATACAAACGTAAAAAGATCCTACAGACTAATATGCTGTAGGATCTTTTATATTAGGTAGCCAGACTTAGTCCTGACTGTGGCTGGCACATTCTTCAAAAGCGGCAAGCTGGCTGCGACGTTTGCCAGCCTGGAAATCGGCTACTGTGCTAAATACCAGCGCCCCGGTTGGGCACGCCTGAACACAGGCGGGAATACCGGCTTCGTCCAGACATTCACGGTCACATTTAATGGCCCGACGTTTATCGCCGTCCTGGCGGATAACACCAAAGGGGCAGGCCATCGTACACATCCAACAGCCGATACATTTATCCAAACGGTCACTGTTGGTAACAAGGCCGTCGGCAGTACGATGCAGCGCATGGGTCATGCACAGTTCGATACAGGGAGCATCTTCGCAATGCCGGCAGGCAATAGGAGCTTTGAGGCTTTCAACTTGCTCAACAAAAATCTTTTTGAGCGGCGGCTTTGCACTCAGCATGGCGCCAACTAACGTTTTTGAGGGCGAATGAGCCACAGCGCAGGCAACTTCACAGGAATGGCAGCCCATACAACGTTCAGGACGAATAAGAATTTCTTTTTGCATGGTAATCCTCCTTACCAATGACGTGTGCCAATATTTAGTTTCTGACGCCGCTCCTGGATGGCGGCAAAAATCTTCTCTGCTGCTAGCTTGGGGTCAGGCTCAACAATGAAGTAACCGCCTGTCAGTTCCTTGATGTCCTGGGTTAGGACGCGGGTTACCAGTTTGCTGCCAATGACCGGTGGTACCAGTCCGAGATGGGTAGGTAGGCCAAGGGTAACAGCCCAGGTGCCGATGGCTAACGCCTTTTCGGTTTTGTATTCAGGCGCACTGGCGACCACTGGTAGTTGGGAAATATCTACGTTGAGCTTATTGGCAAGGGCTACGGCAACATCAACAGGGCGGGAGTTATCCACACAGGAGCCCATATGCAGGATCGGTGGCAGCGGGCCGTTGAGTCCGTTAGCTTCCCCAATCGCAGTAAGTACGGCTTTCAGTCCGTCACCGGCATAATCCAGTGTTGCCTGCGGATCCAAGAGACCGTTACGGGCAAAAGCACCGGCACCGCAGCCGGTAGCCAGTAGCAAGACATTACGGGCAATCAGTTCTTTGGCAATCGCGATAAAGCTCTGGTCATGACCAACTTTAATATTGCTGCAGCCCGCAAATAAAACCACACCCTGAATATTGCCGTTAACGATATTATCAATTAGTGGTTTTAACGGGTCAGCGGGGTCAAGCTTGGCCAGGGCGGCTACAATGGCTTCGGTAGAAAAACCGGCAACCACTTTGCTGGTTGCACTAGGGATATGTACAGGTTTATTAAC
The DNA here is from genome assembly GCA_023443285.1 of Bacillota bacterium. Taxonomy (GTDB): domain Bacteria; phylum Bacillota; class Negativicutes; order Sporomusales; family Sporomusaceae; genus Sporomusa. Next base: position 19,528 of record JAEZVB010000013.1, read on the forward strand.
GCGGCGTTTGAAAGCCGTGATTGCTATTCTGATAATTTCGCGGGCTTTTTCGCGGGCATGATCATCGTCAAATTCAATATGGGTTGCGCCCGGTATTTTCGCGATATCCATGGTGGTAATGAGCGGAGTGCCGTAACATTCGGCAACAGGAGCTAAGGAAGGATAAACACACTGATAATCAACAATCATCGCATCGATCGCGCCTGTCAGAATAGGCAGTTCCTGCGAAACGGCAGTCGTGATAGTTGGTACGCCATGCCGCATCAGCACCTCGGCGCCGGTACAGCAAATCCCCATAAGCTGGATGCCTTTTTCGGCACCGGCGGCTTTAGCTTCAGCTATAATTTCAGGCTCACGGGCAGTAGCAACAATCATATCGGAAAGCACGGGATTGTGACCGTGAAGAGCAATATTGACGGCTTTTTCCTTAATTACACCCATATTGGCTTCGCTGACAGTGGGCGCAGGAATACCAAAGAGGATATCAGCCAGATCGGTACCTAAGTGGCAGCCGGCAAAATCCGCTACAGCACATTTAACACCGCCCAGCAATAAGTTGACAGGATCAGCGTCTACACCTAAGGTGGTGCGATGCATAACCTCGGCGATAATGCTGTCAATACCATAAGGTGCTACCTTAAGTTTTTCCATCATAGCTACCCGACCGGCCGTTACGGTAGTTACAGCCCAGGCGTTGGGTGCTTCCCGTTCGGAGAACTCGTCCAGAGCCGCCTGAACAACATCGCCGGCTATTTCCAGGGTACTGCGATTTTCTGTGGAAATGCCCAAACGAGTAGCTACGGCTTGTAACTTGGCAGTTTCTTTGACTCCGTAATCAGGAGCTTCGCCTTTAACTACTTTCTTTAAAACATGAGCCAAATGCTTAGCGTGGCCAGAATGGCTGGCGGCGCCACCGGCAATGCCGCGGATGAGGTTACGGGCAACGATAGTGTCGGCGGTAGCACCACAAACACCGGCCGTTGGGCCATCGCCGAAAGGATCAATCCGGCAAGGTCCTTGCAGACAATTACGACAGCAGATGCCGATTTCGCCAAAACCGCATTGCGGCAGTTGACTTTGATAGCGGTTCCAAACGGTTGATACATTATTTTCCTTGGCCACACATAGCATTTCTTTTACACTTGGGTTCAAAGGTTGTTGGTTCTTCATGAACCTATCATCTCCTCTACTGAACTTATGTATGATCTAGGCTTCTTTTGTTTAATATTCCAGTAAATACAGTTTATTCCTGCCCTTTGAGTTGACTTTTTTGAATTTTTGCGCAAAATAACAAAGGGTATCTATAGGTACCCTTTGTTATTTTCTGCGGCTTGTGTTTCCTGGTTTTACTTGAGTACATGGACGTTGAATGGTAACCTATAAGTAGAAGATACCATAACAGAGTACTCTGGGATGAAGGGTAATACTATATGTCTGAAAATAGAGTGGTTAAAACATCGGTGCGAAGCTTGGTTGAATTTGTGCTGCGGTCAGGCGATTTGTCAGCAGGCTTTGCCGGAAGCTCTCGCATGGTGGAAGGAAGCAAGATTCATCGTAAGATTCAGCAAGCGCAAGGTCAGGAATATGAGGCTGAGGTAACGTTAGCTATTGTGGTTGAGCGTCCTGAGGTAATATTACAGATCAGCGGGCGGGCTGATGGTGTTATTACAAACCAAGATGAGAGCGGCCTAACGCAGGTAACCATTGATGAGATTAAGTCAGTTACCGCTGATCTTGATGAAATAGAGGAAGAGTATAACCTGTTGCACTGGGCGCAGGCTAAGTGCTATGCCTATATCTATGCCATACAGCAGGGGTTGCCACAAATCGGTGTGCAAATTTCTTATTGTCAGGCCGACAGCTACGCAATGAAGATTTTCAAAAAAGAGTATTCTATCGGTGAGCTAACCCAGTTTTTTGACTCACTGATAACACAGTATGCTCTCTGGGCTAAGCGGCTTGGTGACTGGGCTGAGGAGCGCAATGCTTCAGCTCAAATACTGCCATTTCCTTTTCCCGAATTTCGCCAAAGCCAGCGGCAACTGGCAGTGGCTGTGTATACAACATTGGCTAAAGGGCGTAAACTGTTCGCCCAGGCACCAACAGGTACAGGCAAGACCATGGCAACCATATTTCCTGCTGTTAAGGCATTAGGCTTAGGGCAGGTGGAAAAAATATTTTTCCTTACAGCCAAAACGGTAACCCGGGAGTTGGCCGAGGAAGGCTTTGCCCGGCTGCGGCAAAAGGGATTACAGTGTAAAACGTTGACACTGACTGCCAAAGACAAAATCTGTTTTATGCCTGAAGCCGATTGTACCCCCGAGGAATGCCAATATGCCAAGGGCTACTATGACCGCATCAATGTCGCGTTGAATGATTGCTGGCATCTGGAAGCCTTCACCCGGGAGACCATAGAAGAGTTTGCCTGCAAGCACCAGCTGTGCCCCTTTGAATTGTCGCTTGATCTGGCCTTGTGGGCTGATGTTGTTATCTGTGACTACAACTATGTTTTTGATCCCAGGGTATATCTCAAGCGCTTTTTTTATGAAAATAACAACCCCTATTGCTTTTTGGTCGATGAGGCTCATAATCTGGTTGATCGGGCCAGAGATATGTTTTCCGCCGAAATAACCAAGCGAAGCTTTTTGGAGCTAAAGAAAAACATCCATCACGAACTGCCCCGGCTTGCTAAAGTTGCGGGCAAGATAAACTCCTATTTATTAAAGGCCGGCAAGCTGTGTGTGGAAAAATCGGAATTTAATGAACCCAATTATTATGTGACAACCTTGCTGCCGACCGAAGTGCTGCCACAACTCAGAAAGTTTATGGAGGTGGCGGAAAAGTGGTTGGCCAAGAATGAACAGGCGAGCTTTCGCGAGAATTTATTGGAACTATATTTCGCGGTCAATGCTTTTTTACGAACCTCCGAGATGTATGATGAGCGGTATGTTACCTACTGCGAGAAGTTTGACAAGGATGTATCCCTCAAGCTGTATTGCGTTAATCCCTCAGAACTGCTCAGCCAAGCAATTAAACGGGGGCGAGCCGCTATCTTTTTCTCTGCTACGCTAACCCCGCTTGCGTATTTTTCCGAGATTCTGGGTGGTGAAGAGGAGGACGGTCAAATGGTTGTGCCTTCGCCTTTTTCCCCGGACAAGCTGAGGCTGTTAGTCGCTGATAACATTAGTACGACCTATAAAATGCGGGAACAAACCTATGAAGTGATTGTTGACAGCATAACCGCAGCCATTGCTGCCAAAACCGGAAACTATCTGGTGTTCTTACCCTCCTACCGCTATATGGAGGAAGTATGTGAGCGCTTTTCCCGGAAAAACCCGGCAATAAGGGTGATTTCCCAAAGGGGTGAGATGACAGAAGCAGAGCGAACCGAGTTTTTGCATCACTTTTCCGAGGGCAACGCAGATACGCTTGTGGGCTTTGCGGTCTTGGGAGGGATATTTGGTGAGGGAATTGACCTGACCGGCGAGCGGCTGGTGGGAGCCATTATTGTGGGCGTGGGGTTGCCCAAGATTTGCCTGGAACGGGAAATCATTAGAAAGTGGTTTGATACGACAAATGGCCAGGGGTTTGAGTATGCATACATATACCCGGGAATGAATAAGGTTTTGCAAGCCGCCGGCCGGGTAATACGAACAGAGCATGACCGGGGTCTGATACTCTTGATTGATACTAGATTCTCACAGCCAAGATACAGACGGTTGTTTCCGCCAGAATGGCGGGGTGCAGCAAGGACTAAAAGTATTGACGCTATTGTCGAGCAAGCGGATAAATTTTGGTGTAAAGGGTAATAAACAAATACAAAGTGCCTAATTCGGTATAAATCGAAGTAGGCACTTTGTTTGTGTTAGAATGTTCTCTTTGTTTGAGATTACACTACTTTAAGGCTCGACCGGCATTTTCGGCCATAGTCAGGAGTTCTGGTTGGCTGTTTATAGCATCTGCTGGCCCCAATTGGCCGCCTACTATATTTTGCACCAACTCCATCTTGAAAAAGCCGCTGAGCCAGTGATTGAAGTAATCGGATAAGGATTGAAATGCCGGTGCAGGTGCGCCACTGGCGGTTAATGTGATATATTTTTTTCCTGGTACATGATGTATTTGATAATTGGTATCCATGAATGTGTACCAACGGTCAAAAAAGTTCTTCATTTGTCCGGTCATCTGCCCCATGTATACCGGCGTGCCGAACACCAGGCAGTCTGCTTCGATAATCTTGGTATATAGTTCTTGCATATCATCCTTTATAGCGCAGTACTCGACCTTGCCGTTTTTACAAGCGCAGCAGGCAGTGCAACCTGAGATTTTTAGGCTAGTGAGGTTGATTACCTCTGTCTCGTGGCCTGCGCTAGCGGCTCCTTTGCAGACGGCATTGACCATGGCTGTGGTATTGCCATTTCTGGGACTACCGATAAATGCTAATACTTTCAAATGGTATTCCTCCTGTCGTTTCCTATTGATATCAAGGCATAGGCTATGCCTTATGTGGAAATATATACAGATATTACCTATACATACAATACTGCATTATTTGATAATTAGTCAAGTTTGTTGCTAGCAAGTACCCCGGTATATCTGTAATAATTTGTAATTGCTGGGAGGATTACTTGGACGAGCAGCGAAATATCTCAAAAGCATAGAGCTTAATTATAATGAGGTACATTTGGTTAACATTGACTTTAATATATAAGAAAAGATTGCCAACGTGCCTTGAGCATTTGGCAGTGCGGGTCATGAAATAGTGATGGAGGTTGACAAAATGGATAAGAAATTACCGCTTAGTAATGCTTTTCAAACATTTATACAGGAAGCACCAGAACATCAGAGGATATGGATGGAAACGGTGCAAAAGCTAGCGTCGGTAAGTAAACTTGATGCAAAGACCGAGGAACTAGCATACTTAGCTGTCTTAGCTTCAGCCAGACTGGAAGGCGGCTTGCCCTTTCATGTAAAGCACGCTAAGTCACTTGGCGCAACCAGAGAAGAAATAATAGGTGCCATATTGGTCGGATTACCGGCAGTAGGCAACATAGTTATTCAAGCTCTTCCGATAGCGCTAGAGGCATTTGATAATGATTGAGTGTAGGCATAGTAATGGTGAAAGATGCTGAGCAATTAGCGCTCAAGGAATTTCAGAAAATCCCAGGAGTGGGCAAAAAAATTGATGAGTATGATACCGAACTGCTAAAATGGTGGAACTGGAAGGATAGGGTAAATGGATAGTATTGAAGATATTTTGAAAAATAGTAAGTATGATTATGAACTTATCAATCATGAAAAACCTATTCATACCGTCCAAGAGGGTGCGGACTATTTTGGTATTGAAATCGGCCAGACGGCGCCGACATTAATTATAAAAACAGACAATGGTTTTTTTGCATTACTTATTTCTGGTGACCGTAAGCGGGTAGATTTTACGAGCGTAGCTAAAATACTGGGATGCAAGCAAGCTAAAATGGCAACAAGAGAGGAAGTAAAGGAAATTACCGGCTATGATGTAGGCAGTGTGGCAATGGTCGGGATTGCGTTACCGTTTATTTTGGACAAACAGCTTTTTCGATATCCTTATGTTTATGGCGGCTCAGGTCAGGATGTGCGTACTTTGAAAATTGCCCCAACAGCCTTGCAGCACTTAAACCAAGTGGTAGCCTTTATGGGTGAGTAACATGCTAGAAGAGACTAAGCACTCTGCTACAGTCATTATTGTTTTACATGAGATTTATGGAGTTAATCGCCACATCAGAGAAGTGTGTAACCAGATTGGGCGCTATGGGATGGATAGTATAGCACCGAACCTGCTGCAGGATAGAGGGCCATTTAATTACGACCAGGAAGCTCTAGCATACGATTTTTTTATGAAGAGTGTGGGTTTTGAAAATGCATTCAAACAAGTAACCGAGGTTCTGCGTAAGGCGCGAGCCAATTATAAAAAAGTATATGTGTTGGGTTATAGTGTGGGGGCTACGCTGGCATGGCGGTGCAGCGCAACAGGCATGTGCGATGCGGTTGTCGGCTTATATGGTTCAAGAATACGTGACTACCTGGAGATAATGCCTGCCTGCCCGGTTTTATTGTTTTTTCCTACGCAAGAAAAAGCATTTGCTGTGGACAATTTGATTTCACAGCTAAGTAGCTATGAAACTGTCCAGGTAAAAAAATTAGCTGGTCAGCACGGGTTTGCTGATCCATTTTCGCCAAATTATAATAAAAAAGCAGCTAGGAAAGCATGTAAAGAGATACTTTCATTTGCTAAACCTAATATGTTTGACTAAGCAGACCTCGCAACATAGGTCTGTTTTATTTCCTTGACATTACCATTAATGTCATACTTTATACTATAGTCAAACGGTAGTAGAAAGGAGATCAATGTGTTAATAAAAGAATTGTCGCTTCAGACAGGCGCGAGTGTACGGTCGATAAGATATTACGAAACAAAGGGGATTGTTAATTCCAAAAGACTGGATAATGGATACCGGCACTATGATGATAACGCAGTTGAAAGAATAAAAACAATCCAGTTTTATCTAAGTCTAGGGCTCACTACCGATAATATCGCCCAAGTCATAGAATGTCCAACAGCGCTTAAAAATGACCGGCCATTATGCAAAGCCGCTTATGAGTTATATAAAAACAAATTAAGCGAAGTAAATAAACAACTGGCGCTATTGCAGGCGGTACAATTGCGGTTGGAAGAAAGAATCCGTGAATTCGAAGTCACCACTACTAAATAGAAAAGTGAGGCCAAAATTATGGTTATTGATAGTCATGCCCATGTAATGCTGCCACCGGAAAAACAATTACAGCTTATGGCAGAAGCTCAAGTGGATCGTACGATTCTGTTCACCTCGATGATACACCCGGAAACAGCGACTAATATCGAAACCTTTGAGCAAGAACTAAACACCTTGTACAGCATTTTAAATGGAGAAAAAAACCCGCTCAAGGAAAGAATCCATGCTATTGAGGAAATGGTAACAGTAATGGCTGCAAGTCCGGAAAAATACATTGGCTTTGGGTCTATCCCCTTGGGTTTGTCATACAAGGAAAACCTGGAGTGGATAGATAAATATATCCTGACGAATCACTTCCGGGGAATAGGAGAATTGCCCCCAGGCTCAGGGAAGATAGCGCAACTGGAACCGCTATTTCAAGCTTCCCGGGAAACCGGCAATTTACCGCTATGGGTGCATGCGTTTCTGCCCTTGAACTTTGAGGATATAAAAGAATTATTAACCCTAGCCCAAAAGTTTTCTACAGTGCCGCTCATACTGGGACACCTAGGGGGCGTACACTGGCTAAATACACTTAAGGCCGTTCGCGATATACCGAATGTGTATTTAGATTTATCCGCAACCTTCACGACCATAGCACCATCGTTTGCCATTAAGGAATACCCGGAACGTACCTTGTTTAGCTCAGACGCACCGTACTGCTCGCCATTAACTGCAAGGATGATTATTGAACACATAGTAAATGACCGACATGTTTTGGAACAAGTATTGGGAGGAAATATAGCGAGGCTTCTAAAAATAGAATAATATATAGAGCATGTAAAGCAATCACCACGATTGTTGCATATTAAATGTTTGGTAGATAAAATCTCCCTTAGTACGCAAAGATAAAAATAACTGACAGTTGGAGAACGCCACATGTTAATTGGTTTAGTACGTCATTTTGAGGTAGATTGTTTTCATAGAGCATTGATGAATTCTACAGATTTCAGAGATTGGGTTGACCAATATGACTGCTCACCTATTAAAACTATGGATTTACAAGCTGCGCCAGGGGCTTGGGATAAGTGCTATTGTAGTGATTTATCCAGAGCAATAGAAACCGCACAACATATCCATAATGGAGATATTATTAAATCTGAATTAATTCGAGAAGTGCCAATTGCCCCGGTTTTTAAGACAAATATAAAACTACCATACCTGTTTTGGCTTGTGGCAGGCAGACTGGCATGGTATTGTTCACAGCAATCTCAACCCGAAACGTTGAGTCAGACAAAGGATAGGGTTCGACGGTTTGTCACTGGCATTCTGGAAGAAGGCAATATTTTGATAGTTACCCATGGATTCCTCATAATGCAGATTCAGAAGGAACTATATAATCAGGGGTTCTCTGGTAAGGGAGTAACGAGGGCGAAGTATGGAGAAATATATGTATTTGAAAAAGGCTAAGTATGGGTGGGTGGGAATAATTGTCTGATATGATACTTGAGTTACCAACAATCAAACATGAATTTATTGCGAATCAATTCAAAGAAGAGTTTTTTGAAAAACATGAAAAAATTATAAACGGTAGTGCTCTTTTTGACCAAATGGATTATAAAGAATGGTTAGATCATAACCAAAGAAGCAGCAACGCTGCAACTGTCAGCAAAGATTGGGTTGTTGCAACTACTTTTTTTGCTGTAAGAAAAAGCGATAATAAGATTATTGGCATGATTGATATAAGACACAGTCTGGAAAATGAGTTTTTGGCAGATTACGGCGGTCATATTGGTTACGCAGTACGTCCGAGTGAGCGTAAAAAAGGTTATGCGACACAAATGCTGCGAATGGCACTTGAATATGCAGCATCAATCAACCTCTCAACAATAATGCTGTGTTGTTATGCCGATAATACCGCGTCAATAAAAACCATTACAAAATGCGGCGGAGTATTTAGTGAGTCAAAAAAATATGTTGACGGCAATGCGGTTAATATCTACTGGATTGATATATCAGGGTGAAACCAATGATATTTGAATATATGAAGCCCGGCGAGGAAGGGAAAGTGTCCGCCTTTGTCTGGGAGGTTTTTGCAGAGTTTGAAGCGCCGGAATATAAGCAAGAAGGAATTGCTGAGTTTAAAAGATATATATTACCAGAAGAGCTAAAAGCGAATTCGGACGACGGAACTCTTTCTGTAATGTGCTGTAAGCACAAAAGTGAACTTATTGGTGTTATCGCTACCAGAGCAAATCGCCATATTTCATTATTGTTCGTGAAAAAGGAGTATCACAGGCAAGGTATTGCCCGCAAACTCCTGGCAAAGGCCATTGAAGACTGCTGCAGAGCAAACATAAAGCTATGTCATATCACTGTCAATTCTTCGCCCTATGCTATCAGCATTTACGAAAAGCTTGGATTTGAGCAGACTGATGTTGAACAAGAGGCAAACGGAATAAGATTTACACCGATGAAGCTGTCAATTTTTAAATGGAATTCTGTACCTGAGTAGCCCTGTCATCTACCCAGTTCCTGCCAATTGACACCGGGCTGCCAATATAGTATACTTTATAGCGTTATATCAGAGATTATCTCAAAAAATAGAACATGCGCCCGTAGCTCAGGTGGATAGAGCGGTGGTTTCCTAACGCGGAAATAACATCAACAAATAATTAATATTAATATAGAGAGATTAACGGTTCTAAGGTTATTGCCTTAGAACTTTTTTATTTTTGCTGCCTAAATTACTGCCAATTCCTCAATCCCTCGATTGACACAGTCAGACTGTTTGGCACAATCCAGTTCTTTTACGAAATAAGTCTTTCAAGCTTAACATTTAAAGGAAATACCACCAAATAGAAGAAAATAAACTATGATGCCTTTAAGGGTCATTGGAAAACTTGTTTAAATGAGGAGCAAAATGAAATTAGAAATAGAAAATAAGCTAAAGATTCTGAGGGGGCTGCCTTTAACAAATGCAGGAAGAGCAGGAGGTATGGCATGGCTTCATTTCGGAAAGTTATCAGCTGTGAAGAGTTTGAATGGGTCGGAAAAAATAATTGGGGAATATGCATTACATATTCAATGCTCATGGAAACTTATAAGGGTATCCGCAGGAATGTTCACTCCAAGTTGTGATAGTACGGAAATTGTAGCGAACAGTTATAACTTAAGCCGAGATGCCGAACGAATTATAGATACGATTAAAGGAGAAATTAGTGTTCTGTCGGTTGAGGCTGATAGTAAAGGCAACTTGAAAATCATTTTTACAGAAAACTATCTATTAGAGTTGCTTGCCGATGGGATGGATGATTCGAATGAAATCGAATACTGGCGATTTTTTATACCTAATAATCCTTCACCACATTTTGTTGTAACGAATAATGGTATTGAATAATTTAATCGGAGCGTAATATGAAAAGAGGAGTAAGTTTTCTAATTCCCAATGCGTACGGAAGGTATTTAGCGGAAATTTTGGAACCAATTAATTGTAGCAAATATCAATGGAAGCTTGAGCGTAGTACAGAAATGTGGAAAAAGGTTCCTGAACAACGAGACGAGGATTTATTTGATGATGCAAACGTTGTTGCGGGCGTGGATTTCGATGACCTAATAAAACGAAATATCTATTACATAATTTTTGCAACGATAAATGCATTTCCCAATGGTACGCAATTAAGTAATATTGATACATACGAAGATTATGTAAAAAGTGATTGTGAAATATGTTTGCTAATCGCAGACTGCAGCTACGTTGAAGTTTATTGTAAAGACCCTTTACTCATAAATAAGCTTTATGATAATGCCAATGCAAAAGGTTTTGAAAAGTTAGGTTATATTAATGAGGAAAATGATTATCGGACAAAAATGAGTACGTGAATTTGAAAGCACAAGGTTAATTATGGGAAAGATTGCATAACAGTGTTGAAACGTATTTATCATGGTGCATCTGTAGGATGGTAAGGAATATAGTTTTTTTTGGCGAAGAGCTTTGTACCACAAATAGCGTAGGAGAATATTTAAATGTTTAGCTGGAGAATAACGAAATATAACCCTGCTTACCGAGAGAAAAATAACAGATATACGAAGTGTGAGTGGACATCAATTAGCGATATAGGTAAGGTTTTTAATGGTAAGGAACTTGATATTAGAGACTATTTAGCAGTCGAGGATTTATACACCCAGGCAGTAATAACATTTATGGACTGTCTTGCCATTACATCCTTAAGAGTTAAAAACCTTGAGAAAAAGCGGAATAACCCTGAATTAGATAGAACCCCCAATTTATATTCACAGGAAATGGGTAGGTTTTATCATTCGTTACAAGACAATATCCGTCTTAACAAACGGGAGATACAATATTTATGTCGATGTGCATTGCGTGAACAGCTCTGGTGCAAGTTGGAGAAAGAGAATACCATGTTTGTCCATTTTGGATATGACTATTACATGTACATTGGGAGTAATGATAAGTGTGAAGAGGCTATAAGAACAATTACTAATATGGGGCTTTTTGTAGAAAAGTTTGAATCTCCATATAGTGCAGCGTATATGTAATTGCATGATTTGCATCATGGGTAGTATTTCAGATACCCAAAAAGGAGAGGAATTGTTTGGAGCTTCCTGATGAGATAGCATTAATGTCGTTATTTGAATGTGAACCCGAATTATTAGATGCAGCAGTGCCTTATTTCTATAACCAGGCAAAATATAAATTCAGTAACTGTAATAATGAAGCATTTGTTATATATATTTCTCCGTCATATAACGAGATAAAGGTAGAGGTGTCTAAGTCCGATACTAATGAACTTATTTCAACATTAGATTTGCAAGACGCTAAATCAATCGAAATATTAGCAGATAGAAAACAAGAATCAAAAATTATGATAACAAGTGAAAGTAGTATTATCAAAATAAACTTTAAACCTAAATATAAAATATTCATTAGTCAATTCTATTGTTAGTTCAATAAGTAGCCGTGAATTAGATTAAGGAAGGACGCTATGAGTAAAGAAGAACAAATTAATACAATTCTATATGGGAATGGTAAAGGGAGTAATATACAAGGTGAAGCCTTTACCGTAACTATGGAAGAAGTTGTTGATTATGTAAGAAATAAGGGCTTAAAATTACGGTATGGTCATAGCAGAAATTCTCTAACAGATGGCTTTAAGTTCTATGAAGAAGATAGAGTTTGGTATTGTGGCTTTCAGGAACGGGGAATAATTTTTAACGAAAAGGTGTTTACGGATTATGATGAGGGTTTAGAATATATAGTTAAAGTATTGGTTAAATTATCTGGCGTGGATATAAGTAGGTTCAAATAACAAATCTTTAAGGTTATAGTAAACTAATTTATGAAGAAGTTGAATTTCCAATTATATGTCAAACCCCACCGAATTACTGGTGGGGTTTGTAATTTTATAGGAACTGACTAAATAAATTGCCTGCTTCCCGCTCTTTTTCTTTAGTTGTATGGCAATATCCGATTAGGGTAGATACCTGCGAGTGACCGCTTCAAGCCATTGCGGTTCTTAAATCAACGCCATTGAGCAACATCTGGGAAATATTAGTGTGGCGTAAGTCGTGAAATCTGAACTTCATTCCTGCATATTTTAGTACTGCCCTAAAAAATCTATTTAGGTTCTCTGGCTTCATCGGCTTGTCCAAATTGTTCTTGACAGGGAAGACGTATGTACCCGTAGACCACTGACGATGTTCTCGTAGGATATCAACCATGTTTTGAGGTATAGAAATTGTTCTTCTTGATTTCTCGGTTTTGGGGGTTTCAACAATTACGTCACCACCAAGTTCTAATATTGCTTGCTCAATTTTAATACTGCAATTTGTTAAGTCCGTATTTTTCCACTGCAACCCTAAAATTTCTCCCCGCCTACAACCCGTGGTAAGAGCGAGCATTAGAGAAGGATATACATTCTTGGTTCGGGTTGAGGGTAACGCCTGATATTCTCTTGCAGCCTGCACAAATTTAGCGATTTCATCACTAGTAAGAGCCTTCATTTCTTTAATTCTGATTTTTGGGCGTATGGTATAAGACGCAACATTACGAACTATAAGATTATCCCTTACGGCAAACTCCAAGCAATTATGAATTATGTTGTGCATGCGTAAAATAGTTCTTGGGGATAAAGTCTTGTTCCCTCTTGGGCAGCGTGTATTCATCATCTTGGCATAAAAATCATTTAGTATAGGTGTGGTCAGCTTTTGCAGTTGAATACGACCAAGTGCAGGACTTATATGAGTACGGATATTTATTTCATATCCACGCATGGTAGAGGGTTTAAGTTGTTGTAATGATTGTTTTAGTAGCAGCCACTTTTGTAAGTACTCGCCAAATGTTATCCTGTTAATATCCTTATAGGTTTGAGTCTGAATACTAGTCTTGACTTCATTCATTCTTTGAAGTAATTCTTTCTTGGTCTTAGCGGTTACAGTACGGCGTTTTCGTTTTCCATCAACAATACCTAAATCAAGTTGTGCCATCCAACTGCCGTTTGGTCGTTGAAATATGCTCCCTTCACCTTTGTTTCGAGCCATCGCATCACCTTCTGTAAAACTTTGGTCCAAATATTATAGCTCCAATGATTTGTACTGGGAAGCAATATGAATACAATAGAGCTGCAATCTTCCATTGTTTTCACTTGGTAAATGATAATTGACCGAAGTAAGGATATGAGGTGGTATATTGTGCCCTCTTGCATCAGCAAGACGAATGGGTATTGTTTATGCAAAAGATAGGTTGCAAGTATGCCTCTATTATCTATACAGTAACAGAATGTGTCTGCTGCAGTTCTTGTTTTAGAGACGATAATTACGCTTATCTAGTTTTTATAATAAGTAGTTTACCATTACGTCTATATCAGGTGGCTTCTGCTAATGCGTTAACAAACTTCGAGTAGGTGATTGTAGCACAGGCTTATTATTAAGTAGATAGTTACCAACTGAATGTCGAGAAATTAAAGACCTGCAGCCTAAAAAGGACTACAGGTCTTTAGTATTTATATGGGTAAGAGACATGTTAAAGAAAGTTTAGGAAATGTATATATTATAGGTAGAAGTCATTAGAAATGTCAGGCAAGGTTAAGAATTTGCAGTTGCGGTTTGGCGAATTCAAAAATAATTGTTAAAAAAGTTCACAAGAACCAGTACTATAGTATGTAATCATTTTATGAAGGAGTAAGTAGATGAGTGACACAGGGTAATTTAGAAGGGAAAGATTGCAGTTTCAATTTGACAAATTTTAAATTAAAGGAGAAGCAGTATGACAAGAACAGAATATTTGGATAAGGTTTTAGACATTACGGAGATTATATATCCTAGGGAACGTACCCTTAATGTTTACGGTGAAAAATTGCATATGCTTGATGCTATAGCCCAAAGTTATAATTATATTTTTGTAAAGAGTGATATTGAAAGGCTAGATAACTGTTTGAATAGACTTGCAGACAAATTTAGCAGTGAAGAAGACAAAAAGGCAATCCAAAAGTTATATGAAAATGAATATAACAACCTTAGGAATAATAGAAACAAAAACTTTATACGCTTTAAGGCAACTTGCAAATCAATAGCTAATGGTAAGTATAATTTACAGGAAGTTGAAGCCCAATTAGTAATGGACAGACTATTGAAAGGAAAGTAGATTTATCGCACTCCAAATTATACAACCACATGCGTCTAGGCATGTGGTTAAATTTTTGTCTAAAAAACATAACGGGTCAGTGTGAAGGGCAGATGAGGTCGGAACATAAGCAGCGTAAGTGGCAATAAACGGAAGACGTTAATGACCAAAGACACTGCAGCCTCACGGCTGCCAAATAAGGCAGTGAGCAAAATATATCTTATTTAAAAGAAAAGAAAAAGATGGTGGCTGGGGAGACTTGTCTCCCCAGCAATGTATTTCTTTTTATATATTTCTTGTTATGTATTTATTGTTATATACTACTAAAATCGCTTATCCATACCACTAATATTATATTATATACTGCCAAAATACCATGTATGTCGTTTTTGAATAGCAGAGTGATGTTTTGAATAGCAAACTACAGCATAATTACCAAGATAATATTCCTCTCCTAAAATATTTTGTTAACTTATTATAATACATTGCATTTAATGTATATAAAAGATAAAGGAGGGGTTCAAGTGATAACGTATCATAATGAATTTTATAAGCCTGCAGATATTGCAAAAAAGATTGGTGTCACACGACAAAAGGTCTATAACGAAATCAGAACAGGACGGTTGGATTGCGTCCGAATTGGAAATGCAGTGAGAGTCACGGATAAACAATTGAATAAATATTTAAATGGAGGTCAAGACGATGAGTAAAAAAATTGATGATATACGCATACCAAACTATGTAATTCAAAGTAATGTTATAAGTGAGGCTGCTAAATTCGTTTATTTTATTTTGCTTTATTACAGAAATGAGAAGACGAATAGTTGCTTTCCAAGTCAGAAAACATTAGCAAAGGAGTTTGGCTTCACTCAAAAGTACTTCTCGAAATATATTAAAGAACTTGAAAGGGCTGGCTTAATTATAATCTGTAAGCAAAACAGAGGTGGTACCTACAAAAACAATGCCTACTTTTTTAAAAACTATAATGTAGAAAGAGACTTCACCTTAATATATAAAGACGCGTTACGAAAGGTGATAAATAAAGAGAGAAGCAAGGAAGAACTAATGCTATACATTAAGACACGAAGATGGGTTAATAACGAAAAACTAATAGCTAAAGGTCTGACCAAAGCACAAGTAAGGCGTTATAGCGGTGTAACGGCAAAGCTCATGGAAAAGGCGTGGGGTAAAATTACTGACGGTGAGTTAATTACTGTGTCGTATAGAGATAATGAATTCACTTTTGATATGGAGATGTCATTTGATATGAAACAGCAAAGTAAGCGAAAAATAGATATTGAAAATAGAGGTGCATAATATGTATTTTGAATTATTAGATGATGGGATAAACGTAGTAGTGCGTAAATATGTTTGGTTTATGGCTGTTGAGAATGCGGGCGATTATACCAAATTACCTAATTATAAGGGAGATAATATCTTTTGTACTTGGTCATGTAAAAATATGCATGAAGCTAATAGTATATTATTCCCATTGATTATTAGTGAAGCAGACATTAGTTGTAAGAAAGATTTCGGGATTGTAACTCAAGATGGTGTATTTGTTGGAGACCCTTGGCTTTCTTATAAACGAGATAAAACAGGAAGGCCTGTCATTTCCTTAAAACTGTGAAAGTGTAAAACATGTAAAAAAGTTAAGTTTCGGGAAATATTACACGTTGGTAGGTATAATGTCGATTACTGTAGAATTCAAACATGTAAAGTAGTGTAAGCATTAAAGTGTTACTGTAAATAGGTAACATTTTTTTTATGATAAATGGGGAGAAAAAAATATGCAGTATAATGACTTAGCAAATATTTTTCCAATGATGTCTAATGACGAATTTGCAGCCCTGGTTGAAGATATTAGGTCAAACGGGCAATTGACCCCGATTCTTATTGACCAAGACGGTAAAATTTTAGATGGACGCAACAGATGGAGGGCATGTCAGCACATTGGTATACAGCCGAAAGTGAAGACGGTTGACTCGAAAGAGAACTTGGTCAATCTCGTCCTATCCTTGAATCTTCATCGTAGACATTTGAGTAGTAGTCAAAAGGCAGTTGTAGCTTTAAGTATATTACCGTTACTGCAAGTAGAGGCAAAAAAACGTCAGCAATTAGCTGGAGGCGACAAAAAAAACTCCAATTATAAACAACCTACTACGCTTCCTCAAAATTTTGAGGAAGCGAAAAAGACAGACGGAGAAGCAGCTGAAATAGCAGCTAAGTTGGCAGGAACAAACCGTCAATTTCTATATGACGTGAAGAAAATTGCAGCAAAAAGCCCCAATCTCATTCAAAATATACGTGACGGTGAAATCAATATTAGAGATGCCAAGTGGATAGTTACTCTAGAAAGCGAAGAACTGCAGCAAAGGGTTATTGAAAAAGTAAAGCAGGGAGTTGACGTTAGGGCTGCAAGAGCAGAAGTAATAAAGGAGACAACGCCAGTACCTGAATTCCCTAAAGGAAAGTATCGTGTCATTTACGCGGATTGCCCGTGGCAAAGTGAAGGGGAGCCGTTACCAGATAGGGTAACAATGCCAAGTGATATTTATCCGACAATGACCGTTGAGGAAATATGCAACTTGCCCGTTAAAGATATAGCTGACAATAATGCAGTATTATTTTTTTGGGCGACGAGCTATCATTTACAGTATGCGTTTGAAATTATTGCAGCGTGGGGATTCAATTATAAGAGTTCCTTCATATGGAATAAAACTGGAGGTAGACATCTTGGATACTATTCATTCCTTAATCATGAAATTTTGCTCCTTGCAACTAAGGGCGTAAATATGTTGCCACAAGGTGTTAAATTCGATAGTGTTATTTCATTTAAGAAAACCCAGCATTCTAAAAAACCAGGCTACTTCCGTGACATGATAGACCAAATGTATCCTACTGGAAATAGGATTGAATTATTCGCCAGAAGGCGATACAAAAATTGGGATTGTTTCGGCAATCAAATAGAGGATTAGGGATGAGAAAAGGAGCAATCAAATTGATTGCTCCTTTGACATAATAATTGCCGTTAGAAACTCTTATAGTTGTTGCAACCGCATGCTGGACAAGAGCCAGTAATACCTGCACATTGGCTGCAGTAAACCGTTCCACACTCACTGCATTTCTTCAGCATCGTTGTTGGATTATCATTACTGCAAGTTGGGCATTTACGATTAGACATTTAATTATTCCTCCAATAAAGTTAATTTGAATTCCCACATAACCAGTACCAGAGGTAGTAAGAAGAATCCTCCTGGTTTTTCCAAAAATAGCTTCACTATTCTGGTTTTGAGGAGTTATAATAGTGGTCCATTATTAGACAAAACCTTAATGGAAATGTCTAATTTATTAAATGATTTTGATGGTGGAATAGTCAATAAATCCTGACTTCATTGTTTTGAGGAAACGGAATATTAGACAATCTTTTACTATTTTGTCTAATGGTATGGGAGGTTGCAAAGTGGGGCGGAGAAAAATTGAGATTATCGATGTTGACGCGGAAGTTATTGGCAATGGTAATGACACGACTTTAGTTACAGCAAGACCGAGGGCACAATTAGTAAAAGTAAAGCGTCCGCAGCAAAGACGGCAAGAGGAAACCATTAAATACTTCTCAAGGGAAGAACTACGAAGAATATTAAGCATTGAGAACAAAGCAAACGATTATAAAAGCTGGTTCTTATGCTATTTCTTAACACATACCGCATGTCGCATTAGCGAAGCGGTAAGTACCTATTTTTCTGATATAAATTGGGATGCTAAGACTATTAAAATTAGAACTCTTAAACGAAATAATCATTGGCGAATTATTCCGCTTCAGGAGCAAGTATTGAACGAAATAATTATTTGGCAAAAGAGAAACCATTTATCTGATAACGACCCGATATTTTCATATGGAAGAAAGATGGCGGATATACGCATAAAAAGACTATGCAACATAGCAGGTTTTAATGATGAAAGGTGTCATTGTCATAGCTTTCGTCACAGTTGGGCTGTAAATGCCATAAGTCAATCGGTTCCCATCTCAATAGTTTCTCAGGTTTTAGGACATAGCAATATACTGACTACAACTATCTATCTGAAACTATGTGGTGACGGTGTAAGAACATTTATAAATAAAATTGAATGGTAGGAGATTGTGATGGCAGCAATTTTTGAACATGTTGAAGGATGGGTTAGACAAATCACATTCCTTGGGAGATACTGTATAATTGCAATATATGAGCGAGAGCCAAGAATTTTAACAGGTTTGACACAAAGGATTATACTTGACACTGATGCTTGGCGTATTGTCGTAATTAACAAGGATGCCAAAGGAGCAACGTATATTTTTAGCTTAGATTTAAATCGAGTGCTATATTCTTCAATAAAAATATTAGCTAAGGAAAATGGAATTCTTATGTATGATGGTTCAAAACCTACTAATGGAGAGCTTACTATGCAATATTTGAATTAAACTGAAAAAAGCACTTAAAATTGCCTACATGTTAATACTACCCTTTAAATTTTATGAAAAAATTTGAGCACTATTTTTTGAGTAAAGGGTGAAGATATGACGGAGAATGATAAGTATGAATCGTTAGAAGACAGATTTGGAATTGAGAAATTAGATATTACAAACAGAGCGTTTGCAGGTACTTACATTGAAGGGAAAATATATTGTGCAACTGAACATATAGCAGCAATGCGACAATGCCAGGAACCGCTAAGTAATAGAATGGCATTTTTACATTTGATTAAAAATAATGACAAGCTAATTTGTTTTGTTGACGCTATTGCAATATATAAAGTACCCATTGACGAGGTTGTTGACGTTATCGTTGCACAGATGAAAGAAATATCAGAGGTTTATTTATTTCGTTACCCCGATAAGATAACGTTGTTATACAAGGCTATGTCAATTGAGGCATAGCTTTTTGTTGTTTTTGCAACTACGGCAGGTTCTTTGTTATACCTCTAGAGTGTTATGTATAACAAATTTTTGTCGCATTTGCTAACCCAAAGAGGAAATTAATGGAATATTGCCGAATTTATCTTTAGAAACATATGCGATGGGGTGTCTCTATGAATAATTGGTTTATTGTGCATGATATACAAGCTTATAATGAAGGGCTTCAAGCTGATGGCTCTAATACAATTGGCTTTGAGGAAACAACCCATAATGTTAATAATATAGAAGTAGGAGACAAGATAATTTATTACTTCAAAGGTGATTGTACAATAAAAGGAATATATATAGTTAAACCCAAGCCGTGGAGAAGAGTAAAAGGTTGGACAAGTTCAAAACAAATTGATATTACTCCGATTATGGAATTAAAAGAGCCTTGTAATTTTAAAGAGTTAATATCATCATTAGATTTATTTAAAGGTCTAAAAAGATGGCAAGTAGCAATCCAAGGTACAAATGGCATTAGAAATATATCCGAAAGCGATTTTGTAAAAATCGAAGAACATATAAAGAAACATCTATCAAGTGCCAATGATTTAAATTTGAAGGATAAAAGATTATATCCTATTTATTTACCCGTTCCTAAGCCTGTTAGTCGTGATAGAGAGTTTAAGAGTGTTTCCGAACGTGAAAGAGATGAAATTGTGTATAAGTACCTTTTTGAGGGGCAGTCCCATCGTTGGTTGGATGAGAATGTGTTGAATGCAAATTCAAACTATACACGTGGTTATACTTCAATGGGAGTGCTTCATCACCTCGGGTTAATGGGAGAACATAAAGGTCTGCTTGATGGCATATCAGTTCAAGAAGCAATAACATATATGTTGCAACAAAGTAAGACGGAATTTAAAGCTATAATTTTATCATTATTGAGGTATTCAGAAGGAATATATTCAGACGGTAACTTAGACTTCTTTCAAGTAAATGAGGATTTCTCAAAATTATATAAAAATATTGGTATTTCACAGTATACTGACGGTGTTCGAATAAATAAGGAATATCACGATATTTATAATCCGCCTGAATCTCCTTACTACGTAAAACGTGGAGAAGCAAGACCAATTATGGTTTTGTTTAATAATAAGGTGTTTGAAGCAGAGTATCGATTTGAAGACCAAGAGGATAAGACACTACAATTGCAAAGTATACGTTTTAAGAAGGCGTTAAAGGAAGAGTTTAAAAATGTATTTCCTGAGCCACAAGGACGATTTTATATACAATGTGGCAGAGATTTAAACCATTTTATATTTACCGTTGAACCATTATTCTTAGATGATGACATAAGTAATAACGGGGACGATGAATATTCAGAGGGCAATGAAGCATATCGGTTACACCGAATTTGGGAACGTAAACCAGAAGTCGTTAAGAAGGCAAAAGATAGGTTTCATAAAAAACATGGTCGATTATTTTGTGAGGCATGCGGATTTGATTTTCTGGAAAGCTATGGCGATAGAGGGAACATGTTTATCGAAGGGCATCATACTAAACTAGTAAGTGCGATGAAAGAAGGAGAAAAAACCAAAGTTGAGGATATTGCGTTGTTATGCTCTAATTGTCATAGAATGATTCATAAAAAACCTATTATTTCTGTTAAGGAGTTAGCAGAATTAATAAATAGTCAAATTTGACGGCGAAAAGAGGCAGCCGCAGCAATTGAAAGATATCATGAATTTTTTATAAGGGTTGTTGCAATACAAAATAAGTTACCTGTAGACAAGTTAGATGATATGTGGAGATTGATATCTAATCAGTCAGAAAGACAACTTGGAACTTTCTATATAACATACCTCAATGAATTTAAGAGCGTACCGCCTAATTTTGTTGAAAAATATGCAGCGTTTAGAAATAAGGTGATTCATAAGGGCTACATTCCATTGCATATAGAGGCAAGGCAGTATGCTGAGGAGGCATTTAAGTATATTCTAAATAGCTTACACGAACTTAGGCGGAGTTATGCCGATAGTATTAGGCAATTAACGTTAATAAATTTACAACAAGCCATTCCGCCTGATAATAAGCTACCTATATCCACTATGGCAAATAGTTCAGTGCTAGCCTTAATCTCGGGAGAGGAAGATTGGGAAAATCGAAGCTTCGATAAGGTATTGAATGAGTTCAGAGAACGCAGAGAAATGCTTAAGCAACTTCCTAACCACCAATTGTTATTGACTCATAATGCTGAGCATAATGCGAAGAAGGCAGTCTATAGAGCACACTTTGACCCTACTAATGGAAAGATACTGGGGTTTTATCCTTCAATAATCGATTATTCAGCAATTCCAGAACCCTATATTAACTTAACCTATGAAGAGTGGCAGGAGTGTATAAAAAATCAAGGTAGTTATATGGTTGACACAGTTGAAAATAAGCTAGTATATAACAGATAGAATGAAACTTATTGAAAGTGTATTCTTTTATGAAAGTAATTTTGATGGTGCACTTTAAACCGAGGATTAATTTGATGGGAGGTCTTTTGAATGGATAAGGGTGATGTGATTCATGAAACCAATAAAAAAAGAAATGAAACTATTACAGAAGTAAATATTGATATTTTACAATTGGTAGACAAATATGTGAAAGATAAAGAGCTTTCTGAGACTCTAAAAAAAGCAGAAATTTTACTCATTCCAATAGATGGGTATGGAAATTGCTTTGAACCATTGTTTCCTGAAGGAACAATGGCGTTTTATCATGCACTGAAGCGTGATGAGGCTTTGGGAAAAGGAACAGAAATATGCATAGAGGATAGTGAGTATAAAGAACTTGCGTTACATGCGGAAGTGATAAGTTTGCCACTTCTAATTGTTCTTAACGGAGTTCTATTTCCAATTCTCGCTACATTTATTAAACATTATATTGAGAAATATATATTAAACAGTCATAATAATCCTAGTATTAAAGCTAGCATAGTAAAAAGAGACGGGCAAAAATATACAAAGATTAACTTTGAAGGTGACGCAAAGTCGTACTTAGAAACACTAAAAAAGGTAAAGGATGATTAAATGCCCCTTTTTGATATAGAGAAGCTATTAGAAGCACGAAGTTCTAATAGCTATCAGGAAGCATCATTGGTTGCTTTACAGCTAATAAAACAAGACGCGGTATTGCGAAATGACCAATCATTAGCAACTTATATATGGTGCTTGGAAAGAATATATTGTATTAAAAAACAATTTATAGAAGCATTCTGCCTCATGCGTAATAAGGAGTATTATAAGGCATGGTGTTCATACGATAGATGTGAGATAGAACTATGTTTTTTGAAAAAACATTTTGATTACAAAGACAATAAGTTTGACTTATTGTTTATTGAGCAACAAGTCGCAAAGTTCCAAGCTCTTTTTCCATATAATATTTTCATGAGTAGGGAATCAATTGAAACAGATTTTACTTGTAGTATTTGTGGAGCAAAGATAGGAATTAGGAAAAGTGAATGCAATCATGTCGTTGGACAAATATATAATGGTGAAATGTGCTGTCGTCAGATTAATAATGTAAAACTTTTGGGAATAGCTTTTGTTCGTAATCCAGTCGATAAATTTTCCGTTCCAATGATTGAGGGAGTCGATTACAATTATGAAATTCTGGAGGGGTTGTTGGGTAAACTGAAATCTCCGTTTGATGAATGGGATTACGAAGTATTGGAACGTAAATGGGATTATAAAGAAGATGAAGCCTATAGAGATGTTGGAAGAAATGATACTTGTCCTTGCGGTTCAGGCAAGAAGTTTAAGAAATGCTGTTATTTGAATCAAGGTGTAGTCGTAAAGCACATAAGGATTAAAATAAAGAAAGAAATGAATCCAAGTGAGAATATCCCTTTCAGGACAATTAAGACAAAAATTAGGCGTATTGCAAACACACAATATTAGAAGAGTCTGGTTTTTATTGAACTCGGAGGTAATATAGGTGGTGTCAGGTCTAGACGAATTTGAGCAGACTAATTAAGCAGAACGGATTAAAATTGATTGACGAAAAAACGGTGCAATTTAACTTGTACCGTCTTTTTACATTTTTGGGAGGAAATACATTGAAATTGACGAATGTTTAGTAAAAAAGGATTGAAAGAATCCAGTGCCATAAAGGTTTTTGACTAAAGGGGTGATTTTTTGACTAAACAAGAAGCTTTATTACAAAGCATAGCTGAGAGTGGCTATAATACTGGTATTTCTGCTAAACGGCATTTTAAATCTTATGATATTTTACGTTTAGGACCAAAGTGTATTAGTGTTTTTACTATTAGTATTGGTATTTTTCAAATGACGGAACTCTATAAAGGATTTTCAAAAGCCAATTCAATGTATTCAGACTTATTTTCAGCTATATTAATAATTATAGGCATTTGGGGGTTGGTAGCGGATTGTTGCTCTACCAATAAAGATAAATACAACTGTGCGGGTATTCAGTTAATTCATTTATTTAATGAACTTCACGTTATGTTCAATAAAGCGAAGGCTATGAACGAAGATGACGACTTTACAAGCTTTTACGGAGAGTTAAATAGTATTAATCAAAAGTCTTCTGATGTAGCACTATCTGAACAGATTATATTTTCAGGTTGGTTATCACACTTAGGGTTCTTTGGTGGAGAAGTTCAGATAGATTGGATAAATGAGCAGCTAAAGTTAGGGTTAAGTGATAAAGTACCAATATCCTTTAGAATTTTTATAGTGGTATTAGTAATTTTATTTTTGGGGTATTTAAAAATAACAGCCTAATGACAGGAGGCGAGCAAGGTGGGAGACGTACAAAAAGCGATAAGTAAGTACATTACAGATTATATTCAACTAAGCAAAGAGGATATTAGTAGCTCTGCGAAAAGCAGGGAATGGTTTCTTACTCGTATTGAAAATGTAATAGCATCTCGGTCTAATGAACCTGTATTATATAAGCCTAGGTTTGTTTATTTTGGTAGCTATTTTAAAGGGACAAAGGTTCAGGTAGTTGATGAGTATGACGTTTTGGTAGTAATAGATTCAAATACGGGTTACTATTATTCTGGCGATGTTACTATTGGTTCAGGTAAGGGAGTAGCATCTCCAAACCATAAGTACGATGATAAATATAAAAAAAGTGATAATACGGGTGTTAGTCCTGCCAAAATGTTGAATTGGCTTCGGGGAGTAGTAAAAGAGGTTACTGATGCATTCGGTGGTGAAGCACCTGAGCGTAACGGTCAGGCTGTTACTGCAATAATAAAATCACAAAATCTCAAGATTGATTTAGTGCCCGCAGGTATTTTTACACATAATAGTGACGGTACTACTTTTTACAATATCCCTGATGGAAGTAAAGATAATAGTTGGATTATTACATCTCCTGAAATTGATATTAAGGCAATTAATGATGTTGCAAAGGAAAAAGATAATTTTCGAAATATTATTCGATTAGCTAAGAGAATAAAAGATAGGTACAATTTCCTTGTACCCTCATTCGCAATAGAAGCAGCTATTGTAGAGTACGGAAATAATAATAAATGGTATAATCTTTTATACTATGATACTCTCTTTGTGCTTCAATATTTAAGTAAGAAATTTAGAGAAGGAAAGATAGATGACCCTTATGATTCAAACAAAAATTTAATCTCTAATGTAGTAAGCTTACCTTGGTATGCCGACAGAATTGATGGAATAGTAACAGTGTTAAGAGATTGTAATGAAAACATTCAGGAGCAAGACATAGTTAACAAGAAAATAGTCAACGCTTTTGAAAACAGTTAAGATATAAATAGAAATAATGAGAGGCATATAGAACTAAAACCAAGTACTCACAGGATGTTTAATCAATAACCTTATAATGAGAAATAGGTTGCTAGCTAAATGAAATATGAGAAGAAGAGACCTAGGATTTATAAGGTTTGATAGACTGCAAGATTACATAACGCCAAACCGTGGGTTGCAAGGTAAGGTGGGGGAAGTGTTTTCTCCTACCATCCTTTCTCAATTGACACCAGGCTGCCAATGTAGTATACTTTATAACGTTACCTTAAGGATTCTGCCCACTGCCGTTACTGCCGAATAGCTGCCAAAGTGCTGCCATTAAGTGCAATTTTAGGCATCTATATTGAGTGGTAAGGCAGGTAGAAAAGGGCAAGAAATCCTTAAAAATGAATGTGCGTCCGTAGCTCAGGTGGATAGAGCGGTGGTTTCCTAAACCGCGTCTTGCGGGGGTTCGAGTCCCTCCGGGCGCACCAGCTAAATACTACAACGGCAAGGCATTGGATAGTTCCAGCCTTGCCGTTTTTGTGTGCTTTTTTAGAGGTTTGTATGCTATGGCGCTTTCTTACAAAAGTAGGAAGCGAAAAATTTGATAATTTTCAAGCAGTCATAGTTTTGTTTGAAATGTAGGTATTGGAAGTATTTTTGACAGGTTGCGAGCAATGGTCATAGCTTGTCTTTTTTTAAATCTAAATAGACACCGCGTGCTGGGAGGGAAAGGGGAGAGCGGTTTTATGAGATGCTTGTGCGCCGAGAGGTGCGCTTCTATTCGACAGACTCATCTTCGTCCTTTTTCGGCGGGAAGCATATTGCCAAGTGGTCGCGTAAAGTAACGCAAACTTTGGTGAGTTTTAAATGTAATTTGTAACAAAAGCCTGCATGATGAATATTATTATAAGAGCAATTATACTAACTAGCAGGAATTGAAAGGAGTTGATTTAGTCCGTGGCTCAACCAACAGTAAATCTTGGAACGGCCACCAGTTTTGCGGTTCTCGCTGGCACCACGATTACCAACACCGGTTCAACCACGATTACCGGAGATATTGGGGTTTCTCCAGGTTCAGCAATAACTGGTTTTCCGCCTGGCGTAATTACCGGGACGTCCCATGCAGCCGACGCTGTCGCGCTACAGGCACAAACCGACTTGATTGCCGCCTATAACGACGCGGCCGCCCGAACACCTGCCACCACTGTGCCCGGAGGCCTCCTTGGAGGCTTAACCCTCGTCCCTGGAGTCTACAATTCCGCGTCTTCACTTGACCTAACGGGTACTCTCACGCTCGATGCTCAGGGCGACCCTAATGCTGTATTCATCTTCCAGATGGGTTCCGCACTCACCACTGCATCGAATAGTAGTGTGGTTCTTATCAATGGCACCCAGACTTGTAGCGTTTTTTGGCAAGTTGGAAGTTCCGCCACGCTTGGAACGGGGTCTACCTTTCAGGGAACCATTATTGCTTTGACATCTATCACAGCGAATACCGGCGTAGTAGTGAATGGCAGGTTGCTGGCTAGAAACGGTGCGGTAACGTTAGATACCAACACTATTACAGTATCGATATGTTCCGCACCTCTGCGCGGAATTTCCCTGTGGTGATATGCTGGGCGCGTTCAATTTGAATATCCTAAGAAATAGGAGCCTATAAGGCTCCTGGTTTTTTATAAGGTGTGATAGCGTTGAATCAAATTCGACAGAAGGATTGGACGATTCTAATTTATGCCAATGGCAATAATGAACTACAGCCGGAAATATGGCGAGTCAAAACTGACGCTGAAAAGGTCGGATCAAACGAGAATGTCAATGTTGTGATGCAGATTAGCCGAGAAAAAAATGAACTTATCAGCATCATAAGACCGTATGAGACCATACCGCAAGTTGGTGTAAAATGGATAGGAGCAAGGCGGTATTTTGTGACAAATGATAAGTCTACTTTAATAAAGGACTTAGGACGAATCAATATGGCGAACCCCGTGACGCTGTATGACTTTATAAAATGGGGTATAAGCGGGTACCCTGCAAAGCACTACCTGTTGACACTCGGTGGACATGGCTATCAGTTTGTCGGGGCGATGACCGATTATAGTCAAAACGTTCCTTATATCATGGGTATTCCTGGACTATGCAAGGCCATACAACTTGCTAGTAGTGAGCTAGGACGGAAGATAGATCTGTTGGTATTAGACGTTTGTTATTTTAATTTGATCGAGCCGGTCTATGAATTTGGCAAAGCTGAAAACCACGCTGTCCAAAATATAATTACCTATATTGGCGGGGGACCGCTGCAAGGGTTGTCATATGATAAACTCATTCGGGCAGTGCAGTGTAATAGTCATATTGCTGATTTGTCTAGTCTCATACGGCGAATTGTGGATAGCTTAGATTTTGATTTGGTGGCGGTTGAGATAAATCACAACAAACTAAAACATATAAAGAAACTCTATTGTGATTTAGCTGAATGCTATATCGCGTACAAAGGAGACAAGAAAACTAAATTACATGAATTGTTTTTAGCGAAGCCCGAAGACGAGTGGCACATGCTGGCAAACAGTATTAATTACTCGGTACTATCCCTCATTCTTTATCACAAGATTATTACTAACTCTAAATCATCTTTGCTTAATAGTGCAATAGTACCAACCAATAATCTGGAAAAGATTATTCGATACTCCAAGCTAAGCTTTGCTCAAAATAACAATTGGACCTACTTGTTAAGCAACAAAGCAATGCAACCCTGCTTGTTTGCTACTAGCGAGGCTGAATTAAGTCCGTTGATTTTATCCGCGCAGGAAGTACTTAACTATATTTATATTATGAATTCCTCATTGACGCAAGAACGGATACAAATGATATTTGAAAAGCTCCTGCAATATAAGAATTGGGTACTACTTGAGTAAGGAGTATGATATAAGTCCAACGTTAAACTTATACTACCAATTATTTTAGGTTAAAAAGTAACACAATGACAATAAGATACATTAGGTTAGGAAGGCAAAAAGGAAGGCAATTATTTATAATATATTGTGGAATATATGTAAAAATACAAAATAGTAATTATCATTAATCGTTGATTTTATTGAATCAGTATAACAGGATAGAAAACAAATAAAAGGGAAAAATGCCTTCCTAAACCGCGTCTTGCGGGGGTTCGAGTCCCTCCGGGCGCACCATCTAAATACTACAACGGCAAGGCTTCAGAAGTTCTGAGCCTTGCCGTTTTTGTGTGCTTTTTTAGGGTTTTGTATGCTATTTGTATGCTATTTGTATGCTATGGCGCTTTCTTGCGAGAGTAGGAAGAGAAAAATTGATTATTTTCAGGTAGCTCGCCATTTTGTTTGAAATGTAGGTGCTAGAAGTACTTCTAATAGGTTATGGGCGGCGGTTTTATCGATTGGACTTTAGATTTTTATTAAACTTGACGTAAGGGAAGATTGACTTTTTTTGTTGAGTGCTCTGGTTAAGAGGGAAGGCGAAAGCCTTCCCTCTGTCTTATTTTTGAGAGCTTACTCTTTATGTATATCTTTAAGAGAAACCCCGGGAGCTTTGTACCGCCTGAGATATTTTGTATGTGACAGAGTGGACAATAGTGCGGCTAGGGGCTTTATCCGCAAAACTTGGTGCAGCAGCCAGTAGACGATCCCAACGCTTGTCAACGTATAAATGTATTGGATTACGAATTGGAGCATTTTTGGAGCATTTTGTGGATAGCCTAGTTCGTTGAGTAGCCAGGCAGTTACTGGCAGTGAGAGTATATAGGAAAACACAAATACGCTAAAAGGGCTAACTTGGATGGCTTGCAGCGGGCAGTAATTCATGCAGGCCATGCAACTGTCGCACGAGTAGCTCCAATACGGTTTTTTTGCTACCAAAGTTATTGCTTGTTTGGGACAAATTCGTTGACACAAGCCGCAACTATTACATCTATTGGACGCAAAGAAGAATTTCGATAAAACCAACTGGGCAATAATCAGATACATAAAAGAAATTCTAGCTAATAACAAACCAATAAGAAGCGGGATAAAGCCGTTGTAGAAGGAGTGTCCTGCTGTTATTTTCTCTGCAAGCTGTTTTACTTTGGCCTTTCCTTTGGCAGCGATAACTTCTACATTGCTATGACTTAATCCCCAATGAACAGCAGTCCAGTTTGAGGGCATATCAATGGCCGATATTCCTTTTATCTTATACCCTCTAAGCCAGAGCAAAGCAGCAATCAGATAACCTGCGGTACCTTCCATTCCAGGCAAGGACAATCCCAATACTCTTGTACCTGCACGCGTTGGCAATACTACTGCGTGAACACCGTTTCCCGGAGGCAAACGAAACACATGCTTAATCATTAACCACGGAGCAGTAAAACCATGTGTAGGATAACTGAATACCAATAAATCACTAGTACCAATAGTAAAGTCAATTGATATTTCTTTAATTTGATAAAGGTCGGTCTTGACTTTACCTACAGCTTCCAAAAACCATGTTGCAACCTTATAAGAGTTACCAGTACCTGTCATGAAAAACCCTGTTACTTTGCTATACAACTAGTTCACCTCCATATAGGCAAGAGAATAATCTCATTATAGCTAATAACAAAGTAACATGCTAGTTATTCAAGGGGTGTCAGGG
>JAEZVB010000121.1 GCA_023443285.1 Bacillota bacterium
ATCGCACGGCTTGAGAGCCAGCAGGGTTTAGCTTGGTGGCTCTCCCCTTTTAGCAAATTGGCTCTATTTCATTAACATTATGGCTCTAAGAGATTAACTTTGCGGCTCCGCCGCACTGAAATATTCAGTTTGGCAGATTGCCGCTAAATATACTACAGGTAAAGACGATGTCCGTGAAGTTATTTATGAGATTAGAAAGATAAACAAATTAGATAACAATGCGCATGTTTATCCTGGGCAGGTTTTGAAAGTGCCGGTTAGGTCTTGATATTTATTTACTTTTAAAAAATGCGTTCACCGCAAAATAGTAGCCATATTAACTGGCTATTACTTTGCGGTGTTTTTATTTTTTCCGTATTATTTCTAAGTAAAATTGTACCTGACAATTATTTAATGAAGCATAAACTGCTTCGAATCTATGATAAAATTGTACAAACCCTGTATCCTTCTGACGTTTATTATCAATCGGGCAAGACTCAATAGTAAGGAAACATAACGAACTGTCCCTGTATCTATTCCAAATCATAGGAAACGGTAGAACCATTACCTTGTATCTTTTTAAATTATGAACCCAAAAGAAGCAAAATCAAGAAGATTTAACGATGTTTTCCTTTTATATTGTCATTGACTTTTTGCTTTCCTCTTGACTTCTATTTACTTATATTCCTCATTTTTTCGCCATTACCACAATGATACGGTTCTCCGCAATATATGAAACGACGAATTTGGGAATCTAATTAAACAACGTCCTTTCATATTTTCTCTACTCCTCTTTAATAAGATTCAAAAGTTCTTTAATTGTTTTATCAATTGAAAAATTCTTAGCAGACTGCCCCACCTTTACTGTTCTCAAAGGAGTATTAAACGTCTCATATGCATATATACTCCACATAACAACAAACTTCCAAAAAAGACTACTGATAACTTTTGTTGGATTTTTTTGCCCTTTCGCAATACGGTTAATAGCTTTATCTATGTCACGAAAAATTTTATAATGCTGTTCGGCATCTGGTTCAATAAAAGTTTCTTCAAAATAATTATCTATCCAGTTTTTTAAACGTTCCAAATCATAAATATCATTACTTTTGAGTTTTCCTTCTTTAATCTGTGTAATGATATCAGTCTTAGTATTGTTTAACTTGAATATAGTTCTAATCTCTTGTTCGTTTTCTAAAATACCATTTGTAAAGATTTCATAAAATAATTCTTTTTTTTCAATAAGTGCTCTAGAAATATCAAACGGAGATGGAATAATGATATTTCTTTCTTTTATTTGACTATTTTGAGGATCAATAATCTCTATTCCTATACTTTTATTATTAACCTTAAGTCGCACACAATAAAATGATTTAGCAACCTGCAAATCAGCATTCCCATTTAGTTTCATGAATCTGAATATTTTATAATACTCTATCAAATTTAAAGTAAAGAGTTCTTTTTTTTCTTGTTCAATCCAGCAACTTACCTGATCTATCAATGAATTAATTATCTGTGGTTTCAAATCAATAAATGTCTGTCTTTTCTCTTTAAATTTTTGAAATTCATTAATTTTTTCCCTCGAAACATCTAACTGCACATATGATGGAGGATAATTAATACAAATATCCATAAAATAATTATTGAACCTTAACTTTTCATCAGACCCAGTATTCAATAAAATTCCACCATTTAATTCCATGTAATTACCTTTGAAATTATTCCAGTATCTAACCTTTTTGCTAAATATAAAATAGATTCCAAAAGGTTCGTTATCATATAATACAATATCATTATATTTCCTCTCAATAATACCCCCATCATTAAGTGGCACAAAGAATACTGGAGTATTTTGTTCTTTCAAGGCTCTACGCCATTTAAATTTATCTAGTTTATATTGAGACATCTTTCCTTTTTCATCTTGCGTTGAAATCTCTATATCGAGCTGAATATCCAGAAAAGTTTTCGCAATATAAGAGTGTATATTTTTTTTACTTATATTTGCGTTACTATTCTCAAATAAAGTAATGGTAGTTCCTATTTCCGTAATCCCAGGATCATTTTTAGAAAAAAAACATCCCTCATGATTAGGAATATAAATATTAACGCCCGCATAACTTGGCATAAAACTCTTCGTACGAACATCAATTTCTTTTGCATATAAAAATGAAGAAAGAAAACCAATTCCAAATTTACTGATTGGCTTATAGTCAATTTTTTGTTTATCAATTAACTCTTCGTATTCTTGTGATGAATAATAACTACGAGCAATGTGAATAAAATATCGTTCAACTTGTGCAGATGTCATTCCGACACCAGCATCCTTAATTTCGATTAAATTGGTTGCCTCTTTTTGTTCGCTTCCTAATACTAGACTACGTTTTTTGGTTCCAAAGTGGATTTTTATTTTATCGTCAAAATTAGAATTATCTGAATCTATTGCCTTTCTTAATAATATAGCATCGATACTATTTTGAATAAGTTCTCGAACAAATACTTCTTTCTGCTTATATAAATTTTCCCCAATAAGCAACGGTAATAAATTGGGAATATATGCCTCAAAATTATAATCTTCTAGTTGATATTTATCACTTTTTTCGACCTTAGGCCTAATGTAAAAAATTTTTAAAGCTAATTCATCAAAATCAGCTCCGTATTTAGGGAGTCTATTTTCAAATATTTTAATAAACATGACCGCAATTTTGTGGCACGTCGGATCATAGCTTTTCAATGACACTAGTACCATTCGTCTATCTGGAATACTTTTAAATTCAATGTAATGCTCGGGAATATTTTTATCAAATACCTTTTTTTCCAACTTAATATTTACTTTATGAGAATATTTTTCGTAATACTGATCTGCATAGTTAGTTAAAACCAGAAATAGTTCGCTAAAATAGTCAACGGCAACTGCAAATGCTTTAATACGTCTTTGCTTTGATGTTAAATCCATCCTATTAAGAATATCATAATTATAGTCCTTTAGTTGTTCATCAACACTCTCAAAAAAACAAAAATAACGAACTGATAAATCGGAAATCTTCTTGAAAATCTTTAACAAAAAAGTCCGTAATCTTATTTCTTATTTCAGTTTCTTCCTCAATTTCTTGGAAATAGCTTTCCATACAATGAATTTTGTAGTGAATAAATAATATAATATAGAGTGTGTCTTCTGGATATTTTAATAAGTTCTCTTTTATAAAGGAAAAAGAAGTTAGTATATTACCAATATTAACGATAAGTGAATCAATATTCAATTTCCTAGAAGTTTTATCACAATCATATATTTCTCTTTGATAACGACTATATAAACTCGGGCTATCCTGCTTTAATATGTCCGACAGCTTTCGTGTAACGGAAGTTTCTTCTGGCATCTCTGGTGGTAGAATATATTCTTTAGGACGCTCTGGTTTATCGCCAACAAAGTTATATTTATAAATATGTGCGATCTTAGAGTAATTATTGTAATTGAACGCCTCAATTAACTGGAAGTGCCTCTCCCACTGATTTACACTTCCAATATTCCCTCCGGCCACAGCAAAAATAAGGCTATCTGGGTTACTAAAATAGTTTTCTTGAATTATTGGTCTTATTAATGGTAAGTGTTTGTGACCATGTAGGATTAATTTTGTATTAAGATCAATCAATTTTTGGCTTAAATATTCAAAGTCTCTCATAGTACTGCTATCACTATTTTTATTATTCGTCTCAGGAAATGGAAAAAAGTGGTGATGAAAAGCAACAACAGTTGTATATTTTTTAAAGTCAGATATTTGCGTTCTTAACTCATCAAGCACAGCAACATACTGTTTTGCTTCGATATATCCATAATCCTCAAACTTAGATGAAATTTCAATCTTATAACTTTCTTTTATCTTTTCTTTGAGTTGAATATCATTACTCTCCTCAAAATCTAATTCCTCAATCCATCTAAAATCTGAAATTGAAGGTTGATTTTTAAAAAACTTACAAGAGTTAAATCCAATCACTATAATTTTATTTTCATCAAATACTCGAATGCTGTATAGAAATTCCTCGTTATATAAGTCATATACATTAGTTCCATGAAATTTTTCCAAAAATTTTTTATACGATTTGAACTTATCATTTTCATTACTAGCATTCCGATTTATTTCATGATTACCAGGAGTAAATAGAAAGTCATCTTTCGTTAATTTTGAATTTGAAGTTTTTTGAAGTCGGTCTAATAGGACCTCGAAAAAAATACAAGCTTGCTCAATAATATTTTCTTCATCTTCCTTCCAGTTAGCCTTTCCATTAAAAATATCGCCAGTAACTAATACAAGTTCTATTTCTTTTCCTTGATCATCAAATGCTTGTCCTATGCGAATAGCCATCTCCTCCACGCTACCATAGGGGAAATCGTTCATACCTATATGGATATCCGTCAAATGTAATATTATAACTCCGCTCTTCATACCCTTCTCCTTCATTCAAAACTCTTCCATTATACCTGAATATTTTAGTAATAACGTGGTTCTCACAGAGTAACTTGTCAATTCAATCGGCATTAAGTTGCTCATATTGAAAGACATCTGAAATACCACCACTGTAACTTTCTCCCAAACCATATTTCTTATTTAGTTAACACTTCATGCCATCAAATTGAATCATTGCCTTTCGGCTACGTTCAGCCGAACCACGTCCTACTAATTACTGATTCTCAATAGTGTCGAATCAACTTTTATATCATCCTATATTTGCCATAAAATACAAAAATTCCTGTCAAACTTCTACAAAATTTTGTCAGGAGTTTTTCGCCGTTATCGATGGTACGGCTCGCCGTTCGGGTCAAACGGTAAAAGGGCAATGAGTTCCGCCCTTTTTGCCCTCAAAAAACGCGGTATTGGTGGATGCGTATTCCGTAGCTCCTACCCTATACTGCCGATAAATTGGACTAGATTGTTTTTAGAGAATATAAGCCCTTTTTCGCGTTAACGAATACCGTATTTTTCTTCTCGCATTCTAAATGCTTCTGGGCCACCTTCAAGAATCTGGATTACTTTATTTCGAACACCTACTGAATCAATAGAGCCTATTCCACCCTCTGAAACTTTTCCTTGGCCATCTAATTCTTCCATCGCCACTATCAATTCCGCATCTCCAAAGACAGGAATATTTGCATTATGGGTTGCAAAAATGTACTGTCTTTTAATTTTATTTTCTCGAATTGTTTCAACAAGATTTTCAGCAATAAAGGAATTATCAAGATTGTCTTCTGGTTGATCTACAATCAAGGGATCCTTATTATCTAGCAAAAGAATATTCAGTATTGCAGTACATTGTTGTCCCTTTGATAAATTCTCAAGTTTCTTAAAGTGCCCATTTACTTCTAGCTCTATCTGAGTTAAATCATGCAATTGTAATTGTTCAATTTTCCGAAGTTCCGTCGCATTTAATCCCATGCAAATTTTATCTGCAATTCCTTGCGTTAATGCATATTTCGTTTGTATAACATTTGCACCCTGACGAACATCATCTGCAAACGTAAATACATCAAAATCTTCATACTGAATGATTCCTAGCAGAGACTTATCTCCAATACCATCAATTTTCTTTAATGCTTCGACAGCTGTTGTTTCTGTTGGAGGTACTTAATTGTTAAACGCAATTTACCATTTAATTTCTTAGCGTTTAATTTTTTAAGAAGTTTATTTATCTTTTGATCCGACTCATCACAACATACGCGATAGTTTTCAATCAAATTCTTTCTTGTGTTAAGTAAACCTGTTATTTTCTGCTTAGTCTTTACTATTTTGCTTTGTACAGGTTCAGAAGCTTCAATTTTTTTAATAATGGTACTATAATCAGCAACTATTTCAGTACTCGATTTATCCTTAATGCCTTCAACTTGTTTTAGTGAGTTCTTAATTTCTTGATCATAATGTGATTTTTTCTCTGTCCAGTTATTCTTCTGAAGCTCAAAAGCCGCCTTCAAATCAGTTACAGACTTTGTATAGTCAGCTTTAATTTTTTCAATTGATGCATTAAATACTTTAACAGCTGCTGCAAGTAACTTAAGTTCATCATTCTCTGAATCAGCAATTGTAACTTCTAAAACAGATATAGAGTCCTTTGGAATTGTCTTATCAAACGCATCAAATTGTCCTTCTTCAGTCGCTAGTTTTTTAATTATTGACAACTTATCTGCCAACCCCGCTTCATTGTAAAATCGAAGACGCTCTTCCAAAGCAGGTAAATCGCTAACCGATTCATTACTGGATTCTAGCTCTGCCTCAAGCTTATCTAACTCTATTCCATTAGCTATTAAAGAATTATAAGATTCCTGTTGCTTTTTGCTTAATTCCGTATCTATGGATAATAAACGTTGAACTATTTTATTGATTTTGCTAGGGTCAATGACAATCTCTATAATTTCATTTTGACCATAGATTTCGACAGTTGGAAGAATATCTGAAATAGTGAGAATAGAAACATTACCTTGTTCATCCAATATAACTGGAGGTTGCTTATAACGTCTAGTAACATAAAACTTTTGACCAAATTGAGCATTGGAAACAACTTGTAATTCAACTCTGCTAGAACTACCAAGATTAGTTTCAATCATACTACAGAAGTTTTTTTGCTGTTCTTTTTCTATTGGTAAGTCAAGCGTATATCTAATCAGGTTAATAATTGTAGATTTACCTGTACCTCTTCCGCCAATTATCGTAGTAAGATTATCTGACAAATCGAAATAGAGATTGTCAAGATAACCTCCATATACAGCAATTGATTTTATACAACTTTGATAAGTATTTTCAACCTCTGAATTCAGTTTGATTCTAGAATCAGGGTCCTTAAAGGCCGCAACAAAATTTTTGAAAGAAGAATCTGTCATTTTAATTAAAGTTGTAGCAGTATCTTTATCCAAATCTTCTGGGGTTTCAATATCACATGCATTAATCAATGCAGGAATTTGCTTTCGTTTATACTGCAAATCTTTATTCTTGATAATATTTATATAACTAGGATCAATGTTCTCTTTTGAATCAGGAATTTGTGCAGCTACAAGACGTTTGTCTTGCCAAACCTTATTTAGCTTTCCTAACTTCAAAATCCCATTATCACTTGTAATATGTGCAGCATACCAAAATCCATCTAACTTACCAATTTGCTCTGCAATATCTAGGCAAGTTCTTGTGCTTGTTTCATTTCCTTCTACAATATTTTCTAATCCTAATGCTCCTAAAAAACGGTTAAGATCAGAAGCAGATTTTTCTGGCGGGAAAAGACAAACCATATGTATTTTTTCTGCAGAAGTTATCTCGAATCCTGGAAAAACGGTAATGCCATTACATTTTAGCTTTTCTCGCAAAGACTCAGATGAA
Source organism: Bacillota bacterium (assembly GCA_023443285.1). GTDB lineage: Bacteria > Bacillota > Negativicutes > Sporomusales > Sporomusaceae > Sporomusa. The sequence continues at coordinate 7,329 of JAEZVB010000121.1, forward strand.
TCCACACAACCATGATCGGCTAAACCAATAACATGAATGTTGTTACTAATACATTTATCTAAAATAGCTTGATTATACTCTCCTTCATTCTGTACGGATTTTCCTCGAAATCGGGAATAATTAAAAGGGTTTACTTGCAGTGCACATTTATAGTAACTAGCATAGTATCCCATATTTCCTCCTTAATACAATCCACAACTATTTCACTGCTTATTTGAATTTCTACAATATCCCTTATGTAAAAATAGCCATAACTTACTTCTTCAGTAAGTTATGGCTATTTTCTCTACCTAAAATAATATATCCTGCTACATTTTTACAAATAGTGCAAAAATTCACCGTTACCTAAGAACTTTCTACACACCCTGCCGCAATATATTAATGATTACGGTCGCCACGACTAATCTTAAACAGCAAGCTTAATCCCTTCGCAAACATACCTTGTAAGGGGTGTCGACCCCCAACGTACGTTCGCCCCGTTTTGAAAGTCTATGAGAACATAATACACACATATTAAATTTCACAAAAATCCACAAATCCTTTGAAATCAGGCTATTCCCGCTCTATCACGGCTATGCACTCAACATGTGTTTTGATGGAAAGAAGATACTACTACGCGAAATTGGAGTTTCGTGTAAAGGTTCGGCACCCTTTGAGGGGGTGCGTTTCTGGTTTCTGGATTAACCTTTTCGTTTCAATAAAAACATTTCAGTTGGACAAGAGTTAGAAACACCGAGCCGTGACCCTGCAAATCCGCCTGTGTCAAAATAAACCGTCCACAGACTCATCCCATCTTTTCAGAGTGAACGTCAAGTGGAGCAATACTTGGTTATCTCATCAAAACCAGGTACCGGTTGACCCGCTTTACACCACATGTTCACCGCCCAGTTTTCGTGGCGGCTATATTGCTGTAAGGATCGTCCCCAAACAGGTTATAGTGGAGCGACTTAACACCTGTGATTTTCGCTTCTTGCAATACGATTTCGCCCGTGCCTCTTTTGAGTTCTTTTACATCCAAAACAACATACCGACCATTGTTGGATAGTGTCGGGCTCAGGACACTCACCCGGTCAAATTGTCGGTATATTCCTGCGTCCTCGTGCCCGGAGAAGGCGATAAATTGAATCCTGTTGCGATTAAAGAGATCGAAGAGAACGGTCATGATATAGTCTGCGTTCATCGTGCCAAACGGATTGTCGGCAATGATGGTCCGACTGTGGGGAATTTTGCCGTCGCCGCCCTTGCTGATATAAGTCATCCTCGCCACGTAGACTATGAACGAAGCCAATAGCCCCTGGGCTCCCGATTGGCCTTCTTCCCATTTCACCATCCGGCTTTTCACCGAGACTACCTCTTCTTTCCACACCCTAATTTGTGCCTCTTCAACATGGATCGCTTCTTCGAGGATCGCATAAGGAGATAGATAGTTTACGATGTCCTTACTGAGATTAACATCGTCGCCATTCTCGCCGTAGGCTTTATCGAGCTTGGAGACAATGGTTGTCAGATAATTCGACAGTCTTTCCGAAATAATCGTCATATTGCCGGAACTTTGAGACGAAATTCCAAGCTTAATTTCCAGCAAGAGCCTTGACTGCCCTTGAACTATCGCCCGTGAGCAACCGACTAAAAGGGGTATTTCGTCAAGGAAAATACACACCCATTTGGCGAGATTTTCGACAATTTCTTGCCGCTCACTCTGTATCTCCGCCCTTTGAAGTTCCAGACTCCGCTGTTCGTCGCTAATAATCTGGCCAAACTCTTTAGCAGTACGCTCGGCCCACTCCAGATCAAAGATGTCTTCTTCAGTCCCGCCAAAAAGACGAATAAGGTCGGCAACTGAAGCGGAAGAACTGAGTTGAGTATATCGGGCAATAGCCCCAGCTGCAGAGGAAACCGCGCTGGTACAAGTTCTTAACTCGTCTTGCGCTTTGGTTCGCTTTTCCTTTAGCTCATCAGTATCCTTCGTGATTGTGGACAAGATGATTTCTCTTGGCTTGTCCACTCGTGGCAGGTCAATTTTGGCGAGAATACTACTCGCTTCGGCAAGACTTTTCTTTATACCAATCAACTGGCCGACAGCATTTTGGGCGTTATTTTGGGCGCTTGTGATGCGCTGTATTTCCCGTTCAAAAGCTTCTACACTGTCCGCGGGGACAAAATAAGTCACGGGCGGCCGGTTATAAATCTCTCGGATACTCTTTACCAACTGGTCTGCTGTAGCCTTTGGCGACTCTCTCTTACCTTCCGTACGGCTTTTGTCTTCTCGCCTCTTTTGAATCCGCTCCAAGATATCTTTTCGCTCATCTTTCCACTGCTCCTGGAGAAACTGAGGTTGAAGTCCATTTTCTTTAGCAACTTCCCGGGGAATTTTAAATTTGGAAAATGTAGCCTCATTCTTTCGCCGGCTCGATTCCGCCTCTAATAGTTTAAGAGCCAGAATGGCATGATCTGAATTGCTCGCTTCGTAGGCTATCTTTAATCCTTTCCATTTAGCGAGAAGTAAATCAAAATCAATAGTCGCTGTTTCGTCGCAAACAACATCTCTCCGATATTGGGCGACCAGCTTTAAAATGCGTTGGGGCTCAGCCTGTTTTGCTTCTTCGATATGGAGAGCCTCTTGCAAAGATTCCCTAGTTTGCTCCTTTTTCGCAAGAGCCGCTTGTGCCGTACTAAGCTCTGTTCTTTGCTTTTCGATATTACCACTAACCGCCGCAAGCTCAAGAATTGCGGCATCACGTTTTTTTGCACCGTCATGGTACCGAGTTGCAAGCCGGATTGACAGTTCGACCTCCTGGATTTGCTGGGCCAATATAGTATTCGCACGCGCCAGTTCCTCCAATTTCTGTTCGTGATCTGCCAACTCCTTTTCTGTTATCACGATATTCCGTTTGCTCTCGGCTATTTCCCCCTTCATCTCTAGAACTCTGTTCTTGTTTGATTCATGAGCATCAAGAGGGTGTGCCCTTAGAAACTCACTGACAGCGTTCTCCAGAGTCAGGTAGTGATTTTGATCGTTTTTGCATGTGACAAGGTCAGCATCCAGGATTTCTTTGCGCTTGATGCACCGTTGCTTCATTTCGTCATAATCGGCTTTAGACAAATAATATTTAAAATCATCCGGTCGGGCCGCAAAGACGTTAGACCCCAATGCAATAACAAAGTTAACCTCATCAGCGGGGGAACCTTCATCCAGAAGGCTTTCTCGTGAGATTAAAAGTCCAGGAATCACAATATCCAATGCCTGATTTCGCTTGCTGAGTTTTACAACAGAATCGTTATTTACCACAACAGAGTATGGAAGGGCGGGGTACCGCCTAAGTAGACTTTCCGGATCGACAGTGCTTTGCAGATATTCACTGCCCGTGATGGCTTCAACTATACCCAGTCGGTGAAGTTGCTCGGTCAAATCAACAATGTCGCCGCTCGCAACGTAGAAGTCAGCATCAATGCGTTCAAGTTCTGGAATGAGCTGCTGTCGCTCCTCCTGTAAAATTGTTTCACGCTGCACAGCCTTTTGCCGATGATTAGACAGTTCGGCCCCAAGCGTTCCATCGTAGACACCCGAGGCTTGGGTAGAAAAAGCCGATACGCGAGTTAAAAGGGCAGCTTCAGCCGTTTCGTGCGCACTACAAGAAGCGATTAGTTTATTTGCAGCGATTGTCAGGTCCTGAACCGCTTGCTCCGAACTCTTGATTTGGCGAACCAATTCATCTTTGGTCGTTTGTGTGGTTTGCGTAAGCTCGAGACTTTTTTTCTGGTCTCGCTCCAAGCCGTTTTTCCTTTTGGTTTGTTCTGCCAAAAAAGCTCCCGGGTTGCCCTCAAGACTCAACAATTCCATTGGACTGAAATGTTCCGACGCTTCTGCCGCAACACCCTCCTGGAATTGGGTAATCTGTGCCTCAAGCCGCCCTTCATCTTTGAAAAAAATGCCGATGTCCTCAACGATCTTTGTAATCGTATCCTTGATCCCTGCTATAGTGCGATCCATCTCTTTTCCTTCAGATGCCATCCTCTCAACGGAAGACTGCGAGGTATTTAAAAGATGGGTAGCTCTAGCGGCGAGTATGCCTCCGGTTCCCGTCAGTTCATCAAATTTTTCCTTGTTGTCCTTACTTTGCGCCTCCTGCTGAGTTTTAAGTTCAGTAACAAGCCCTTCACTTTCTATCAAAATTTCCAGGGCTTCAGATGCCGCAGCCTGTTCAATCTTTTTGCTTAACTCCGCCACCTCGGCCGATGCATTATCAATGTCTTCGCTAAGTTGGGCAAGGAGCTGGTCGAACTTGGCAACTTCCTTGTTTCTTTCGTAAAGCTGAAACGACTGCAGTTTGTGCTCCATGTCGCGCAGACGTTGGCCAATCTCGGCGATTTCCTTTTCGGTATCGGCCATTTGCTCTATGACCTTTCCTAGTTCAAGATCGACCCCAAGCCGAAAAGAAGCTAGGTCAATTTGTGCCATGCTTAAGGCTTTTTTTGCATCATCATACTCAATACATTTGTCGAGCCACTTTTCCAGGAGTGGCGAGATCTGCCGCAAATCTTGGAGCTCTTGTTCTATTTTCGGCAGCCGGTGAAGAAGCGCGTAATGCCGCACCAGACTTTCCTGGTGATCAGACAAGGGGTTTATTTTTTGTATTTTGTTGCTGATACAGGGCACGATCTCCTTCTTCATGAGATCGCCAGAAGTTTTGATTTTTTCAAAATACTGATTAAGTCCGGCCGTTTCAGCAGTATTCATCCTGAGGTGCTCTTCCCATTCGTCGGAATAGATCCCGTACTTGCGTAAATCCTCGCCAAAAGACTTTTTCTGATCATACGTGTAAATTGGAACGCCGTTTTTAAGCCGCTCCTGCGTCAGCCGCGACTTGAAGTCGCTGAACGGCGTGACCAAGCCTTCGACGATAACCGGGATTGAGTCGAGTGACAAGTTGTTTTGCGTAAGATAGTAATGTTGAAACGGGAGCCACTTTTCCACATCGTCATGTCCACCCTTTGCGCAAAACCCAGTTAATAGGTATCCGCTGTTATTATCGAGGAGCCATTCAATCATCACGTAGGTTGTGCGCGGGGGACCGCTAAAATACAAGGATATCGGCCGCTTCTCGTAGGACGTGTTGGGAATAACCGCCTGCGCCAACATATGAATCATCGATGTTTTCCCGCCACCGTTGATCAAATTGAGCAGAGTGTGTTGTCCACCCATATTGTAAGTTTTGTCCCTGATAATCATTCCTGCGCCGTATTGAAAGTTGACGTACCGGACCCGATTCATATTAGGCATTGGTCCTCTTCCTTTCATTGACGAAGTCGAGAATCTGATTGCGGCGCTCGTCGTTGGAGTAATATGCGCTCATAAACCCAGTCAGTTTCGGGGTGACGTAAATAATCGAACTGTCTGAAAGCTCGGACTGCCCCATGTGTTCAATTTTTATGAACTTTGCTTCCTCCATCACGCCAAGAACCTTCCGAAGGTAAGACATATGGTCCGACCGAGCCGTCCCAATACGCCGGCTTGCTCGGGTGTCAAACGAGTTTAAACTCTCCCAGAAGGTGGCGGCTTCAAAGAACCGTATTTCCAGAGAGTCGGATATTTCCTGAATGTCTGGCATCGACAACAGGTTTTGGACAAGATCGTTAACCAGCCGATACCATTCCTTAAACGAAACGAAATCACGGCTGACTACCGTATAATTGTTCGATGAGTAAAACTCGGATAGCAGCACCATAATGAGCATGTAGCATGTATAGAGAAATTTGTTAGATTTTTCATCATTGTCGTTATGTACCCTAAACAACGTCTTAATGTCTTCGTTAGTACAACTAAAAAGAGTAAAAGGATTGCGAGGCACTAAGTAAACGGCCGAGCTCGTGGGCAATAGGCTCATTTCCGCCTCATCGGCAAGAATATATAAACAATCAAGAATATCCTGTCGGCGAATATGGTTGAACAAAATATCTTTCTCCAAAAGCTCTCCATCTGCGACGAGCGCAAAGAATATACGCGCGGCAATTTTAAGGTCATCAGGGGCATACATACGGCAACACATCCTCAACATTTGATGTAACCCAAATTCGAAAATTGGTTATGGATACGCCTCCCGGTGTCACATGGTCATCGGCTCCCGCCGTTACTGTCAGAAATCTCTCTTGATATAGATTTGGATTTTCATCTCGATGCAGTGCAATCAACTGTGTCACATCATAGAGATCACTGTCGCTCAAAAATAGTTCTTCGCTAGCGAGTTCCACCAGGTCAATCGCACCCATCCGATACAATTGAAGGAAAATGAAGTAAAAGCGAAATTCATCTTCGACCTCGTTCCGGAAGTCCTTGTCCAGTCCATTAATGAATTCCTTGAGGGTTAGCGGTCCTTCCTCCGGCATGGCGGACATAAGTTCGCCCAATACCCGCAGGGTAAACTCCTTCTCACGCTGGCGGCGCAGTGCCATTTCTCGCGAATTATCTTCCGAAGAATAATCGTCCGGTTGTTCGCTTTCGTCCGTGACATCGGCTCTGAGCCGCTGGGGGTCAAAACACCACAGCGGATTAAAGAATCGCGGGCTTTGATGAAATAGGAAGTGAACCCCGCAGTGTGCCAGCTCCAAGTTTGCGTTTACATCTACGCAAGGTTGCAACACCTGTTTGCGGTAATGCACCTTGCGCCGTCTGCCTACGGCAATCCGCTGACTCCTTGATTGCATGAACGTATCCTTGAGTTTCAGCGTCTTATTAAAGAGTGCCACATGCGACTGAGCGGTTTGCCGAAGCAGAGTTTGGATTTTTCTGAGCATGCCGAGAGCCTGATCGTCCCGATCGGTTTTCACCTCGTTGCTTTCAACTCGTTTTAAGTCATCCCTTACAGTGGTCTGAAGCAGCTCGAATTCTTTTTTTTCTCGTTGGTTGATAATTTTTTTTCGTTCAAGCTTGCTCTCAAAATCATCAATACTCACACTTAAGGCGTCCGACTGTAGCGATCGTAACGTAAAATCAATTTCTAAAGAAAGCGTTTCAATAATCGTTTGTATGTTCCGAATGTGCTTCATGGCCTGTTCAAAATGTCCGCCCTCATACTGTTGTCTGAGATAAAGCTGTTCTACAGTAAGTTGAAGCTCACTGGGAATCTCCTTAGTGGAATATAACAATTCAAGCCCCTGGCTGGTTAGCCGAAAGGTCGTTTCACTGCTAGAGAAATCAAAGTCAGTAGGTTCAACAAGTTTTACCGGAACCTCAATTTTTGCTCCGGTTGCCGGGTTAACCTCCGAATAAACATAAGGAATCCCATCGTGTTGAAGAACTGTGAAGAGAAGGTTGTTAACAACGTCCAACGCTTCGCTCCGGGAAATCTGGCGACCAAAGCCTGCCTGCCAACGGTCCTCAATTGCTCTTGCCAACGAAATGGTCGAGTGAAACTCATTTGATAGGCTCCCCTCAAGTAGAAAAACCATGACCCCGATCGCCATCGGGTACACTGGGTAATCATGATGTCCTTGGCAATTTGCGCTTCGAGTAGATAGGAAATACTGTGGAGCAACCATCCGAATCCTGGATTCAAAATCACTGAAATAATCCACTATATCATCAACCTGCCTATCTCTTGATACGGAATACTTTCTTGGGGAATACGGTGTAGTGATTCCAGAATACTGAGAAGCTTCTCCTTGTCATGCTCATCAAAGTGTTTCACAAATAATTCAATATTCCGCTCTAGTACTTTCGTTGTCTGTTTAGGCGGGTGTGGCGTTACGTCCATCATGTGCTGATAGATCGGTATCAGGGGAACGATTCTATAATCCGGGTAGTTGGCACATAGCCTGGAGAAAATCGATAGTCCAGCGTAGTCAAGATCGCCCCAATAATAAATGACCGGGTTGGCGGCAACCTTCAGTTCCTCTAGAAATGCAAAGCTCTTTTGAATACTATTCCCTTGTCCCCATACTAAAAGATCTAGGCGGATCCCCATAAAAGAAGATAGTCGTCCGGCGGCAAGCTTTCTGATGTCGTGAAACGCGTCCTTATTTTCCGAAATGAGAACATATTCAATGGTGTCCTTATACTGAAAGTAGGCAAAAGGTTCGGGTGTCGGAAAAACGTTCAGATCCTTTACTGAAATTCCGAGACGTCCCAGTATTTTTGCGCCATTCTTATCGGTATCTGACAACCATTTTTCATCTCCCACGATCTGGTAGGCCCGCTCGTTGATCGATGCAGGGTCGGTAAGTAAGTGGCCTTTGTTCTTATAAAAGTCAAAGACAAGGTCAACGAAGGGCTTGTCCTCACGGTATTGTTTCGTGTTTTTCAGGTAAAAGGTGTTGCTAAAACGCGCCGTAAACGCGCGAATCTCAGACAGTGCGTCGTCGTCGGAGGCGCGATGAATCAAATAGCTGTGATAAAGAGGGGGGTTCAAGCCATTTTTCTTGCCGCGGGGCGACAAAATTCCCGCTTCAACCAAACCCTCCACTTCCCTGGTCAGTTGCTCATATTCATATTTCGTTATAAAATCCTTAATTTCCAGGGTCTTTCTCATAGTGCCCTTTATATGCTTAGCAATCATTCCAACCACGATTCTCCCTCGTTTCCGCGATATTCTTCCACAAATTGGAGTCTCGTATTCTTATACTATCATATATCTGAAATACACTCATGTCTTGTCGCAAAACCATAACCACGCAATAGCCCAACATTGGCCGCGCCGATACAAGATGAGGTACTTTCTCCGAACTAATAATTACTGATTATTAAGTGAAAACTGAATGACTGACTGGTTTTAGTCAAAAGCCTCCGTCCAAAGAAGCATTCATGTCCATAGTGGCATCTCCGCAAATAGGACTCACTCTACGATACAAGGGATAAGTCCTATTATAGGCCCTAACTGGTTTAGAATACGATCGCTAAAATGAACTCATGTAAAAATAACCATAACTTACTTTTAAAAGTAATTATGGTTATTTTTCTTTGTTTATTCAACTTTATCCTGCTAGATAAGCCAAAACATTCTTCGTCTCAACTGTCAACCAAAATCAACAAAACAAGCCTACAAATGAATCCTAATTCATAATTAGGATTTAGCCCCAATAACTTCATTAGTACCATTTCTTGCAATCAAACTTACCCATTCGTTTGTGTTGCTGCTGCTTGTGAGATCAATTCATGCTCTTCACGTTTTTCACGCACTTCTTTCAAATACTCCTGGACAATTTCTTTTAAATCTTCGTTCTTTATATCATCAATAACTTTAAGGTAAACATCTTCGGCCAATTTATATTGGCCGACTTGTCTCAATACATTTCCAGCTGTTACTAGCAAATTTCCACTAATCCCTTTTGATAATGCCACCATTATAGTTTCCTCGGCCTTATATTTTTCACCCAGTTCCATTAGATCGTAGGCCCTTGTTACTAACATCTTTCCAGTTCGAACTGACGGCTTAACTGCACGCCGCCGCCATACTAATGCGGATTCTTTAAAAAAGCTAACCAAATCAGGTGGCGCTTTATCTACTTCCAACATAACTGATATATGACTACAAGTCTGCGCCAGTTTATGAAGTGCAGTTACATTTGTTGGAGAAGCCAATCGCTCATCAATAATAATCGCCTTGGCCTCAGCATCTATTTTCCCATGAGATCTAAATAACTGAGTAAGTCTGTTTAGTAGTTTCAGTTTCTTGGTAGGTTTTCCCTTTAAAGGCGACCGCTAATAATACACATAAGAGAGCATAGAAGCTTAGCTGAGCAGTTTTATCGGGGTCACAAGCTAACGCTCGTAATCCTTCGAACTTCTTAGTAAAGAACATATTCTTTATAGATAATTCTACCTCAGATAACTTTGAAATCTCGGCCCAAATGTTATCATATGCCACTTTTCCTTCATTCAAAGCTTCTTCCCTAGAAAAAGCATTCCCTTGCTTCTGAATCGTTGACGAATAATTATAAGCGTATCCTCTCTTTTTCTCATATCTAATGAGATTCCACTTAAAAACATCCCTACCTTGATTATCTTTCTCAGGCTCCATATCAATTGCAACTTGATAGTTATCCATTGGCCACCTCCAAAAAAATTTACTTCATCAGGTTAGCCTAACCAACTCAATCACCAATATTACACCGATTACTCATCCTTCCGTATCTCTAAGGATGTATATCCTCAAAAGCTGCATTAAACCGAAAAACATCATGCCCGTTTGTTTTAGCTCCCTCGATAAATTTGTCCGCTAATAGTGCCGATGTGCCATTTCTATGTGGACTGCCGGTAATTACAGTTATTTTCATTTTCTTATTCCTCTCTGTACTCGCCGCTGCATGTTGCGCAGGCTGTTGTTGAGCTTTGCCTTGAGACGCAAGGTTACAACCGCCCAGTAGAATAGTCGCAAGTCCTGCTCCGGCACCTACGATAAAATCTCTTCTATTCATACCGAAACTCCTCCTGTAGCTTGATAACAATTATTTATATGCCAAACAATTCACTAGCTTGTTTCATCCGTTCACGCACTTTTACATGGGATTGACAACGTCGTTCGCAAGAGCCACAGCCTAAACAATCACTGGCATGTCTTGCCAATTTAAGATAATGGTCTTTGGCTAATTCGTCGCCGTGATTAGCCAAATCCATGTATCTATTAACAGCACCAATGTCAATATCGGCAGGACATGGCTGGCAATGGCCGCAATAAATACAAACTCCGTTCTGCTCCTGCGCAGCAGCTACAGGCATAAATTTAAAACTACCCAGTAACATAGCCGCTAACCCTGCTCCAACACCTGCGACAAATTCTCTTCTATTCATGGCATTGCCCCCTATCCGGCTTTATTTCATCTCTGTTATTCAAAATATAGATTGCCCAGTGTCCCGACATGCCGTAAAGAGTGTAATTATACAGGCTACTGTTACTAGTAAACCATATCCCTCTGCTATTTCAAATAAGCTAAAGTAGCTGGCTAGTTTCCCCACAACTAGATTGGGAACTGCGGCACCACTGTAGGATATTAGAAATATAGTCGAAAGCACACCAGCCCTGTCTGCCTGGCTGGTCTTATCCAATAATCCTCTCATACTTCCTGTAAACGCTGCCCCCCAGGCTACTCCTGCGAATATGCTTGTCATAAGAAATGGCAGAATCGTGCCTGCTTTCAGCGAAACAAGGATAGCCGCCACACACAGACAAAATGCTACCATACCAACGCGCTGGGCAACATCTGGTTTCAGGCGGCCAGACAACGAACCGCCAATTGCATTGGGTGCCATTAGGCAGGCAAATACCGCCGCTGCTACCAATGTATTCGTGGTATGAAGCTGTTCTGCTGCCAGGGAAGAGCTAAACGCCTGATAGAATCCACCGATCGCCCAGGTTCCAATAAAAGTACTGGTTGCCGCCGGCAAAAAGCGTCGAAGCTCTTTTCGCACCCGGATTTGCGGAACCAGAGAGGCAACCACTCCGCCGGTGCGTGTTACTGTTTCCGGACCTGCTGCAATCAATGCCGCACAGCCGGCAAGCATAACAAGAAGTATTCCGAATATCAGCGCCAGCGAGCCGGAACCATACTCTTTTAGCGCACCGGAACCAAAAGCGCCTGCAGCCAGCCCGATCATCGGCGCACCGCTGGTGACAGCCGCGCCAATCCAGCCCGGAGCTGCCGGTGCATTATCCACCACATATGCCGCGATTGTACTGGATGCCAGACCACAGGCCACTCCCTGTACAAATCTTCCGGTGAAAAACATGGATGCGTTATGCATGTAAACAAATATCAAACACCCTAGCGCAGTCAATCCCAATGTAACCATTGCCACTGGGCGGCGGCCCAGATAATTAGAAACTCTGGCAAACATCAGAAGCGCAATCACGGTTCCGGCAAAATAAGAAACTGCCGACAGGGAAAAGTCTGCACTGGTAAAACCTATAGCCTGGCGATAAATAGTATAAAGCGGAATCGGAGCAGAAGAGGCTGCATACACAACAGCCAGGGAGCAGGCTGCTCCTATAAAACCAATCATTCTTCGATTTTGTTTCAGTTTCGAAGCAGCAAATAAGGACAAAATGTTTTCACCCATGACATTCTCCTTATTCCGCTAAGGCAATTGTGACGTCAAGCGAGCTGCCCAATGAGTGAATTTTTTCCAGACCGCTGGTAACTTTGCCGATAATCACAAGGTTTCCTGTATTGGCCGACTTCTCCTCATCTTTGACGAAAATGACGAAGTCGTTACCGGCAGTCCAGAAGGCTAGGTCACCATTTTTGTATCCATATTGCACCTCTTCCTTCTTATAAGCAAGCGGCGGAACTATGGCCCCGCAATAGTCGTTGTCAGAATCAGCCAGTTTCACCTTTGCAGGAAGGTGAGAAATTAAATCCTGTGCAGCCGTGGTATTGTTAAGATAAGCCGAAAGCACAGTATCTCCGATGGTCAGGGTGATGTTGGTCCTTTTTCCTGTAGTATTGCTTGTTTCAGACCCCGGCTGTGCGACTGCGCCATTAGCAACAGGCTTACTCGTTTCCGCAGACTGCTGTTTGTTATCTGTAGCGATCGACTGTCCGGTCGGCGTGTTGCTTTTGCCACAGGCAGTAAGCGAAAGCGCCGTAAACAAAACCAGCATAAGTACCAAAATTCTTTTCATTGTCAATCTCCTTCAATCTTATTCGGACATTCCAACTTTGCTCAGCCATTTAGATATATCGGCAGACATGTTCTGCTGTCCGGTACGAAGGGTTACACCCTCTAAAACGGTAGATCCGGGACAAATTGATTTAATATCATTTACACTTTCCGCGACACCAGCACCTAGCGTTGTGCAGAACGGAACTATGATCTTGCCGGAAAGATTATATTCCTCCAAGAACGTCCGAATCGCCATCGGCTCAGTGTACCACCAGATTGGATACCCAATGAAAATCACATCATAGGATTCCATATTTTTAACATGCGTGGATAGGGCTGGCCGGGCATTTGCCTTTAGTTCACGCTCTGCAATTACGGAGGCCGCTCTATGCTCTACCGGATAGGAATCAACGGTAGCGATTTCAAAAATATCTCCGCCAACCTGTTTCTGAATTTCGAGAGCGGCACTGGCCGTATTTCCTACATAGGGAGTAGCCGATGAAACTGCATCAGCTCCTTCGCTAACAATTCTCGCCTGTGAAAAGTATGCAATCAAAATCTTTCTCTTAGATTTTTCAGTCTGTGATGAACCTTGGGCAGACACTTTTTGAGTCTCTAAAGGCTGCGAAGTATTTGATATTTTCTCCTGTGAACTATTTACATTCCCATTTGGCATATTGGAATTTCTGCCACAGGCGGTAAGAGAAAAAAGCATAAACAGCAGCAAACTCAGCCACACCAATTTTTTCAATATTTCTCACTCCTTTCCGTTTCACGGTATGAATTAAGTTGTTTCCATTTTTCTTATCAGTTTCGCGCTGTAATAAGCAACACATGTAAATAAACCCATAATCGCTATATAGTCTGCCAAAAAGGAGAGTGCCGACTCTTCATAGTCGAAATAAGCGTATTCAATAACTAGGAACAATTTCTGCCATATCTGGCGAGAAATAAAAGCATATATACCATACACAGACATTATGACAGCTGCCAAACGGGATGCGCACACAAAATAAAATGAGTTTTTCTCTGGTGCTTTCATCAGCTTCTTTGTTGCACGAATCACCATGCCCCAGTGAAATCCCAAGTGAACCGCAATGAGCAGAAATCCCCACGCAACAGACACCATGTGCAGCCTACGCCCAAGCCACCCAACACTGATATTCAAAAAAACAAACACCTCTCGTGAAAGCATGATCCCGCTCACCATCATGATCAGCATGGCAGCTATAAGCAACACATTGACTGTTGTATGCAGAATACGCATTGCCGTGTACTTACCTTTAAAAAGAGACTTGTACCAATTCCAATTAAAAATGTGATGCAACATAAAGAGCAGTAATAAAAAAACACCTATCCATTCATGTACCTTATTCCCTGTAATATGATAAGCCATTAATATCATAAGCAGCGTGATCATACCGATATCAATCAATGCTTTAGTCATTGTTTTTGTGTTTCTCCCCTTCCAAAAGCCAAGTGCCAAAATCGCACCTCTTTACCGGTATGAATCTTGATAAATGGCGACACATTCCACTAGGCCCAAAGAAAGTCTGTCGTTATTAAACAGCCTGCCCATTGTTTCCTTGGCGTTTTTAGCCATCGTTTCAAATTCTGAAGGCAAAATACCATAATCGGACATTTTGAGATCAGCAACACCGCAGTTCTCCTGTAAATTCACCAGCATAGTAATGAAATCCATTGGTTCTTTTGCATTCACCATCCCCATCACCTTCGCCATACGAATAAAACGATCATCGCAAACGTGGTTGTTAATCAGATTTGTAAAATACGCCTTGCTGATCATAATCAGGCCTGCACCATGGGGAAGGTCCTGATGATAGGCCGATAGCGCATGTTCCAGGGAATGCTGACTTGTAACACGTCCCACACACATTACTGTACCGGAAAGCGTGTTGCCAAAAGCAACCTTTGCACGAGCGTCAATATCGGTTCCGTCTTTCACTGCTTTTACAAGATTTTGGCTTATATTTTCAATCGCCGTGAGCGCATACATATCGCTCATAAGGTTAACGCCGTTTGAAACATAGCCTTCCACACTATGGAACAAGGCGTCAAAGCCTTGATAAGCCGTGAACCTGGGCGGAACGGTAAGCATAAGTTCTGGATCGACTACAGCCAGAACCGGGAACAAATCTTCACGGCCAAAGCCAGTCTTCTCCTGTGTCTCCTCGTTTGTAATTACGGCTGCTGAGTCTGTTTCAGAACCCGTTCCGGCCGTTGTCGTAATCGCAATGACGGGGAGGGGTTTGTTGGCAAGAGGTTTGCCCTTTCCGGTGCCTGAACCGATATAATCCCAGTAATCACCTTCATTAGTTGCCATAACCGCAATGGCTTTGGCTGCATCCATGCAACTCCCGCCTCCCAGGGCTACAATCAGATCACATTGGGTTTCTTTTGCAAAACTGCCGCCAGCCATAACCGTTGATTTGAGCGGGTTGGCCTGTACTTTGTCAAACACAACGGTTTCCACACCGGCAAGATGCAGTTGTTCTTCCGTTCGCGACAAATAGCCGTGTACTCTTGTAGATTTGCCGTTTGAAATAACAATCATCGCTTTTTTGCCCGGTAATTTTTGTTCATGCAGTTTTTCAAGCTCGCCAGCTCCAAATAAAACTCTTGTTGGTACATACATGTTAAAGTGCATTTATGGGAATCTCCTTTAATCAAAGAAGTTTAATTACTTATCCATCAACTCAAACCGAACATTTGCGTCTCCAGTTTGGCTAAAAATTTCAACTCCGGAATCAATACGGCCTATTTTTTGCAAATTACCGATGACTTCTCCATTTTGTCTGTAGAGAATGATAAAACTATGACGTGGCGTCCAATAGCTGATATCACCAACTTCATAACCGCTTGTCTGCTCCTCATTAGCAGGAAGCGCATCAGGAAAACGGTAACACATTTCTCTGGAATAGAGATCCATCATTGGAAGGGTCAAAGGAAACTTAGCAATTAGGCTGCGTGTCGTTGCATTATCGATTAATGTAGCTGTCAGCACCTTGTCACCGACTGTAACCTTGACCTTTATTCCCTTTGCGGGTTCATTGTTGCCTGGCTGGGCACCTGGTGAAGCACTGGCTTTACCGCCAGGTGCTGCCGGTGCCCTGCCGGCACTGCTTTCGTTGGAAGCAACGGACGGCTCGGGTGTTTTTGCCGGCTTAGGGTCATTTGTCGCGCTGCCACAGGCAGTAAGACCAAGCATCATGGTCAGTACAAGTATTACTATAGATAAAACTTTTTTTTGTATTTTCATGGTTAACCTCCAGATTTCATAAATTTTGAATTTTTAACTTTGTCAGCCTTTTAAGTGCATCATAGATAATTCCTCATCCCACTCGTCTCTGGGCAATTGCCTGGAAAACCGCACAGCGTCTCCAGTACCTTTTGTCCAGACCAGTCTATTTGGCCCTGCTGCTTAAAGCTTTAGCTAATACTTCCGAGGCATTATCAGCTTCTTTTTTGCCAACATTAGCTTCTAGTACCGATACTAAGTTTCTCATTTGAGCCTCAGTCAACCCAGTATTTAACCCGATATCAAAATGAGCCTGCATCTGAGAGTTGACACCATCCATGCTTGCCAGAGCGGATATAGTAGCTATCTCCCTGCTTTGGTAATCCAGATTGTCGCGTCCGAAAATGTCACCAAATAAGTGATCTTTCAAGAAAGCGTCAATAGCTGGGGAGAATGTATAAATGGCTCCGGTAGCAGGTACTCCTCCTCTTAAGCGCGTCTGAATCTCTGTGCCTAACTCTAGTCTGCTCTTATCAGTGGGCAGAGGGCTTGGTTCCTTGCCAATCTCGTCTTTAATCCCTTTCGCTTCGCGTTCTTTCTCAACTTTCATGAAGGTACTGATTCCATTTAGACTGCGAGGAAAACCACAATAAGCGTACATCTGCACAAGGACTTCTTTGATTTCATTAACAGTTAACCCAGCATCTAGTCCTTCATTCAAGGAATTTTTCAATTGTACTAAATCACCTTTTGCAGTGAATGCTGCAATGGTGATTATTTTTTCCTGTTTGGCATTTAAAACTTGATTTTCATTTTTCATATCCTGTGCCTCCGAAATATTAGTAAAGTTAAATACTGAGAAAATAATCCCTACCAAAAGTAAAATGATTTTTTTCTTCAACTCAATTACCCCTTTCTCTTTTTTCTGATAACTACTACCCAAAGATATAAGCAATATTTTTAAAAAGCCTATAACCCTATATAGTAATCCCGCCAATCCAAAAAACTACAACTTTCAACCAGCCGGGCGCTAAACTGGCATCTGTCCAGATTTATCTCCTATCTACACTCTTCATTCCTCCTTTATAAAAATTAATCTATCACTTCGCGTTAACGCGAAGTCAAGCGTTTGGAGAAATTTTTTAGGAGTGCGCTTGCGCTGCACTCCCATAATATAACAAGGCTATATGTCTAAAAATAAATAAACCTATTGACTTCGCGTTAACGCGAAGATGTAGCATAAATAGAAGCAATGCAAGATTGCCTTAGAGAGGAGAAATGAACCCGTGTACAGCAAAACATTTAGAAACGCCAAAACAAAAACGGACAAAAGTAATAAAAATAGCATACAGTTCACATTAATTTTTGTCATTCCTCTTGTATTGATTGGATGCTTTATTTCTACAACTAATTGGATATCTGCGTGGGCTACCTGCGGAACACAGTCGTGGACAAATAAACCCGTACCAACCGTTCACTTCTCCAAGCAAAATCCATCTCCGATAAAGCCCATGTTAACCTGGACCAAGGTCGCAGGAGCTGTATCCTATGAACTCGAGCTACTAACCAAACCACCAGAGACTTCCGCTAAATCTGCATCAGATTCAACTTGCTTTTTTTCAACACAAAAAATCTATGTCAACGGGTTCAACGCTGACCTATCCGCCAATCCCAATAGTAAATCCTTCTATTGGCGCGTTCGGGGACTGGACATAGATGGCAACCCTATAAGTCTTTTTTCTGACGCGGAAAAAGTATATGTTGACCGCCAACAAGCTGTTGTTCAAAAACCTATCCTGACCTCCATTTTCAATCAGAGTACCGGCGCTACGTTATTGTATCCAGTTTATGCCTGGATTCCAATCAGCGGCGCGGCAAACTTCGAAGTAGAAATACTGGATGATGTACCGGAAAACCCGAACGGGGTTACTCCATCCATTCACAGGATAGACTCAGCTTTAGCTATGGGGTTTGACTATTATGACCAAAAGCCCAGAATTTCCGAAAAGCCCCTTTATTGGCGGGTCAGGGGATTGGACCAAGAGGGAAACCCGGTTGGAGTGTATTCTGATGCCGGACAATTCAGTGTAAATCCTAACATAAATATTACCGTCGCAACATTCGGCGATAGCATTACTCATGGCGGTGGTAGTGTTTCCTATTCGCCGGCAGACTGGGAATACAGCTATCAGCACTACCTGGATTTTCCCACTATAAACCTTGGCAAAAGCGGCGATACCAGTCAAACTATGGTAGAGAGATTTGAACAAGATGTTTTGCCCTTCAGTCCTCAATACCTGTTAATTATGGCTGGTACAAACAGTCTAAGGGGCGGAGTACCAGCGGAAAATGTCATAGCAGATTTGCAAGTGTTGCAAGAAAAATGTCTCGCTAATAATATCCGGCCAGTATTTTTGACGCTGCCGCCTATTAATCCGAACAATATCAAAAAAGTGTTTGATGAATCTACGACTCCAGATTGGCAAGAAGAAATGCGTTTGGTCAACAATTTTATCCGGCAACAGGTTCACATTGATGTGGCACATGAAATGAAATATGGTAATGGAACACTTCCTTCACAAATGGCCGTTGATGGGCTGCATTTGGACATCGAGGGGAAAAAGAAAATAGCAGCTGCCGTTAATGCAAATTGGGATCGTATTCTAAAAATCAATTGGCAGAACAGAATCGAATGAATCAAAGACGTTTTCTAAGTATTGATAGCATACTAACAAATAAAGAACGGTCTATGAGATTGAGCAGAAAAATTTAAGCTAATTTAATCAAAAAGGGGCCGTGTTGAAACGTAAGTTCAGCGTGGCTCCTAAGTTATCTTAGAGGCTCTTGTCAGCATAACTTCGAATTGAATTCAGGTCAAATAAAAAAAGTCTACCACCTATGCGTTGGCGGTAG
>JAEZVB010000124.1 GCA_023443285.1 Bacillota bacterium
GCTGTGGACGGTTCGATCCGTATTCGGACAATGTAAAGGGGCAGGGGGATAAAAATGAAACGTGCCATAGGATTGTTGGAACTTAAAAATGTAACCAAGGGCATTTTGGTTGCAGATGCCATGCTGAAAGCGGCTAATGTTGAGCTAATACTCGCGCAGCCCCTGTGCCCGGGGAAATATGTTGTGATGGTTGGCGGCGATGTTGGTGCAGTGCAAAGTGCTATACGCAGCGGCAAAAGCGTTGGCGGTTCAGAAAATGTAGTTGACGAATTTATTCTGCCCAACCTTCATGCCGACGTATTTCAGGCATTATCAGGTTGCACGGAAGTAAAAGAGATCAAAGCATTAGGTGTTATTGAAAGCTATTCGGTGGCATCGGCCATTGTCGCTGCCGATACGGCAGCTAAAGCAGCAGCCGTGCAATTACTCGAAGTTCGCCTGGCGCGGGGGATGGGGGGCAAAGCTGTTGTTTCCATGAGCGGCGAGGTTGGCGCTGTGACAGCAGCCGTTAAGGCTGGCAGCAATGTCATTAAAGACAGTGGTTTCCTTGTTGATCAATTGGTAATTCCGGCACCGCATCATAGTCTGCATCAGGCGTTATTTTAAAAACCAAATTAAAGAGGCTATTAATAAAAAGATCAGTAGCTGCCAGCTAACTGATTTTTTTATTGGTTTTTACTTTAAAAGCTAGAAAAAAGTATAAAGCAAAATGTTTTACACCTTGAGTTGTGGTATTAAGTTAGAAAAGATATGGTGTATGCTGGGAGGAATAATGACTGTTTTAGCGAAAAATAAATAAATCACAAATAGTCAGAGTTTTCATTACGAGGCTAGTATTTTGAGGCAAATTATGCGCGAGGTATAACGAATGCGTAATAGCACACGACATAACACTCATAGCCTGTATTTTTCGGAGCGGCTCACTACCGCCTTGAAGCAAATTGTCGATGTTCCCCTGACTGTTATTGAAGCGCCAATGGGCTATGGAAAAACGACAGCGGTTAAAGAATATGCTGCAAGTAGCGGCTTTACAGTACTCTGGCAAACAGTATATGATAATGTGGACGTGCACTTCTGGAACGATTTCTGTAAACTGTTTGCTGAGCTAGACTGTGCCTGCGCAGTTAAACTGGCGGAAATTGGTCTGCCGGAAGACAACATAACCCGGCGCGAGGCAGTAGAACTCATTGCCAGCATACAACTCCAAGGAAGCACTTTAGTGGTTATTGATGACTATCACCTGCTGGCGAAACCTGATATTCATGACTTTATTACTTATATAGTAAAAAATGAAATTCCTGACTTACATGTGGTACTTACAACGCGCATGGTTTCATTGGATAGTATGGATGAACTGCAAATGAAAGGACTTGCTTACCATATTACCCAAGCTTTTCTGGAACTGCCGCCAGCTGAAATTGCTAAGTACTATCAAAAGTGCGGCATCCGGCTGAGTCAAGAAGAAATCAGTACGTTATATGATTATACTGAAGGCTGGATCAGTGCCTTGTATCTTTGCATGCTGGGCTTCTTGCAAGAGGGGAGATTGGAGAAAACAGCAACTCTGCAGGAACTTCTTGCCAAGGCGGTCTTTCGGCCTTTGCCCGGCGAACTTAAGGATTTTTTACTACATATTTGTCTATTTGACCATTTTAATTTGCCGCAGGCTCAGGCCATGTGGCCAAAGGACAATGCACCAGTGCTGCTGAAGCAGCTAATGGAACAAAATGCTTTCATTCAGTTTGACACACGGCTTCAGGTTTATCACATGCACAATATTTTTACCGGCTATTTACGGGAGCTTTTCGCCAGTCAGAAGGAGGATGCCAGAAAAAAAATCTGGCAAGCGGCAGGTAAATGGTATGTCAACGAAAAAAACTATCTTGCGGCGATGGAATCTTTCTATCAGGCCGGCGATTTTGATCAATTGCTTGTTTGCGTAGAATTAGACAAAGGTAATAGCATCAATAGTGAATATAAAGAAACGATCCTTCGGTATTTTAGCGAATGTCCGGAAGAAATTAAGCAAACCCACCCTGTGGCCGGTGTAATTTATGCCCGAGAACTTCTTATTTTTGGAGAAAATGAGTTATTTATTAGCCACTGCCAAGAGCTAGAGCAGGATATTGCTCAGATCGCCGACAAGGCCAAGCGAGATTGGCTGGCAGGCGAATTGGAACTGGTGTATATGTTTACAAAATATAATGATATCGAAGCCATGACCGAACATGTCCGCCGGGCTGATGAGCTGCTGCAGGGCCCTTCCAAGCTATGTGACCATAACACGCCGTGGACACTGGGGTCGCCTTCTGTTCTTTATATGTTTTACCGCAAAAGCGGTGAACTTCAGCACGAAATTCTGAGAATGGCGGCTAGCATGCCACTATATTATAAATTGACGGATAACCATGGCTTCGGTGTAGAATATATAATCGAGGCCGAAGGGTATTACTATACCGGCGATTTTGAAAATGCCGAGATTGTCAGTCATAAGGCGGTGCGTCTGGCAAAGACCAGGAAGCAGATTGGCAGTATTGTTGCTGCCTTGTTTCTCCAGATTCAGTTGGCCATTGCGCAGGGAGACCTGGCGTTGGCGCTAAAACTGCTGGAAGAGATGCGGAAGGAAATCAGAGCGAGTCGGCAAATGCTGTATATGCATACTGCTGATTTATGCGAGGCTTTTGTGTTCACGCATTTAGGTCAACCGGGCAATATTGCGCCGTGGGTTGAAACCGGTGATTTTAGCGCCAGCCGCCTGTCTGCTCCTGTTCTTGCGTACTTTAACATACTCTATGGCCGGGTGCTGTTAATTACCGGGCAAGAACGAAAACTGCTGGGTGTGGCCGAGCACTTCATGGATATGGCTGCTTTCTTCCCTAACCTGCTCAGCCAAATATATAGCAACATTTATACTGCGGCGGCAAATAAAGAACTCTTTCGCGGGGAAGAAGCACTTGCAGCGCTGAAACAGGCGCTGGACATAGCCTTGCCGGATAAGGTAATAATGCCTTTTGTGGAAAACGCCGATTTGCTTGAGCCGCTGCTCGAAGAATTGAACCGCAAGGGTGTCTATCGCAAGGAAACCCTACAAATAGTAACGTTGTCAAGAAAATATCAGCAGGCAATTGCCAATATGAAGGAATCCATTTGTGGCGAGGCGTCAAAACCCAAGCTGGCAACTCGGGAACAGGAAATTGCGCTGTTAGTCATAGACGGGCTAACCAATAAAGAGATTGCTGCCGGACTGAACATTTCTGAAAACACGGTAAAAACGCAGCTTAAACGTATTTTTGAAAAGCTGGGAGTCAATTCGCGGGCGCTGCTGAGAAAACATTTTGAATAAAAATAGAATATTTGTCACCCACTGGGTGATACCGCTTAGGAAAAATCCCCTATACAATTTTGGTATAGGGGATTTTTAGGTTTAGCAGAGAGGATGTTTACATTGGTTCATATCATCAAAGTAACAGTGAGAGAGCACTACCGCCTGGAAGTTCTCTTAGATAATGATACCATTGTCATTCTAAACATGACGCCCAGGTTAAATAGCGTCCGCTTTGCGGCGCTCAAAGATCAGGCGTTTTTTGAGAAGGCAACTACCGATGGTCAATATATCCGCTGGGGCAGCCAGGTGGAAATTTCACTCAGCGAAGTATTTCATTTGGCGCAAAGATAAATATCGATGGAGGTGATATACCGAACGTAAGCGAGGGATTTGTCCCAACAACAGGGTCCATTATAGGTTGCAAATTCAAATAAGACGAGATTCTAGGAGGGGTACATAATGGTTTGTTCGAAAAGAAGATTGCTAATTGGTATGCTGATGTTAATGATTATGGTGTTACCAAGTGTAGGTTTGGCGGGAAGTCAGGATTTTACCTTAGTCAATGATTCGCCTGTCGACATTATTGGCCTTTGGGTAGCACCGGCTAATAGTGATAATTGGGAAGAAAATCTGTTAGAAGGCGCGTATTTGCCAGCCGGTTACAGCGTACCAATTACTTTCGATAACTCCAATAATGTTCAATGGTGGAATATCAAAATTAAGGATAGCAACGGAAAAGTATTTAAATGGGAAAATAAAGATTATGATTTAACCCAAATTTCGGAAATCACATTTAGATTAAAAGACGCAAATAATGCAGTAATCAATTATAAGTAAGAGCAGATAACATAATGGATCCTGTTGTGAGGACAAAGAAGAAAAATAAAAGGGAGGTATGAACGTGAGAAGGTGTATGCAAGTATTGTTATTATGTCTGGCAGTATGTTGGGGATTCTGGTGTTTAGACGCTGCTAGGGTGGAGGCTGCAGACAAAGTCGTTTGGACGACAACGGATTTGTATTATGAATTAGATAACCAGGGTAGGCCCCAAGATGTACTTGTTATTGAAGGGTATTTTACAAATAATACGGATCAATATATCAATTATTTTTATGAACTAAACCTTGCAGCTACTATGAGAGCTGATATTGGCGCAGGTTATACAGGGACAGTGAATGGAGTATTTCGGAACTTTGAAAAGATGATTGATCCTTACAGTTACGCTAATCACAAGTTCAGAATAAGAAATGCAAAAATAATATGGCCTGTCGAGGAATATGAAGTGATTCAGGGCTATACAAAATGGAAACAAAGCGGTGCGGCCGGTTGATCCGGTCATGAGTAGAGAGGGTGTTGTTGTGCAAAGAATTATGGTAGTAATAGTTTTACTGGTAGCGTGTATAACCGCGAACGTTCCTTATGCGCTTGGGGTGAGTACCTGCCAGGTTGCCGATGCAACTAGCTGTGAGCGCTTCCATTTTACCAATGGCTTGACAGGTATACAACATATTTATGCTTGGCTAAAAAGTTTCCGGGAATTAACCCGAATTACGGCTGATAGGATTACTCCTGAAGAAAAGGTGCAGGTGGGTAATTTAGGCGCTGACATGCAATCGATCAGTTTTTATAACTGGACGAAGTCAGTGGAAGGAACCTTGCATAAACAAAATTATGACATCTGTAGACTGGAATACGAACTGGCGCTTGAAAAATTGGCAACAGGCAAGACCAGCCAAGCAGAGGTAAATGAAAAAGAGAAAAGGTATCAAGAGGCCAGCAAAGATATGCAAGACTTTTTAAGTAAATTTCATGTTGCCGACTGAAGGAGACTATACTAAGTAAAAAATGGAGAGTGGAAAATATGATAATAAGAATATTAATGGTGGGAGTACTTGCGTTATCATTATTGCTTTCTGGGTGTTCAAACAGCCCAGAGGATGCCAAGAAGGAATTATCCGATAAAAAAATCCAATACAATGAGCAAAGCTTTGTAAAAGCAGTTGAAGAACAAAAAATCGATGTTGTTGAATTGTTTATAGAGGCAGGAATGAGTCCGAATGTTACAACTGCCAATGGAAGTCCATTAGTAACCGCAGCTGCAGCCGGTAATCTAGAAATAACCAAACTTTTGGTTGAAAAAGGGGCGGATATAAATAGTAAGAGCAAGGATAAAGGGAATTTGACACCACTGTTTGCTGCGATTCTTGGAAACGGGAAAGATAAAGAAAAGCAGGATACAGTTAAGTTTTTGCTCGATAAAGGTGCGGATGTGAATGCGCGTTTTATTTCGAAAGGCTTTGAAGCGACACCGCTGATGATGGCGGCGGCGCAGAAGGATACTGAGGTTGTCCGCTTGATATTAGCAAAAAAACCAGATATTCAGGCGGTGGATGCTGGTACAGGGCTTACTGCTTTAATGATGGCAGTACTTAACAATAATGTTGAAAATGCAAAAGAACTTTTGTCCCAGGGGGCGGATGTCAATAAAAAAGCGAATAATAATGTTACAGCCCTTTCTCTTGCTAAACAAGAAAAAAACAAGGATATGATTAGTATTCTAACTAATGCGGGAGCAAAGTAATCACTAAGACCAGTTCAAGGCCTTTTCCTTTACATGGAATGTAAGAGACAGGGATGTCGTTTCGGAAAGTTAAAGCTATACCCCGGCTATGCCGGGGTTATTTTTTGACATTTATCAGTTTTATCCGACTATATTTTCATAAACTTTGAAGGAAATATTTCTATTTTCTAGAAATAAAATAAAAATTATGTGAAAAAGTTTCCTGATTAAGGAATAATTTAGAAGATTTATGAAGAAAACGAATTATACTTCAATACTAAGGAGTTAAACGCGGTGAGAAAAGGCGTTGCTTTATTGTTTCAGAATCCGGTATTTGTTTTTGCCGACTTTCGCAGAATTTATCTTGCAAAATTAGTCAGCAATATTGGGGAACGCTTCTTTTTGATAGCGGTTTCCTGGTGGGTACTGCATAGCCCGTTAGAAAATAGTAATAGCTTATTAGGTTTTATTATGGGGGCTGCAACAGTAGCCCGGATTGTATTTGGCCCGGTTATGGGTGTTTACGCAGACCGATATAATAAAAAGAAATGTATGCTTATAGCTGTGGCTATGCCGATGCTTATTGTCTGCGGGGTAATTTTAGCTTTTCCCTGGGTAGAGCAGCATTTACTTTCTTTATGGGGGTTTCATTTTTGGATAGCTGCTTTTTTGCCGTTAATGATGGCAGCTTCAACAAGCAGTCTTCCATTAGTTGTGCAC
This sequence comes from Bacillota bacterium, assembly GCA_023443285.1. Classification (GTDB taxonomy): domain Bacteria; phylum Bacillota; class Negativicutes; order Sporomusales; family Sporomusaceae; genus Sporomusa. Next base: position 6,606 of record JAEZVB010000124.1, read on the forward strand.
AAAGATGAGGTAGCGAAAGCGGTTGCGATGGATGGCGGAATTCTTTTTATTGGGCAGGCGGTTGGCTCGACTGCAGCCGGGGCATTTATTATGTTTGCAGGTATATTAGGAGCATTTTATGTGAATGCGGCAGCTTATGGTATAGCAGTTTTATGTTTGCTGCGTATAAAAAGCAATTTACACATAGAACAAGCCAATCCAGGAACACGGCAAACTATATGGAAAGATACCAAAGAAGGATTCCATTATTTTGCGCAAAATACCCTGGTTCTACGGTTGGTTGCCATCTTTTGCGTAGCAAATTTTTTTATGGCGCCGATTATGATTATTATTCCTATTCTTACAATAGAGGTTTTTAATGGAACTGCATTTGATATGTCGTTGTTGGAACTTAGCTTGGCATTAGGGGCAATTATTATGAGTGGAATATTAGGAAGCTGGCAAAGGGAATCTTCTTTGCGACGGATATTACCCTGGAATATGTTTATCAGCGGCGGCATTTTTCTGGGGATTTCCCAGAGCAAAGATTTTTATATTATGTGTATCGCACTGTTTTTACTAGGAGCTGGTATCAGTGTGACCAACGCGGTAGTTATGGCTAAAATGCAAAAAATCATTCCAGATGAAATTAAGGGCAGAATTTTTTCTTTAGGCATGATGGGGGCCACGCTCGTTACACCGTTGGCTTTAGCGTTGACGGGGGTTTTGAGTGATGTTCTTGGTATTATGAAGGTTATATTTATAAATGGAATTGCATTTTTAATTTTAGGGATAATTGCTTATTCCTTTTTTAAACAAGAGATAAAGCAGACTTAGTTGTTCTAAACTTTTGCATGGAGAAACGAGAAAAGATAAGCAGGTTAGTCATCAGATAATTTACAGAGAGCAGAGGTGTAGACAATGTATAAAGAAGATACTCTATATCCTGTGAATAAAGCACAAAAAGCTATGGTATTAGAAAGAAAACTGCTTTCAGATTCGTTAGTGTATAATTTGTGGGGGTTATTCAAATTACATAGTGAAGCTCCAATTGATATAGAAAAATTCTGGCAAGCTTATCAGGCTGTGATTGAAAGACAGCCTGAAACGCGAGCCTTTTTTGTAGAGCAGGAAGGAGAAATTTATCAAAAAATAGCTGCTGAAGTGACTTATGATACTCCTTTTTATAAGGTCGATTCCCAGGAAGAATTATATGCCTTGAAAGCAAAACTGAATACGCCGTTTGATGTAAGCAAAGCACCGCTCTTTAAAGTTGCATTAATTGAATGGGGAGAAGATTTGTATTTTTTCTATTGTGTCTATCACTCGATCACGGATACCATCGGAGTTATTGAATGGTTTCAAGAAACGTTGGATTTTTATTCGGGAAAAGCGTTAAAACCATTAGAGGTTACGGCAATTGATTTTGCCGAGGAAGAAGCCTTGCGCCATAAATCCGGTTTATTAGAAGAACAGGAAAAGTTCTGGCTTAACGAATATCAAGACGGTGTACCGGCACTAGATATGGCGACAGATATGCCTCGCCCTGCCATCTTGCAGCATGAGGGCCGCCGGATGGTTTTTGATGTGGATGAAACTATGGCAAGTGGAATCAAGCAGGTTGCCAAAAAAAATAAAGCAACGCCTTTTTCTGTGATGCTAGCAGCCTATAGTGTGCTAATGTCCAGATATACTGGTAAAGAGGATATGGTTATTGGCGTACCGTTTGCAGGACGTATGCAGCGAAAATATGCAAAAACAATTGGCATGTTTGTCAATAATCTGCCCTGGCGCATGAAGCCCGCGGCAGATAAAACGCTTGACGATTTCATCAAGGAAATTGATGACAAGAAAGCCCTGATGAATGAAAATCAAGAATATCCCCTGGCAAAACTAGTGGAAAAGTTAGGGATACCAACCGACACATCCCATAATAGCTTATTTGATGTGGCATTTAATTTTATTCCGGCAATTGGTGGGGTGCAGAGTGACGCGTTAGCCATGGAATTTGTTCGTGATGATGTTGATCCGGCAGTTTCCGACATTGCTTTCCGGGTAAATAAAATGCCTAAGTCCTATTATATTGAGCTAACATATAGTAAAGCCTTATTTGAAAAAGCGACAATGGAACAGTTTGCGCGCCACTATCTGGCTGTTTTAAACGAAATTATCGCTGATTCGTCGGTAACGGTAGCTAACGTTCGAGTTTTGGATGAAATGGACAGCAAGCTGCTCCACACGTTTAATGATACCCGGGAAGCATATAATGAACAGTTGACAATTTTAGATTTATTCAAAAAAAATGTAGACAAATATCCAGATAAAATTGCCGTAAGAAGCAAAAATACCAGTTTAACATATTCAGAGATGGATAGCCGGACAAACCGGATTGCGCATGCACTAAAGAAAAGAGGCATTGGCCGAGAAGATGTTGTTGCCTTTATGTTGCCGCGTACGGAAAATTTGCTCTGTGCATTATATGGTATATTGAAGTCTGGTGCGGCTTTTCTGCCGATTGATCCGGAATATCCGCCAGAGCGGATTGCCCATGTGTTAACAGACAGCCATGCGAAATATATTGTGATAGCTGATGCCGACAAAGAAAAAATCACCAGTGGCAATTATATCGATATTGCCGAGTTATTGGCAGAAGAGAATCATAGTGATGTAGATAGCAAGATCTGTCCAGAAGATTTGTGTTATATGATTTATACATCAGGTTCAACGGGAACCCCCAAAGGCGTTATGATCGAGCATAAAAACGCAGCTAATTTTAGTCAGCCGTTATCTAGGCAACTATTAACCAAATCCATTGTTGATTTTGGACATACTGCGGTCGCGATTGGAACCATTGCCTTTGATATCGCGCTGAGCGAAATTTTCCCGGCGCTTTCTAATGGTTTGACTTTAGTCTTGGCAGATGAAGAGGAGATGCGCAGTCCCATTGCCCTCGGAAACTTGATGCTTGCGGAAAACGTGGATGTGCTACAAATTACGCCGTCCAGATTGCTCGCATTTTTAGAAGACAACACCTTTAGAAAAGCGTTAGGAAAGCTGACAGTATTGTTATCGGCGGCAGAAGTATTTACGCCGAAATTACTGGCGAAGTTAAGAAGTTTAACAACCGCCAAAATACTGAACGGTTATGGACCGAGTGAATGTTGCATCGGGGCAAGTTTTGATGAGATTACCGGCGATGTGGTGACAATTGGTCGACCAATTAGCAATGTGGAAATTCATATATTAGATGCCTATGATAATGAAGTACCGATTGGAGTATATGGAGAATTATGTATTGCCGGCGTCGGCGTAGGCCGCGGCTATTATAACCGTCCAGAACTAACTGCAGAGAAATTTGTCATGTGGCAAGGAAAAAGAATTTATAAGACCGGTGACTTTGCGGCCTGGCGGCAGGAGGGCAGATTATCCTTCAAGGGTCGGGTAGATGAGCTGGTAAAGTTGAATGGTCTCAGGATTGAACTGGGAGAAATCGAAAATGCTATACAAACCTTTTGTGGAATCAAACGTGCGGTTGTTCTGGTACAAAATATTGCAGATAATGAATATCTTTGTGCGTATTATCAGGGAGAAGCGGAAGTTGCTGTAGACAAATTAAAAGCTCATTTAGCAAAAAGTTTGGTACGGTATATGATACCGGCGGTATTTATAAAGGTTGAAACCTTTGTGGTCACTCCGAACGGCAAGATCGATAAAGAGGCATTGCCCAAACCAGACATTGCAATTTTACATACAACATATGTAGCGCCAAAGACCACGGAAGAAGAGTTGCTTTGCAATATAATGCAGGAGGCATTGGCTGTACAACGAGTCGGTATGAATGATGACTTCTTTGCGCTGGGAGGTACATCACTTAAGGTTATTCAACTGCAATTGAAAATTTATCAGCAAATGCAAAGGCAGCTAAAAATCAGTGACTTATTTGTGTATACCACGCCGCGGCTGTTGCTGGGACTATTAGCAAAAAATGATGAAACAGGAATGCTGCCGGTTGCACCAGAAAGCTATCCGACAACACCGGCACAGCGGCAGATGTATATTTTAAGATATAGCGAAACCAGTGCAACAAACTATAATATTCCGATGACCTACCGTGTTTTAGGAAAATTATCGCGTGAAAAATTTGAGCAAGCTTTTGCGAAGCTTGTGGCAAGACATAGTGGACTGCGCACCTATTTTTTTGAAAAGGAAGGAACTGTCTGGCAAGGTATTATTGACAAAATCCAATATACGATTGTTCAGCAACAGGCCAAAACCGAAGAACAGGCCAGGAAAATTATTGCGTCCTGGATACAGTCGTTTGATTTAAGCAAGCCAGGTATTTTCAGGCTGGGTTTGATAGAAATCAACCCGGAAGACACAATCGTATTTTTAGATACCCATCATAGTATCATTGATGGCTTATCTGTAGCTATACTGATGAAAGAATTAATGCAGCTTTATCATGGGGAAGAGTTGGAAGTAAAGCGGGTGGATTATAAAGATTTTGCCGTGTGGCAAAATGACAGAATTGCAGCGGGATTATTCGAGAAACAAGATGCGTATTGGCTGGAAGTTTATAAAGATGAGCTCCCGGTACTTGAACTGGAAACTGATGAGCCAAGACCCCAGGTGCGCAGTGATGCAGGCCGAGATATTTTCTTTGAAATTGATCAGAATTTGACGCGGGATTTAAAACAAGTAGCCCAAAAAGAGAAGACAACGTTATTTACCGTGCTTTTTGCGGCTTATGCGGCATGTATTGCCCGCTATGCCAGACAGGAGGATCTTGTTATCGGCGTGCCATTTTCCGGGCGGGTGCATCCTGATACCGAAAACATGGTCGGTATGTTTGTCAGTATTCAGGCTATTCGCGTTAAACCATCAGGTGAGAAAACCTTTGCTGAATATCTGCGCGAAGTAAAGGGAATTATGCAAAGCGCGCAGGAAAATCAGGATTATCCTATTGAAAGGCTTGTCAGAAAACTTGGGATAAAGCCAGACGCGGCCCACAGTCCGCTTTTTGATATTGTATTTAATTTTCTGCCGGCAACTGAGGAAATCCAGTATGATGATATTTCGCTGCAAAGTTTTATAACAGACTATAACCAAAGCAAATTTGATATGGCACTGACAGTCTTTGAACAGGCAGAAACACTATGCCTGGATATGAATTATTGCAATGTTTTATTTAAAGCAGAAACGATCGAGCGGCTGTTAACCAACTTCAAGAGCTATTTAGCGGCAATCCGCCAGCCGGAAGAACAGCTCAAAAATATTGACTATATTACCATGGCAGAAAAAGAAATCTTATTGAAAGATTTTCAAAACGTAGATGGCACCATTCCTCAGGATAAGACGTATATCGAACTGTTTGAAGAACAGGCAGCAAGAACGCCAGAAAATATTGCTGTGGTTGATAAAAACGTATCATTAACCTATCGGGAATTGAACGAAAAAGCCGATGTACTTGCCGGGGAACTTATTAAAGAAGGAGTACAAACAGAAAGCATTGTGGCAGTTATGCTGCCGCGCACGGTTGAATATATGATTGCCGTATTGGCGATTATGAAAGCCGGAGGTGCGTATCTACCAATTGACGCGGAGTATCCGCCGGCAAGGATAGAATATATGCTAACAGACAGCGGGGCGCTGGTCCTAATCAGCCACGCAGAATACAGAGAAAAAGCTGCCAGCTTTGCTAATAAATTTATCGCTTTAGAATCCTTTGACTTTACAAGTGGCGCTCAACAAAAGGTAAACCATCAGCCACACGATCTAGCATATGTAATTTACACGTCAGGTTCTACGGGAAAACCCAAAGGAGTTATGCTGGAACAGCATAACTTGCTGAATGTTGCTTTATGGGCGAAGAAACGTTATGGCATGAATGAAAAAGATGCGCAATCCGCTTATTTTAGTTTTAGCTTTGACGGTTCGGTGCGGGAACTGTTCCCGGCGCTCATCAGTGGCGCCAGTGTTCACATTCTGGCCGAAGAACTACGGCTATCTCCCGAAAAAATCAAAGAATATATCGAAAATCATGCGGTTACGCTGAGTATCTTCCCAACACAGTTTGCAGAAATGTTCATGCAAATCAGCCAAAATATTAAGTCATTAAGAGCAATGGCCATCGGCGGGGAGAAATTAAAGCATTACGAACCTGTACCCTATGAAATCGTCAACGAATATGGACCGACGGAAAATACGGTTGCCTCTACCTTCTTTAGCGTAGATAAATTATATAAGAATATCCCGATTGGGAAACCGGTGGCCAATGTCGGCTGTTATGTTGTGGATCAGCATTTAAAACTGCAGCCAATTGGCGCGGCAGGAGAATTATGTGTCAGTGGCAACCAGGTAGCCAGAGGCTACAGGAACCGTCCTGAACTCACAGCCGAAAAATTCATCGACAATCCATATACAACCTGTGAAGAAAATAAAAAGATGTACCGTACAGGTGACTTAGTACGCTGGAATGAAAACGGTGAACTGGAATACATCGGCAGAATCGATGACCAGGTAAAACTGCGCGGGTTTAGAATTGAACTGGGTGAAATCGAAAGCAAACTAGCAGCATATCCCGGTATTACATCAACCGTTGCCGAAGTAAAAGAAATCAATGATACGCGGCACTTGTGCGCTTATTTTACAGCCAATAAGGCAATTGATACAGAGAACCTACAAAGATACTTAGCAGAAACGCTCACTGACTACATGGTGCCATCCGCGTATCTGCAGCTTGACAAACTGCCGCTAACTCCAAACGGGAAAATCGATCGCAAGGCATTGCCGCTCATTCAGTTGCCGGCTAAGGAAACCTATGCAGCGCCCAGAAATGAAACTGAAACAGTATTGGCGCAGACAATGGCCAAGCTATTGCAGGTGGAAAGAGTAGGGCTTGATGACAGTTTCTTCTCGCTTGGTGGTGACTCCATCAAAGCAATTCGCGTAGCATCATTACTGCGCCAACAGGGAATGAAAGTAACGGTAGCTGATATTATGCAAGGAAAAACCATACGGGTAATTGCTGCCAAAGTAAGCAATATTGACAGTTTAGTTGCTGATAATAAACCAATAAGCGGTGAAGTTCCACTAACATTTATTCAACAATATTTCTTTGCGCAAAACTTACCGGTTGAAAATCATTTCAATCAATCGATCGTACTTACAAGTAACGAGCCAATCAGCTGTTATGGAGTGCAAAAAGCATTGCAAGCGTTAACCGAGCACCACGATATATTAAGAGCAGTATATAGAGAAAAGAAACAAGTAATCAGACCAATAGTAGCAGGAGAGAAATATTATGAACTGCTGGAACTAAGCTATCAGGATATGGAAGATTGGGAGCAAGAAATGAACCAAGCTTGTACAGCGCTACAAGCAAGTATGGATTTAGAAAAAGGAGAAATAGTGAAAGCAGCTATCATAAGAACAGGGGAAAAAGAGCTGCTGTTTATAGCAATACATCATCTGGTAGTAGACGGGGTATCCTGGAGAATTATCATTGAAGACGTTAATAAAGCCTATGAGCAAGCTATAAACAATCAAACCATCCAATTGCCGGCAAAGACAACCTCGTTTCAAGAATGGAGCCGGGAAATTATAAAATATAGCCAAAGTGAAAAACTGCAAAAAGAAACTGCATATTGGCAAGCCGTAGATTGCCAAGCTGCAGCCGGACGGTTAAAAGAAAATCTGGAAGAATTAATAAAAGAAGCTAAGTTGGAGCCAATAAGACTAACTGGTATCAATACTATTACGATGCAGCTCTCAGACAAACAGACGCAGCAATTACTGCTGAAAACAGCTAAGGCCTATAATACTGCAATCAATGATTTATTGCTATGTGCTGTAAGCCGAGGCATAAATCAGCTGACAGGTCAGAAACAAATCAGCATCAATGTAGAAGGACACGGACGCGAAACAGTAAATGACAAGCTGGATATAGGCCGAACAGTTGGCTGGTTTACAAGTCTGTATCCTGTAATAATACAAGATATTGGCAGTGACGTAGCGTCAGATATAAAAAATGTCAAAAAAACACTGGAAATGATTCCAGAGCATGGAATTGGCTATGGGATCAGGCCGGAAAAGGTGTGGGTAACAGACAGAAAACAAAAACAGGCTGACATAACATTTAATTACATGGGAGACCTAAGCGAAAACTTAACAAATAGGCAGGTATTTGTTTTAGAAAATAAAATACAATGTGGCAAAGATGTGGATGAACGTAATCATTTTGGTACAGATATTTCGATCAATGCAGTAATAGCCCAAAAACAAATGACAATTACAGTAAGGTATGAACAGGCTGAATATCCAAAAGAAATTATAAAGCAATTAACCGCCAATATCATCAAGCAACTGCAAGCAATAATTACGCATTGCGTTTGTTGCCAAGAATCAATGCATATAGAACAAGAAAGTAAGGCAGAAGAGCTTACGTATAATCAATCTACTATTGCCGATGTATATCCAATGACCAGTGTGCAAAAAAGCATGGTGTATTTAGCGAAAAATAGTGCAGAGGCGCATTATCATGAACAAATGCTGTATAAAATAACCAGTCCTGTAGATGCACAGCAATTGAAAGAACGGCTGAGAAAAGTAACGGCAGCGCATGAAGTGCTTAGAACCTGGTTTGATTTTTCCGAGGAAAGCCTAGCTATGCAGGTTGTAAACAAAGCTGATATAATTGATTTCTTTTATCAAGATATCAGCAACTTTAGTGAAAAAGCGCAGCAAAGCTATGTAGAAACATTGCAGTCATTAGATAGAATGCAGGGTTTTGATTTTGCTAAGGCACCATTATTTAGAGTGAAATTATTACAGTTGAATGAAGCCAGCCAGCTGCTGCTGATCTGCTTTTCCCATGCAATACTGGATGCTTGGAGTATGAGTATATTAATGAGTCAGCTATTGAGTAAAGAGGAAAAAATAGAACGGTCACCGTCAAATCATCAATATACGGAATGGTTAATGCAGCAGGACAAAGAACAGGCGAGGGAGTTTTGGCGAAGATATCTGGGAGGAACAAAGCAGGCGACAAGCATACCAAGGACAGCCAGTGGAGTTAGTCAGCAATGTACAGAAAAAATTGTGATAGATGAAGTAGAACTCCGCCGAATCAATACTTATTGCCAAAATCAGGATATAACCTTAAGCACCTATGTACAGGCCGCATGGGGAAGCAGCCTAATGGAGCTGAATGGGACAGACGATGTAACCTTTGGTTATACCATGTCGGGGAGATCGGAAGAAGTAGCAGACATCGAAAAAATGGCAGGAAATTTTATCAATACGATACCAATTAGAATAAGAAGATGCGAGGATAGTGGCAACAATCTAGTACAGCAACTGCAGGAAGATAATATCCAAATACAAAAATATGCGTATTTATCATTAGGAGAAATACAGCAGGCGGCCAGGCTAAGGCATTCGGCCTTTGACCACTTTATAACCTTTCAAAATATGCCGTTAATTGAAAGTAACCTTGGTATAAGTGCGATGGGTGGTCACAATAGAAGTATACATCACTTAAATGTTATAGTGGCACCAGGTACTGAGCTTATCATAGCAATAGTATATGATAGTGGTTATCACAATGATGGACAAATACAAAATATAGCAGAGACTTTTAGACAAAATATAACAAAGCTTATAAATTGTTGAAGGAAGTTCAGAGGTAAACGAGAAACATTATAAATAGACTATTCTAAAAAAACTAAAAAATAAGAAAGAGGGTTTAAGCCATGACAAAACAAGAAATGGGACAAGAGTTAATTAAAGCTTGGTGCGATGTTTTTAAAACCGACAGTATTACGGAAGAGTCCAATTTTTTTGAAATGGGAGGAGATTCGGTAAAAGCAGTTCAAATTGTTGCTTGGTTGTTGCAAAAAGGCATTAAACTCGAAATCATGAAGATTTTTTCTGCGCCAACAGTTAAAGAGCAGATGGATATTTTGGAAGAAACCGCTCCCATTGTTCCTGGACAACCAGATATGGCAAATGGAATGGCAATGAATGGTCAGCAACAAATGATGATGCAGCCGCAGATGCAGCAGCAGCTATGCACGCCGCAGATGCAGCAACAGATAGATGCGCCGCAGATGCAGCAACAGCTATGCACGCCGCAGGCGCAGCAACAGCTATGCACGCCACAGCCGCAACAACAGCTATGCACGCCGCAGACGCAGCAACAGATGTGTACGCCGCAGACGCAGCAACAGCTATGCACGCCACAGGCGCAACAACAGCTATGCACGCCGCAGACGCAGCAACAGATGTGTACGCCGCAGACGCAGCAACAGCTATGCACGCCACAGGCGCAACAACAGCTATGCAC
>JAEZVB010000146.1 GCA_023443285.1 Bacillota bacterium
GCTGATATTTGTCCTCAATGAGTAAGGATAAAAACATAGGATCAATATTACCGCCACTAACTACCACGACCACCTTTTGTGATGGCAACTTGATTTTATCAGCCAACAGAGCCGCAACTCCAGCGACCCCGGCTCCCTCAGTAATAATTTTTCCGCGTTCCAGCATGAACAGGATACCAGCCATAAGCTCTTCCTCAGAAACCAGAATAAGTTCATCAACATATTTCTGCGTATAGCGAAAGGTCATATTTCCCGGCTGTTTTACAGCAATACCGTCGGCAAGCGTACTGACAGCCGGCAAACAGATACTTGTTCCGCAGGCCAACGATTGCATCATCGCGGGCGCGCCAGATGCCTGCACGCCAATCACCTTGATCTTCGGATTATGTTCTTTGGCAGCCACTGCCAGGCCAGAAATCAATCCACCACCACCAACCGGAGCAATAATAGCATCCACATCAAACATTTGCGACATGATCTCCAGGGCGATAGTCCCCTGACCAGCAATAATCGCCTGATCATCAAAGGCATGAATGAACGTTAGGTTTCGCTCTGCCTGCAATTGCCTGGCATGCTGATATGCCTCATCATAATTTTGACCATAAAGTATTACCTGCGCACCATAAGCCTTGGTAGCCCGAACCTTGGCTGCCGGCGCTTTTTCTGACATAACTACAGTTGCCGCCACATCGCAGGCCTTAGCCGCCCAGGCCACACCCTGAGCATGATTACCGGCTGAAGCAGTTATTACACCGCAGGCCATCTCAGCCGGACTCAGACTGAATATCTTATTGACAGCACCCCGGATTTTAAAAGAACCAGTTTTCTGCATATTTTCCAGTTTTAAACTAACTTGACAGTTGGCAATTTCACTTAAGGTGCGAAAAGGTTGCAGCGGCGTCTGATGAACAAAGGGGGTAATTCGCTGCCATGCCTCTTTTATCTTTAATAAGTTGAGCTCTTGACCATTCATTACATTACCTCCTTTAAAATCAGCAAACAATGCGCCACGCATTGGCGCAAGTAAATTTTCTTACAGTCTGTGGAAAATTAAAAACCTCCGTCCCTAATACAAAGGGACGGAGGTTAATCCGCGATACCACCCTAATTATTGCAATCCAATAGGATTGCAACCTCTCATAAAGTACGGAGCAAAGCTCGATACCCCAGCACAATAACGGGCACTGTTACCCTTAACGGGTCCCGGCAAAGCTTACTATTGTTCAGCCTGCAACTCACAGATGATTTTCGGTCATATCAGATAGTTACTGGCTCACACCAACCCCAGCTCGCTGAAACGCTCCTTGTTATGCCTACTCTTCTGCTCATCGTTTTTGAAGTTAATATATTTTTTATTAGTATATAGAAAAGACAGCTTCCTGTCAAGAGCTTCCATTACTGTCCCGCAGTTTTTCCGGTAAGCTGCTTTAGTATATCGGCGGTAACATCCACACTGCATCAACTATTAAGGAAAGTTATACTTTCTGTTAGGGCAATAATACCTTCAGAAAAGCCTTCATATACTCAGGCAAATCAGGCGGACGGCGGCTGGAAACAAGATTTCCGTCAATAACAACAGGTTCATCAAACCAGATGGCACCTGCATTTTCCATGTCATCACGAATACCTGGCGTACTGGTCACTTTCTTACCGTTTAGAATCTTAGCCGAAATAAGCACCCAGCCGGCATGGCATATTTGGCCGATGGGTTTTTGCGCTGTATTGAACTCTTGTACCAGGTGTAAGACAGCAGGGTAGCGACGCAATTTATCAGGAGCCCAACCACCCGGTACCAGCAAAGCATCATACTCACTAGCAGTTACCTGGAGAAAACTACAATCGGCCACTGCCGGAACGCCATATTTACCGGTATAGATCTCCTGTGCTTTCTCACCGGCCAAGTGTACCTCTACACCGGCTTCCCGCAAACGCAGAACAGGATACCATAACTCAAGATCTTCAAAATCATGATCGATAAGTTGAAGAACTTTTATGGACTTTGCCGCCAATACAAATACCTCCTTATAAATCCATGATTATAGGCAAAATCATGGGTCTACGACCGGTCTTTGCAAATAAATATTTAGTTAAGGCTTCACGTATACCATTTTTTAGCGGAGCCCATTCTGTGATCGGCTGATTTTCAAAGCGTTCTAAAACGTGTTTCACGATATTGCGCGCCTCGTCCATCAAGTCTTCTGAGTCTCTGACATAGACAAATCCCCTTGAGACAATATCAGGGCCATCAAGAACACAGCCTCGGCCTTTATCTAGGGTAACCACCACAATTAGTACGCCGTCCTGGGACAATTGCCGCCTGTCACGAATAACAATATTGCCGACATCACCGACTCCAAGACCATCCACAAAGACTTTACCGGCAGCAACTTTTCCGGCCAAACGCCCGGTCTCGGCAGTAAACTCAAATACATGCCCATTTTCCCCAATGAAAACATTTTCTTTGGGTATACCTGTTTCATTTGCCAGTTTTCCATGCTGCCTCAGCATCCGGTGTTCTCCGTGAACCGGAATGAAATATTTAGGATTAACCAAATTTAAGATAAGCTTAAGTTCTTCCTGACTAGCATGTCCGGAAACATGAATGCCGGAGGCTTTCTCATACACAACCTGGACACCGGAACGCATTAGAGCATCAATGGTACGTCCAACCGAGCGTTCATTGCCGGGTATGGGGTTGGCTGCAATTAACACGGTATCTCCTGGAGTCAGCTGCAGACTGCGGTGGCTTTTGGAAGCCAGCCGGCTAAGGGCTGCCATAGGCTCGCCTTGACTGCCGGTAGTTAAAATTAGCATTTGATTGTCAGGATAGCGATTGATTTCATCGACGCCGATCAGCGTCCCTTCCGGTATATCCATATAACCAAGTTCGGTAGCCTTAGTAACTACTGTCACCATACTTCTGCCCAGCAGTGCTACCTTGCGTCCATAGTTACTGGCCGCATTTATAGCCTGCTGTAATCTGGATACATTAGAAGCAAACGTGGTTAAGATAATCCGGCCCCTGGCTGTGCGAAAATGCTCATCAAGACTGACCGATACCGTGCGTTCCGATTTGGTATAGCCTGGACGCTCGGCGTTGGTGCTGTCCGAAAGCAGTACCAGCACTCCCTGATTGCCCAATTCTGCAAATTTATGGATATCCATCATTTTGCCGTCAACTGGGGTTTGATCAATTTTGAAGTCGCCGGTATGAACAACCGTACCCACCGGAGTTTTTAAGTAAATTCCAAGTGCATCGGCAATCGAATGGTTAACCCGAATAAAACCGACTTCAAATGCTCCTAGCTTAATAGAATCACCAGGTGCCACCGGATGCAGGTTAGCAGCTGATACATCATATTCTTTCAGGCGGCCTTCCACCAAGCCCAAGGTCAGCCTCGAACCATACACAGGCACATCAATTTGCCTGAGCAGATAAAACAGCGAACCAATATGATCTTCATGACCATGGGTTAAAACAACAGCTTTTACTTTATCCTTATTCTCAATAATGTAGGAGATATCGGGTATAACCAGATCTATACCCAGCATATCTTCCTCAGGAAAAGCCAGCCCTGAGTCAAGAATAATCATGTCATCGCCATAGCGAAACACCGTCATATTCTTGCCAATTTCACCAAGTCCACCAAGTGGAATAATTAACAGTTTATCATTTTTACTCACTAGAACCTCCAGTTATATATACTTTTACTAATTATTCACTCATCCGTCCATTATCCGTAAACGTAACTCCGTCCCTAACTAGTCCTTTAATTATATACAACTGTTCCATGATTTGCAAATTAACGCTCTGATCAGTTCTACTTATATTTTTTCACAAAACTGTATCATCCATACCTAAGTGCGACAATGCCAACTGATTTCGCCCCGCTTTCTTAGCCTGGTAAAGCGCCTGGTCTGCCGCAACAATCAGTTTATCAGGCATACCATGGTCTGGCGGTATACAGGCTGCGATCCCAAGACTTACCGTAACAAGTTGATTACTTACGGCTGTTGCATTTCGAATCCTCAAGTTTCTGACGCCGAGCAAGACCTGTTTTCCCAGTTCCACAGCTCCTTGTTGGTCAGTATTAGGCAGTATGAGTGCAAACTCTTCGCCACCATAACGCGCAGCCAGATCTGTCGCTCGTTTGGCTACTCCCTCTAACACTTCGGCAATTTGCCTGAGACATTGGTCACCGGCAACATGTCCGTAGGTATCGTTATAATGTTTAAACCAGTCAACATCAATCATAACTAGCGCGAGCGGCTGCTTCTGCCGCTTAGCCTGTTGCCATTCCCGCTCGAGAACTTCATCAAAATAACGGCGGTTGGCAATACCGGTCAACCCGTCTTGTAATGAAATTCGATATAATTTTTCATTGAGTAATCTTAGTTCCTGCGTTCTTTCATTTACTTTCATCTCTAGTTCGGCATGAGCCTGACGTAAGGCCTCCTCGGCCAGCTTACGTTCAGTAATATCTTCAACAACACTATCAATCCAAAATAGTTCCCTTTTTTCGTCAAAATGCCTGATTGCAGTCAACGAACACCAGATAGGTGTTCCATCCTTTTTGCATAATACAACCTCTCTGTCTTTTACCGCCCCCTGCCGGTCAACGGCTTCAATCAACTGAAGGAACCCTTCCTGATCATAAAAGTGGGTTTCTGCGAAGGTTTGTAGCAACTCATCAACAGACGAGTAGCCAAGTATTCTTACAAGAGCCGGATTAGCATATTCCATAAAAGAATAGTCATTACCGTTTTTGCGGTATACGCCAATATTAATATTTTCTACCAATGACCGATATCTTTCCTCACTGTCGCGCAGTTCTTCGCTGCTGGTTTTTAATTGGGCAGCCATACTATTAAATGCAATGCCTAACTGCCCGATTTCATCCCGGTCAACCACCTGGATGGCCGCATTCAAATCACCGGCAGCCAAACGGCCAGTAACTACCGAAATATTAGTAATCCGTTTGGACATCCTGCCGGCAATCATAATACCTATCAGCGCAGCCAGCAACATGGCAAGAAAGCTCATAATAAAGCCAGTCCGTTCAACGTGAATCACATATTCCATAGCCTCATCAAGCGGTTGCTCTGCCACCAACCCCCAACCGGTATGCGGTATATAGCTGTAGGTTGCCAATTTTTTCTCATCGTTGACTTCATATTTCGTCCAACCGGTCTGTTGCTCCAAGACTGCTTTAACCGGCGACCAATGCGAAACATCTTCCCCGTAGACAACACGTTCCTTATTAGGATGTAGCAAAATACGCCCACGATTATTCACAAGATAGATATAGCCTGTTTGCCCAATTTTAGTTTGGTTAATATGCTCAACAAGTGTTCCCAATTCAATCGTAGCAACTAAGAAACCAATCAGTTCCCTCTGTTCATCCTTAATGGGCTGAACAATAGCAATACCGGAGTAGCCTGTGCTTCTGGATATGAGAGTCTCAGAAATAGTACTTTCGCCTGTCTGTTTGGCAGTCTGGAAATAGTCACGGTCACTATAATTAATCTGGGTTTCGCCCATTCGCCCATCTGAACGGGTAATCAGATTGCCATTAATATCGACTGCCAAAACAATCAAAATATCCTCATCCTGGCCCTCGATAGCTTTAAGCAGAGGTAACTGTTTTTCCGGAATCATAGATTTAATTTCAGCAGTAGCAGCAGTTATCTGTAACACTTTGATTTTATCGTAAAACATCCGGTCAACCTCATCGGCTGTGTGTAGCGCAACATTCCAATTATGGTCAAGAATCAATCTCGTCAGTGCTTTCTCGGAATTATATCCAGTGATGGCCGTCGTAAGTAATAAGGGAATCACGGTCATACCAACAAGGCAAACACTCAGTTTTGCCCGCAATTTCAGCCCAAGCCATAGGTTAGAAACCTTATTCACCAGGGTTGCAGGTAACACTGGACTCCCCCCACGTTTTTTTATTTTTTGTTACGTTATATCACGGGTTAATTTCGACATTTTATTGTATTTCCCTTCATTTTTCGCGCCGCCCCCTTTCAGCCATCAGAAATGGCTTGGAAATAAGGGAATACCCATGGTTTCTCATAACTAAGCAGTAGCTTCCCGCTCATGCATAATTTCAATAAATAACTTAACCAGCGCCGGGTCAAACTGACTGCCGGCGTAGCGTTCAATTTCTGCCAACGCAACACTGGGGGATAACGCTTTACGGTAGGGGCGGTCATTGGTCATAGCATCAAAGGTGTCAGCAATTGCAAGTATCCGACAAGCTAAGGGGATATCTTCACCACTAATCCCGAGCGGATATCCTTGACCATTCCACCATTCCTGATGCTTCAATATCCAATCGGCAATCGGCGACAAATCAAGCGACACCTGAGCAATACGAAAGCCGATTTCGCAATGCCGTTTCATAATAGCCCGTTCAGCTTCATTAAGTAGGGTCGGTTTAGTAAGGATACTGTCGGGAATTCCCACTTTACCAATATCATGAAATCTCGCAAACAATCGCAGATCAGCCAATTGACGGCGAGAGAGTTTTAGCTTACGCCCCAGATCTCCCACCAAATCCTGCAACCTGTCAGTATGCCCCTCAGTAATATAATCCCTGACTTCAAGCGCCTTCATCATGGTCTGCACGATAGCGCTACGACTGCTTTGCCCCTGATGTATCTTTTGCCGGTACATATCATGATCAGCTTGTTTATAGATTTCTTCAATATTTTTGCTGCTATGGTAGTCTGCTGCCCATCCGGTCGATAGGCTAACTGGTAGCTGTGGATTATCTTTGTTGTACTCGGCAATGCGAAGCTGAATATTTTCTATCATGGCATCCATTTTTTGTTTTTGCGGTTCACGTGCAATAATAGCAAATTCATCGCCACCGACTCGAGCAAGCACATCGTCGGCAAATACGGTAACTGCGCCCAGGATATTAGCTACTGCCCGCAAAAGTTGATCCCCAGCCCAGTGCCCCAACGTATCATTAATTATCTTTAGCCCATCAACATCACAAATCACAATAGCGACACCACCTTCACTTTGCATCGCCATTTTGCTCATAGTTGCCTCAAAATAAGCACGATTGTATATATTAGTTAAGGCATCATACTGACTGAGATAATCCAATTGATCCTTTGAGCGCCGGGCGTCGGTAATATCACGCACCATAGTCAACACTTTTGACTGACCAATTTTTTTAAACCGGGTTTCCCGAAAATAGACCGTACCGTCGATAGCTACGCTGTACTCATAGTATTGTGTTGTCCCTGTCGCCAGTGCTTGCCTAACATTAAACACATAGTTGCAGGCAATATCCTTGGGGATTAACTCGCTCAAATGATGTCCGCGTATAGCTTGATCCAACACAGAATAGGTTTCAAAGTCAGGTGATTTCAAATATTCCAAAACCATCCCGTTATAATCAAGCACAAACATGGCATCCGGTATCGAGTCTAGCACTGCCAATTTTGCAGTCTGCGCCAAAACCAGTTCTGACTCTAATTGTTTGCGCGCAGTAATATCTCTCATTACCGTAAGACAGCACATTTGCCCATGCACAACCGCCTGTTTGGCACTCACTTCTACAATAATCTGTTTTCCCGCCCGGTCAACGGCCTTGCCCTCAAATAACTGTGGCTGTCCGCCTGCGACTTTGTTTAAGATTGTTTTTACCAAATCCACCTCTTGCACAGACACAATAGCTTCCAAACCTTGCAATATAACCTCATCTTCTGAGTATCCAAACATCTCAGAGGCATGTTTGTTAGCCCACAAAACAGAGCCTTTATCTAAATCAGTGACGACAATGGCATCATTTGCCCCGTTAAAAATCTCGTTGAGCGTAGTCTCGCTATTGATTCGCGCTGCCAATTCCTGCTGCTGCGAAGCATGGAGTAAGGAGTTTTGCATTGCTAACGATACCAGATCGGCAAACCGTTCTAACAAAACCACCTGATTTTCATTAAATTGCCGCCCACGCTCAAAAAATACTACACCAAAAACGCCAATAACTTTCTGTTTACCTTTGATTGGCGCGGCAAAAAAAGCGCTGATTTTTTGCGCATATTCCTCGCGAATACGCCCCTCCCATTGTTGATAGTCATTAACCACCATGGCCTGGCCACTCACATACACTTTCCCCAGTAGCCCCATATTTTCAGGCATGCGCGGCGGTCCGCCGATTCCACTATATACCTCCAAATGACCATCTTCTGTTGGCCTAGCCAGATAAGCCTCATCTGCCCCCACAATAGTAATGGCGTGAAGCGCAATTTTCTTCAATAAATCGTCTGTATTAAGTTCAGATATCATACTAACAGCGGTTTCCTGTAAGGCATATAGCAACGCATTCTGTTCTAAAACCTGCTTATTTATCTGTAACAATTCTTCATATTGCGCCCGCAGTTCTTCTTCCGCCAAGCTTAGCTTGTTATGAGTTTCCTTCAGAGTTTGGTAGCTTTCCTTGAGCTCGGTTTCACTCTGACGAAGCCGGTGATTACGCAATACCAACCTGCCTGTATAGATTATAATAAAGAGACTGACAACAGAGGCGGCACCAAGCGCAGTTTGCTGGCGCTTATATAGCGGCTGCAGCACCGACTCCTTAATTCCGACTTGAATAATCAAAGGGTAATCCGGCATAACCCGATAACTCTGCCACATTCGTTCGCTACCGCTAGCCAGGTTATAAGAACCAATTGGTGTTTTTGCCGACTCGCTGAACAAGGAATTCTGAGCCATTTCGCTGCCGATTAAACTACTTACACTACCTGCCCGTACGATCTTATCCTGCCCGATAATGGTAATATCATAATAACCTGAGCTTTCAATTGACTGGTAAAAATCCGAAAAGTAATTAGGGTTTAAAGCAATATATACAATTCCTGCAAAGCTGCCATCTGTGTTGTTCAGACGAACCGATAACGGAATGGATATTTTATGGGAAACTCGCCCAACAAAAGGCTGTCCAATAAATACTTTGTTGTTGTCTGCAGCTACATGAGCCTCAAAGTAAGGTGTCTGCGCCGAATTAAAATTCTCAGGATAGGGAATTAAACTTGTCACTGTCCTTCCGTCGGCATCGACCAAAGCAAACAGATTTATCATCGGATCCTGACCAATCAGCTCACCAAAATGGAGTATAGCCGGAGTCACCACTTGCGCGGTTTCGTACTCTTTTTTGATAAAATTGAGATAAAGGCTGCCGGTATCCAGTACCCTTCTTACATGTTCTTCCAGGGCATAGTTAAACTGTTCTCCGTCTTTTATTATATTGGCAATAGTAACCTGTTTGTCTAAATTCATCTGCCAGAATGCTGCGCCCCAAACTCCAATTAGTAAAAAAATACAGAATACGACGACTGCCACATCGGGATAAACCCAATTAGAAAAAAAACGCCTCATTCTTTCGCTTGCCAATATAATCACTCCTTTCCTGGAGAACATATCGCAATTGCTGTATTTTAAATTAATTACAAATTATTAACCCATTTCGATAAAAACTGGTAATATCCTGCAAATTTCTCAGCAATATACAGAATATTGCCAATAATTTTATCTTTATCAAATACCAAAAAACCACAAAGGCACAAGTTTGTGTCTCCACACATAAACTTGTGCCTCAGCTAATCTTTTATTGCCGCTTGAGCTCTTTTACCGGCCTGGCCTCAATATAGCCTCTCTCACCTTGCGGTTCAAGCTGGAATCTTGGGCCGGCTTCATCTGCCCAGGTAAACCCATATAGTTCCGGATTATACTCTTTTATAACCTGCCACAACTCCCCAATGGCCTCCATAAAATCCTCATCCGCAAAGGGCGGCCCTTGGAACACCATGACCTTGCAGGGCGGTAAATCAATTATGTCAAAGCCTTCCGGTACTTCCCCCGCATAATCACTTGGCACTTCGACACCTTGTGCATAAACTGAGGTGCCAGGCTTCCTTACATTATCCGGCAGCCACATTCCGATAGGTTCATACAAAGCTTGTTTGATACTGCACAAAGTGCCCCATACCTCACAGCCAACTTCTGAACAATAATCAAAATAATTCTCAGCCTTTATGCCCCTTTTGAGGATTAATTTCCTGGCAGGCCTTTCCACCACCTGTACAAAAACAGTATTGGTCTTCGGTTTTTCACTCATGCTTATTTCCCCCTTCTGCAGCATAAGGTAATAATCACGGATGCGACTGGGCATAAACAGTGGAATTGGCGGTGTTTTTTTTCGGTAACAGTGTGGTGTTATGCCAAAGCTTTGCGAGAACGCTCTTGTAAAACCCTCATGAGAGTCAAAAGCAAAATCAAGAGCTATATCAATAATTCGCTTATCTTCATTCCAAAGTTTTACGGCCGCCCTGGACAGACGCAGAGTACGAATATATGCCAGTGGTGTTTTACCGGTAAGCTGCTTAAATATTCGCGAAGTATGCCAGGGTGAATAACCCGCCGCCCTTGCCAGCATATACAGAGTAATTGGCTCGTTTATATGCTTCTCAATATAATCCTGAGCCCGCTGCACCGCATTAATTTTGTCCCAGTTATCATCCATGTTCTCACCTCCTGCAGAAAGCATATCATAATTGCTGCAGATGCTTCTTGACTCTCCTTGCTAATGTTAGCCCTGCTGACTATAAACCTGACGGCGTTATCGCCAGCTGAGCCGTCATATTCCAGCGCAGCCTTTCATCCCATCGCTCCGGCGCGACCGTAACAGTATAAGTAATATCACCGCGTTTTTTTTCTCCATAAGCTCTGATGGCCTTTACCTTTCCCGGTATCTCCAGGCCGGGTATACCGTCAAAGGTTACCGCAACTTGATCGTCTTTTTTTACCCTGGCAATCATTAGTTCTGTTAAGTCGTCGCTACGAATTTCCCAGACACGTTCGTCAGCTATTCTTACCAAAACAGTACCAGCGGCAGCATGTTCACCTACCTTAACATCCAGAAAAGCAACTGTGCCATCAATCACTGCTTTGAGTTCAGTCTTATCCAGCAAGCCTTCCGACTCTGCCAACCGCGCTTGCTGCGTCTGGAGTTCGGCCTCTGCTTGCGATAATGCTGCCTGGTTTCGTTCTGCCGTAGTCTTCGCCTGATCATATTGCTGTTTGGAAGTTGCCCCGGCTGTTTCCAGGCGTTTTTGCCGCGTCAATTCGCGCTCAGCATCAGCCAGATTAATTCTCGCCTGCTCCACCGCAGCAGCCGCGCGGCTTATGTCGGCTCTAGTACTGCCAACCCGTGCCTGATAATCCTGCCGCACCAGCCGGATAATTGGTTGACCGGCCTTAACAATATCACCTTCCTGCACCAGAACCTCGCCAATTGTTCCCTCAACCGGCATAACCATCTGCGCATAATGCACCGGAAAAACAATTCCTTCGGCCAACACCCGTTTATCGGCCTTAATAGCCGCTATATCCTGTTTTTCTCCCTGACGGCCAAAGTTGAGCCACCAGGCACCTGCACACAAAGTAGCAACAATAAGCCCCGTCAATAGCCAGTGTCGTTTAAACCACGTCCCCAAAGTTCCTAACCTTTCTGGTATCATTACAACCTCTCCGTTCTTCTTTATTCCTATTTATTCATAGCCAAGTACTTCGCGGACACTTAGCCTGGCAGCATTCCGCGCCGGCAGCACACTGGCAACTATTGAAAGCACTACCGAAAGCACCAACCAAATTCCCACTCCTAGGAAACTAAAGGAAAACGCCAACGGGCTCTGCAAAAACATTACTCCAACCTGATAGCTAAGTAGTGCCGCTACCGGTAAAGCCAACATGACACCTAGCAGCCAACTGAGCACACCAATGCATAAGGCCTCAACAATAAATATCTTGCCAATGTCGATACTGGAAGCGCCAATAGCCCGCATGACTCCAATCTCACGCGTTCGTTCCAACACGTTGATCCCCATCGTACCCATAAGGCCTAATGCGCCGACAATAGCGAGCAATATCGCCATCATCAACAAAAATGCCGTCAATATGTCGAACTGGGATTTAATACGTTCTTTCTGTTCCCAGGTTATATCCACATTCTGAACACGAAGATTATTATTCTTCAAATGTTCCTCCAATTTTCTTCCTAATGCCGTTTGTTCCTGTGGATTACCTGACTGAGCCACGATCTGAACCGACCTCGCTCCGCCCGCTTCCTGAATCGCCCCGGTAAACCAGGAATAAGGCGAATATACGATAGGGCCTGTCAGCGTACTTTTCGCAATTCCTACTACTGTAAATTTGAGCTTGCGAGTACCAATTTTGAGGACGGCCGGACTGCCTACTTTTAGTTGTGGACTGTCTTTCAAGACCTCAGTATTAACTACCAGCGCGCTTTCGTCCTCAGGTAACAGCCAGCGTCCCTCTATAATTTTGGGTTGAATCATCTTGGTATCTACCGGCGGTGCCAATATAAACACATTTTTGCTGGCATTATCTTCCGACTCTTTCCGTTCATCCCTAAGTATCCGGCCAGACGTAAAGCCCCACGGCTCAGCTGCCTTGACACCGGGAATCTGTAACACTTCATGTTCAATTCTGGTTGCCCGGTAATTTTGGGTAAAGCCAACAGAAATATCATATCGGAAATAGTCCAGCGCATCATCTAATGTAGTGTACAGCGATGCTCTAATAGAAAAAACTGCCATAAATACAGTCCCCGCCACTGTCAGCGTAAGTAGCGTCAGTGCCAGTCGCCATTTACGGCGGAATGTATTTCTAAGGGAAAGCAGGATGGGACGAGACAACCTGTTTACTAGCTTGAGCAGCCGTTCTATCCAGCGATCCAGCCGTCCCTTGCCTGTCATACTGCCAATACCAAAATCGCTGACCGCCTCGCGCACCGTTACTCCCGTTCCTCGCCATATTGGCCAAATAGCGGCAGCGAGAGGCACCACAATAGCGGCAGCCCCCTCGACCAGTATAACCCTAGGTGGTAATTCTAAGCCGCCTGAATCAAAGTTAAATACCTGCGCCATAAATCCTGTAACAGCACTAGCCGCCACAGCCCCTAGTGGGGCAGCAACCACGAGCGACAACAAGCCATAGACCCCCACCAACACTAAGTACATTCGCAGAATCTGGTCGCGCCGCGCGCCAATCGCCTTCATAATCCCAATCTGGCGAATTTGCTGGGTCAATATTGCTGATACGGTATTTACTAACAAAAAAGTACCCAGCAGCAGTGACAACACACCAAGCACAGTCAGCAGCATAATCAGCGCATTGATGATACTCTGCATCTGATGTTCGCCGGGCTTATTAGCTTGCAGCCAAAATACGGTTGTATTACCCTGTTCCAGCTTACTCCATGCCCTGCGGCCAATGGCTTCAATCGGTTCCAATTTCTTTCCTTCCAGCACCCACGGTTCAACAACAAAATTCACCTGATCCAGCCGCCGCTCTTCGTCCAGCTTTTCCAGTGTATCCATACTGATATAGCCATAAGAACGGCCGCTAAACATACTAGGAACCTGGCTGGGATCATACACAATACCTTTCACCTTCAGTGTCCGCTTACGTCCGGCAGGCGTCTCCACCTGAATACTGCCGCCTGTTGTTACGCCTAACTCAGCAAGCGATGACCGTTCCAATAGTACATCGCCATCTCCCGGCGGCCAGGCACCGCTCTGGCTTTTAACAATATTCACTTTTTGCTTGTTATAGTCGGGAATGGCCGTCAAATACATCTGCCGCCACTCGCCACCTGCGGTACGTACACGTAAGTCAACATTCCGTCGTCCTTCCGCTTCTTTAACGCCGCGCAGTCCGCGCACACTGTCTACCAGTTCTGGGTCAAAGGGATCGGCATAAATACTGGCACTAGCCGGCGCCGCCGATTTCCAGCTAAGCGTTAAATCCCGATCAAACATAAGATAAGAACTATACACCATTCCTACCGCAAATACCCCAACAGTTATAGACAATACAACAAGCAATGTCCGCAGCTTATTTCCCCATAAATCAGCCAGTACCTTGCGCCAGCGCGGCGATACTACTGGATAGTTACTCATAGCTGACGCTCCGCACCGGGCGCGATAACCTGGCCGTCATACACGGTAACAATCCGTCCGCTCCGGCGGGCTAAATCGTTGTCGTGAGTTACCATCAAAATTGTTTTACCCTGGCTGGACAGTTCCTTGAAAAAATCTATGACGGCAGCCGCTGTCTTGCTGTCAAGATTGCCTGTCGGCTCATCCGCCACCAATAACGGCGGATCATTAGCGAGCGAGCGGGCAATAGCCACACGCTGCTGCTGTCCGCCGGACAAGTTAGCAGGCAATTTATGCGCCTGCTCACTTA
Source organism: Bacillota bacterium (assembly GCA_023443285.1). Taxonomy (GTDB): domain Bacteria; phylum Bacillota; class Negativicutes; order Sporomusales; family Sporomusaceae; genus Sporomusa. The sequence goes on from JAEZVB010000146.1 coordinate 14,294, forward strand.
CCCCAACCATTTCCAAAAGGCCAAGTGCCCGCTCAGGCCTCTCCCTATGGTCATGTATATTACAGAAATCCATCGGCAGCATGACGTTTTCCAGCACCGTTAACGTCGGCAGCAGCTGGAAAAACTGAAAAACAACGCCTACTGTCCGACCCCGCCACACAGCAATCTGATTTTCGCTCAGCGTATGTACCGGTGTCCCTGCTACCCAAACTTCACCGCCTGTCGGACGGTCAATGCCTGTAATCATATTAATTAGCGTTGATTTGCCGCTGCCGGATTTCCCGACAACTGCCACAAACTCGCCAGCAGCCACCGTAAGATTTATCCCTTTAAGTGCCTCAAATTCGCCTGCACCAGTTATATATGTCTTACGCACCGACAACAGATCAACTGCCGCTGCTGTTGTCTGGGGCTGAGGTAAATCGACACTCATAAGGCCTGATAACCATTTTGCCAGCATTACTTTCTCCGCCTTCCCGTATTTCTCCAAACCCATTTTCAAGCCGCTGTCAATCTATATAGGCTCAATTATCATTCAGTACAGCAT
>JAEZVB010000008.1 GCA_023443285.1 Bacillota bacterium
TAGGGATTCAGTTTGAAACCTTATTTGAAGATGGCTTATACTATGAAATTTCTAAACATGCTGTCGATATGGCAATGATGATACGAGAGGCATTGACTGAAAAAGGATTTTCTTTCCGATATGATTCTATGACAAATCAGCAGTTCCCTATTTTACCGAATGAGGTATTAAGCAAATTGGGCGAGAAGTATTCTTATTCTTACTGGGAAGAAGTCGATGCAAGGCACAGTGCTGTAAGATTTTGTACCAGTTGGGCTACGAGGAAAGAAAACGTGGAGATGCTGATAAAGGATATTAAGGCATTACAATAGGGAGCAAGGAATGATGAGTTATGAAAGAGGCAAGCACATCGGCAACAATAAATATTATCGCCCGAATTCGTACGGATTTTCCGACTAAATTCGGCGTTCCCCGTCAAAGTGGACTTGTTCCATTAGCGGCGACTATTGTTTTTGAGCCGCCATATCGGGATCCAAGTGCAATCCGGGGGTTGGACGGTTTTTCTCATATTTGGCTGATCTGGCAGTTTTCTGAAGCGCTGGGCAGCAAGGTTTCGCCTACAGTCAGGCCTCCCCGGCTGGGCGGGAATACCCGGATGGGCGTATTTGCCACACGTTCACCATTTAGGCCAAACCACCTGGGGCTTTCTTCCGTCAAACTGGAACGTATTGAAACGCATCCAGAGTGGGGACCGATTCTGTATGTGTCTGGTGCCGATATGATAGATCAAACGCCAATTTTTGATATCAAACCATATTTGCCGTTTTCGGATAGCCATCCGGAGGCAGTGGCCGGCTTTGCCGCGTCGCATGTGGATTATAAGCTGCAGGTGGTTTTTCCTGATAAGTGGCTTGCTCTTATTCCGGAGTCTTTGCGCCAGGGATTGCTTAATGTGTTGGAACAGGATCCCCGTCCGGCGTATGTCCAGGATCCAGCCCGTGTTTTTGGGATATCCTTTGCCGGCTTTGATGTTCGTTTTACGGTTGTAAATGGTATCCTTACGGTTGTGGATATTGAAAAGTCTTGATAAGGTTTAGTAAGTAAAAGGGCAAGGCAATGAATTTGATATTGATTTGTATTTTGTTTTAGTGGAGAAGATAATGGAATAGAGATAAAAATGAGCCGGGTAGGGTGGTTGAGATCACCTTGACCGGCTCATTTGATTTTGGTAACCGTTCAGTACCTTTTGGTTTATGGTAATATTCTACTCTGCTTCGCAAGCTGCAACAACAGGCGGCATACTATCATATCGTCGATAGAACGGCATGGCGCAAGTCCGGTTTCAGCTTCAAGTCGGCTTAACCTGTAAAGCAAAGTGTTACGATGGATGTGAAGAAGTTGGGCGGTGGCATTTATATTTAAGTTGCATTTTAGAAGTGCTGCTAATGTACTAAGGATTTCCCGGTTGCTAGTAACCATGTGACTAAAGGCCTCTTTCAGTTTGCTCAAAGCCAGCAGCGTGGAGCCGCTGAGCGCCTCGCAAAGAGCATGTTGTACAAGCATATTTCGTTGTGATATTTGTAGTATGGATTGTTCTGGGCTGCAATGGCGTAGGCAAAACTGAGCTTGCTTATAGGATACGTGATATTGAGAGACAGAGTTAGCAATATCACCGACTCCGCAAGTCATTGGCCCCCCAATTGCTTCTGCTAAAGAGTTCACCAGTTGTTCAATGGAAGGATCATTTTGGGATATATAGTCAATATCTTTATAGGTCTTAAGGATAATGAGTTGGTCTCCTATTAAACAGGCTATGTCCTGTTCAGTTAACAAATTACCTGTCTCGATACAAGAAAGGAGAATATCTTCTACACGATCCACTACCAATTCAGATGAACCATATTCTAAAATTAGTTTCTGTATAATGACTGAAGCATCGATTATCATGGCTGCTCGGGGCTGTAAAAGGTCTATTTCTAAGGTTTTGGCAATCCGCTTTAGCTTGGTAGATAGTTCGATAGCAGGATTGAGAACCGAGATTTCAATGAATTGTTCCCGTAAGCGGGTTTTGGTGCGCATTTCCCTTTGCACGAGGTCTCTTTCCAGAATCAATTCTGTAATCATTTTTACAAGCAAGCCTATATTCCGAACCTCATCGGGATGTCCGAATACACCAACGACTCCCACTATCTGATCATCGAATACAATGGGGAGGTTAACGCCTTGTAAGGCACCAGGATAAAGAGACAATTCGTTTGGGTATATTTCGATAATTGTACCAGTTTCTATAACATCCTTTGCCCCTTTATGCAGTGTCTTATAACGGTGTGGATGACCGGTAGCAATAATAATCCCATCTCTATCCATAATATTGACATTTCGGTGAACTAAACGCATGGTCGTGTCGACAATTTGTTGTCCTAACTTTTCTGGTATAATCATAAAATACCCACCCCATTTGTATATATTGCACAAAAAAGGCATGTTATTTGCTTGGAATTTCTCTTTTTCAGATAATTGAAATAAATATGTTGAAGTCCTATTATTATTATAAAGGGTAAGGTGTGACTGGGAAAGAATTTTATTGTTACTAGAAAGAAAGTTTGTGTCTTTTTACAGTCAATACCGAAAAATTGTAATAATTAAGGAGGTAACTATGGGCACAACGGGCTTAATGATGCTTGTTCTTTTTCTGGCGATTGCATTAATTATCTTTCTTACCATTCGACTCAAGGTGCATGCTTTTGTTGCACTACTAACCGCTTGTTTATTTATCGGATTTGCAACAGGAATGCCGCTTGATAAGATGCTAAAATCTATTGAACTGGGCATGGGTGGGTTCTTGGGGATGCTTGCCCCAATCCTGGCTCTCGGAGCCATCGTCGGTAAAATGATGGAAATATCAGGGGGGGCAGAAAGATTAGCTCGCACCATGATAAAGGCGTTGGGTAAAAAGAATTCTCACTGGGCGATGATGATTGTCGGATATATCTGTGGGATTCCTGTTTTTTTCCAAGTAGGAATCGTGTTATTGATGCCATTACTGTTTTGTGTTGCTATTGAAGCGGGAATGTCACTAGTAATGGTTGGGATTCCCATGATAATCGGTCTGCTTACTGTTCACTGTATCGTGCCGCCCCATCCGGCTGCCATGGCAGTTGCTGTAGGTCTGAAGGCAGATGTTGGCAAGGTCATTCTCTACGGCCTAATTGTCGGATTACCGGCAGCGGCTTTGGCAGGTCCCGTTTTTGGGAAATTGGTGGGCAACAAATTTAAGTTAAATCCACCAGAACATCTTTGCAAGGCTGAGCCTACTCCTGACGAAAAGTTGCCACCATTTGGAATTACATTATTTACAATCCTATTTCCGTTATTACTAATGATTTCGAAAACTGTTTTGGAATTTGTTCTCGGAAAAACGCATCCTAGCATGGTGTATGTGAATTTTATTGGAGATCCTGTTACCGCATTATTCCTGGCGGTGATTTTATCCTACTGGACCTTAGGTCTCAATAGAGGCATGAATATGGAAAAAATTCAGAAATTTAGTGAAGTGGCTATTGGCCCGATGGCAGCCATCTTGCTAATTATTGGAGCCAGTGGAGCCTTTAACAAAATTCTTATGGATAGTGGTATTGGCGGTGCTATAAAATCACTTCTCATGACATGGCAGATTAACCCGCTTGTGCTCGCGTGGAGTGTAGCAGCGATAATGCGTTTTGCGGTAGGTGGCGCAACGATTGCCATGATAACTGCAGTAGGACTTGTTATGCCATTATTGCCTCTATACCCTGGGATCGATACAGCTCTTGTTGCTGTTGCCATTGGTACTGGTGCTATTGGTTTTTCCCATGTGAATGATCCGGGTTTTTGGTTTGTAAAAGAATACTTTGGTATGCCGATGAGCGATTTATTTAAAACGTATACTCTATCAACAACAATCGCCTCTGTTGCAGGACTTATTACACTACTTATCTTCAGTCAGTTTGTTGGCTAAAAACAATTTGAGCAGGAGGTGTCCCAAATGAAGGTAACTGTTATTGTTGATAACTCAGTCCCAATTAGCACCCCAAAACCATTTTTAGGTGAGCATGGTCTGTCGCTTTTGCTAGAATCGGACTCATTCAAGCTTCTGCTTGATGCGGGACAATCATCTGCCGTTCTCCATAACTTAAGCCTGGTCGGCGTTCATCCGCTTCAGTTGGATGCGATCGCGATTAGTCATGGGCATTATGACCATACCGGAGGTATACCTCATATTCTCAGGCATCGGCGTAAACCCATACCCATCTATGCGCATAGCCAGATATTTGGGTTGCGTTATTCGCTTGCAGGTGGGGGGCGAGAATATATTGGTATTCCCTTCGAGAAAGAAGAAACTATTTGTCTTGGAGCCCATTGGAAATTAACGAGTAATCCACTTGAAATAGCACCGAAGTTATGGTTTAGTGGCAGCATGCCCCGAAAAACAGCCTTTGAAAAAGGCGACACCAACTTGGTTGTTGGTGCTGAAAACGGTTGTGACTGCTATGATGATATTCCTGACGATACATCCCTTTATTATGCTAGCGATAAAGGATTAGTGGTTATTGGCGGGTGCAGTCATTCTGGATTAGTAAATACACTGCAGAGAGGTTTTGAAATAACCGGTCAAACTCGCCTGGCTGGCTGGATAGGCGGAACACATTTAGGTCCGGTTTCAAACAGCCAGCAAGAAATCAGCCTAGCAACCTTAGAACAATACTCGCCTGATTTCATTGCAGCAAACCACTGTACCGGCTTTGACATGATGGCCGAATTAAAAGGCCGATTCGGCAAGAAATTCATACCTGCCTTTGTGGGTACTGTGATTGAGTTTTAAAGGAATTCTAATCTAATGAATTCCATATAAAAGACAATGCTAAATTGTTGCAGCATTGTCTTTTTTTTACTGGTATGAGTATGCATTATATTGCAATACGTTAATTTAGGAGGTGTAGTATGAGTTCGAACTGGCCACATCAGGTGCCAAAAGAACTGGCTGACCAAGTTGTTCAGCTAATCTATGAGGTAACCGGAAATAATGTTAACTTTATGGGGGAGAATGGAGAAATAATCGCTACAAAACAACCAGAAAGGTTAGGGACAATCCACGCCGCAGCTCGCAAGATAATGGCTGGTGAGGTAGATGAAATTGCCATCACTGTTGAAGAAGCTGACAGAATGCAGGGCGTAAAACCAGGCTATAATGGTGTAATCTATTATCTTGAGAAGCGTATCGGCTGTATAGGAATATCTGGAGATCCAAAGCAGGTTCGCCCGCTACAAAAAATGGCTGCTATCATAGTAACGGAAGAAATAAAAAAAATGCAGGCCGGCCAGGAGCGGGAAACGCTTATAAGAAGTGTAGCATTAGATTTAGAGGGTATCTTCGGTGCTATTCAGAGCATGACTGCCGCTTCGGAAGGTATTGCTGCCAGATATCAACAGATGGAGAAACATTTGAGTAAAACCGAAACACAACTTAATGAACTAAATAATATTCTTGAATTCATTCAGACTATTTCAGGTCAGACTAATTTACTTGGGCTAAATGCAGCTATTGAAGCGGCAAGAGTTGGTGATAATGGACGAGGATTTGCGGTCGTTGCCAACGAAATCCGCAAACTGGCTACCTATTCTGCAGATTCGGCAAATAAAATTACTAGAACGCTGCAGCTAGCACAAACCTCCATGAATGATATTGGACGGATGGTTAGAGAAAATATATCTATATCTCAGCAAGAATCTGCATCATTACAACACGTGTCAAATAATACTTATACAATTCAAGGGAAAATGCGCGAAATCATATAATTTTTCATTGGTTCTATTTAAACACGTTAGCCTCCTAGGCATCTTGCTAAAGTAAAGGGATTTTGATGTAGTGTGGGTAAAAATATAAATTAGGAGGATTTTTCATGCGTATTATAGTTGCTCCTGATTCTTTTAAGGGAAGCGTATCGGCTATTGGGGTTGCTAATGCTATGGAGAAAGGTATTAAACAGGTTTTTCCTGAAGCCGATGTACATAAAGTGCCCATAGCTGATGGCGGCGAAGGTACGGTAAAGGCATTGGTTATGGCGACCAATGGAAGAATGATTTATGAAGAGGTAACAGGACCATTGCATGATAAGATAAAATCTTACTGGGGTATATTGGGAGATGGAGAGACTGCAGTAATCGAGATGGCTGCCGCATCAGGATTGCCGTTGGTATCTGTAGATAAAAGAGATCCACGTGTAACGACTTCCTATGGTACTGGGGAACTCATCAAAGCAGCGCTGGATAAAGGATTGCGCAAAATCATAATTGGCATAGGTGGAAGTGCTACTAATGATGGCGGCGTTGGGATGGCTCAAGCATTGGGTATAAAATTTGTTGATATAGATGGCGGGGAACTACCATTTGGCGGAGGGCAACTGAACCGGTTGTCTCATATCGAGCTTGCAGACGCTGATTCCCGTCTGGCCGAAACAAGTATTGTGGTAGCCTGCGACGTGGATAACCCTTTATGCGGTCCAAGAGGAGCCGCGGCAGTATACGGGCCACAGAAAGGGGCTACCCCTGAAATGGTAACAAAGCTTGATGATAGTTTGAGGCATTTTGCAAAAATTGCTAGGAGTACTACTGGCAAAGATGTTGCAGAGTGCCCTGGTTCCGGTGCAGCTGGTGGTTTGGGAGCCGGACTTCTGTTTTTCACCAATGCCAAACTTAAGCCAGGAGTGGAAATCATCCTTGAAACAACAGGGTTTGATCAACTTGTGAAACAGGCTCAATTAGTAATTACCGGCGAAGGGCGTACTGATTTTCAGACAGCTTTTGGTAAAGCACCGGTAGGAGTAGCTAGAGTTGCCAAAAAATATAATGTGCCGGTACTGTGTTTATCAGGCGGTTTAGGGCAGGGCCATGAAGATGTGTACAAGCAAGGTATTGATGCTTTAGCGAGTGTGGTTCCCGGACCTATGCTGCTAGAGGAGTGTATTGAGAATGCGACTGAGCTTATTGAACAAGGGGCCAAACGCATTTGCCAACTTGTAAAGGTTGGTACACAACTGTAACATAGGCTATAAAAAGCAGCGAAGTAATGGGACTGTAAGGAATCCGTGGAGGAGTTTACCATTGACTCCAGAAAATAATATAATGGTTGAGATTGATCGGTAAACATTCATATATATATGAGATGTGAAATAGGCCGGTTTGCCGAGGGCGGAGTTGTTATATGGTAAAAGATGTTGCAAAAACATGGATAGTAATAAGTCTGATTACTATTGCATTGTGTTTTTCGGGGTGCGGTAATAAAAAAGAAAGCTATAGCGTAAGTAACGGAAATCATATTATCTTGCGTTTAGCAGAGACACAACCGTCAAATTATCCATCTGCTCGGGCTGCAATGGAATTTGCCAGATTGGTGGAACAAAAATCTGCAGGTAGAATAAAGGTTAAAGTCTATGACTCGGGCAAATTGGGTGATGAGACAAGTGTTGTTGAGCAGGTGCAGTTTGGGGGTATTGATTTAGCGAGGGTAAGTTTATCGTCGCTTGCTAAGTATTCTGTTAAAGCGAAAATTACTATGTTGCCATATATTTTTAGAAGTCGCGAACATATGTGGCAAGTGTTTGATGGGCCAATAGGTGCAGACATTAATGATGACCTGTATAAGGAAAAAATACTTTGCTTAGCTTGGTATGAGGGTGGTGCCAGAAGTTTTTATAATGCGAAAAAACAGATTAATAGTATTGAGGATTTAAAGGGTTTAAAGATAAGCGTGCAGAGATCACAGACGCTGATGGACATGTATTCTATTCTTGGTGTTTCCCTTGTGCCGACACAATCCAGTGGTATATATAATGCTATACAGACAGGCTTTATAGATGGAGCAGAAGGCAATGTTGTTGCCTACTATACTGACAAGCATTATGAGACAGCTAAATATCTTGCGTATGATGAACATACAAGAATTCCTGAAGTGATTATTGCGAGCAGAGTGGCAACAATGCAACTTTCCAAAACAGATAGAGCAATAATTGAAAAAGCCGCCCGAGAATCAGCAGATTTACAAAGGAGGCTTTGGCTCGAAATAGAATTGGAAGCTTTTAGAACATTTAATAATCTCGGTATAGTTATTACTTATGCGGATGGAAAGAGTAAAGCTGAGTTCTTAGAGGCCGTCCAGCCATTTTATAACGGCTTTAAGCCGGAAGACATAAGTGAAATTAAGCAGTATTAAAGTTGTTACTTAAGGCTTAATTTGCTAGGAGGAACATTGCGCTGTATGGGCATCCATTTAAAAAACTATTGGTATAATGCCTCAATACGTAAAAAACTATTAGCTTTTCTGCTATCTATGATTCTTTGTATAAGTGTTTTTAGTGTATATTTAATTTTAAACACTTACAGTTATGTCGAAAACTTTAACACCAATGCTAATGAATATTTTGAAGTAAATGTGCTGCAGCAAAATAACAAGAAAAATAATATGTTGATGTTCAAATATTTCGACGATGTGCGTATGGAAAATCTGGCTGAATTTAACGAAAGTGTGGATCAATTTTATCTAGCATTACAGAAAGTAACCACAAATTCTCACAGTTTGGAATCATACCTTATTATTAGATCTATAAAAAATGCGTTTATATCGTATTGTGATGAAAGCAATATGGCCATTAAAAAACAGCGTGAAGGTGCCAGGGACTATCAGCTTCATTACTATAATGCCAGCCGCATAAATCAATATTTGGATGGGTATATTGCACAATTATTGGAATTAACCCTAAGAGAGGGTAATACAGCATATAGCGAACTGGCTGACGAGGCTAGAATCATGATGTATATATCTTGCATAATTCTATTTATGTTTTTAGCGTTTTGTTTAGTGTTAGGCTCGGCATTTTCAAATTATTTGACAAAACCTATTGAACATTTGGCGCAAACATCGTTGCAAATGTCACAGGGTGATTTGAATGTGCAGGAAATTGCTATTTGTTCCAATGATGAAGTAGGTACTTTGGCCAAAGCCTTCAATACGATGAGCTGCAGTATTAGAAACCTGGTATATGACTTAAAAGAAAAATCACTTATTGAAAAAAAGCTTCACAAGGAAGAAGTAAGGAATATTAAAAATAAAGAACTACTAAAGGAAGCAAGATTTTTAGCCTTGCAATCGCAAATAAACCCCCATTTTTTATTTAATACACTAAATACTATTTCGCGGGTCATAACTTTTAGCCGTACTGAAGAGGCAATAAAGCTTATTGGTGCTTTAGCCAATATCCTTAGGTACAATATGGGCAGCAGCAAACTTTATGTGACCTTAAAAGATGAATTGGATCTAATAAAACAATATGTATTTATTCAGCAGTATCGTTTTGGGGACAGGCTGCAGGTCGATATTGACTGTATCGCTCTGGATATAAGTGCAGTCACTATTCCGCGGTTTACGTTGCAGCCTATCATCGAAAATGCGGTAATTCACGGGATTGAACCCAAAATAGCTGGCGGACGATTACGAATTAAAGCTTATTTGGCTAAAGATAAGGCTATTATAAAAATTATTGATAACGGTGTTGGTATGCCCAAAGAAAAAATAGAGCGTATTATGTCCAAGAAAAACAAGGAAAAAACCGGACATACAAATGCAATTGGCTTATCCAATGTGATGAATAGACTGGCTATTTTTTGTGAAAAAAAAAGGTGTTTTGCGATAAAAAGTAAGCCTGGACTTGGCACGGTTGTTAGTATAGTAGTACCAATTACCCAGATTAAACATAAAGAGGTTAAGTAAGCATGTATAAATTACTTATTGCTGATGATGAAGCTATTGAAAGAGAGGCAATACAATTTTTTATTAAGCAGGCCAATTTACAATTTGCGGCAGTAGAGGAAGCGGCTAACGGTATTGAGGCCGTAGATAAAGCCTTAGAACTAGTGCCAGATATAATTATTATGGATATTAAGATGCCGGGCAAGGATGGGTTAGTTGCCGCCAAAGAAATTCAGCAAATTAATCCTAATTGTAAGATTATATTTCTTACTGCTTTTAATGAATTTGATTATGCACACAAAGCTATCAAGCTTAAAGCAGAAGATTTTATTATTAAACCTGCGTACAGTGAAGATCTTTTGGAAGTGTTAAACAGGGTAATAGCCGACTTTAACAAAAGCCCAAATCTAGCAGCGGAGTCTGTATTTAATGCGAACGAGATTTGTGGGAGCAGCGACGGTATGGAAACTCATCCGTCAGCGTTGCTAGTGAATAAAGTGTGCCAGTATATAGATCAAAACTATAATAAAAATATAAAACTTGATGAAATGTGTGAATTGGCCGGATTTAGCAAGTATTACTTTAGCCGGATTTTTAAGCAACATAAAAATATGAGCTTGGTTGATTATTTAACAACAAAGCGATTAACAAGAGCGAAAGAACTACTAAAGGATCCCCAAATAAGCATTAAAGAGGTAAGCGCAATGATTGGTTATAACGACGCCAATTACCTGACGGCAGTATTTAAAAAATGGGAAAATATTTCGCCAACTGATTATAAAAACAAATATTGTCGATGAGAAAAACCGCCTGTAGCAAAAAAATAGTGCAACAGGCGGTTTTTGAATAAGTACTGGATATAAGAAAAATCAGTAGTTATCGATAATTCTGAAAACAAGGCAAAATAGTCTAGAAGATAACAATATATTTTAGAGAAGTTTCTGACATAATGCTATACAATTTTAGTTAGAAAAAACATGGGGAGGCTGAATAAATTGCTCAAAAAGAAGTTGGGGTTGTTTATTGCTTTGGCTTTAATGGTTACTATGATTGCAGGCTGCTCGCAGTCTGGCAAAAAGGCTGAAACCGCGAATGCTAATGACAAGAAACCGATAATTATGAAGGTAGGCCATGCACACAATATTGATACACCGCGCCACCAATCGTATCTTAAATTTAAAGAACTAGTTGAACAAAGAACTAATAATGGTGTAAAAGTAGAGATATTCCCTTCTGGTCAGGTGGGTGACGAAGTGGCGATGATTGAAGCCACTAAGCTTGGTACACTGCAAGGCACTAGAGGCGGCCCATTTGAGAAGATGGCTCCGGAATTTATGATATATACCTTGCCGTTCCTGTTTGACAACCTGGATGGTATTGAAAAGATAACCATGGGACCTATCGGCGACAGAATTGCTAAAGCTGCTGAAAAAAATGGTTTTGTAGCCTTAACTACAGGTGATGGCGGCGGTTTTAGAAATATCTCCAACAACAAACGCCCAATCGTAACTCCTGATGATATGAAAGGTCTAAAGATCAGAACACCTGGAATTGAGAGCATCATCAAAACTATGGAAGCTTTTGGCGCTAATGCCGTGTCGATTCCTTTCGGTGATGTTTATATGGCCTTAAAAACAAATGTTGCCGATGGACAGGAAAATCCACCGGTAAATATGGAGTCAATGAAAATTTATGAAGTGCAAAAATATATCAGTGTGATAGAATATCAGTTCCATCCCGATCCGTTTATCGTAAATCTTAAGTGGTTTCAATCCCTAAGCCCCGAGTATCAAAAGATATTGAAAGAATGCGCTGTGGAATCCATGAAGCTTAACGATAAGCTTATTAAAGAAGCGAATCAAAAAGCCATGGATAATATGAAAAAATCACTGGAAGTTATGGTGCTAACACCTGAGCAGAGAAATGCTTTTAAAGAAAAAGTCAAGCCAGTCTATGATTACTATATTAACAAAGGTGTCTGTACCCAAAAAGATATTGATGAAATACGTAACGCAACAAAATAGTAACTGCTAATTATTCTGGAGATTATCGCTAACGTTGATTATGGGGAGAGTGAAGCTTATTTGTGACACTCTTCCTATATTTATCTTGAGTATGAAGTTTTTATTTCAAATAGGGGGTAAAAGCCTTGAGCAACAAGTTATTTATTGCGTTTGACAAGTTATTGACTTGGCTGTGCATGTTTTTCATGAGTGCTATGACTATTCTTGTTATTTTATCAGTGTTTTTTCGGTATTGTTTTAATATTACTTATGTTTGGTCGGAAGAATTGATTACTATAATGTTTATTAGTACTAGCTTATTGGGGTGTACAATTGCTGTTAAGCAAAAAGAGCATATTGTGGTTGATTTTATTTATCAAGTCTTGCCACCTTTGGCCGCCAAGGCACTCAGAATAATCATATCGTTGTGTAATATCTTTATGCTGAGTATTTTAATTGATGCGGCAATCGATTGGGTTGGTGCTGCTGGTGATTCACCATCAGCTGGTATGCGGTTGCCACTTTATATTTTCTATTCTATATTACCCATAAGTTTTGGCGGGATAATTTTATATGAAGTAATGTCTATTATGGATAATTTATTAAATAAACAAGGAGGTGAGATAAAAAATGAGCATGGTAATACTATTTCTTAGTTTTTGCGTTCTTGCATTTTTGGGATTTCCGATATATACTGGCTTAGGCTTATCCAGTACTATATATCTCTTGGTCACAAATCCGGATTTTATTGTCATGGTTCCACAAAGAATATGGGCAGGCATGGATACTTATATATTAATTGCATTACCGTTATTTATTTTGGCAGGCGAATTGATGAATACCGGTGGTATTACCAGACGGATTGTTGATTTTAGTTTACATATGGTACGTCCGATAAAAGGTGGTTTGGGTGAAGTAAGTGTTGTAGCCAGTATGATTATCAGCGGCGTTTCGGGCTCATCTGTGGCTGATACCACGGCAGTTGGCTCGGTAATGATTCCCGCTATGGAGAAAAAAGGCTTTAGTACTAAATATGCTACCGGGCTCGTGGTGGCGGCAACTACCTTAGGGATAATAATTCCGCCGAGTATACCAATGATTACATATGCTATGGTGTCAGGTGTATCTATAGGTGCACTCTTTGTAGTAGGCATGGTTCCAGGGATATTAATAGGGGTTTTTCAGCTAATAGCGGTACAAATATATAAACGGAAGAATAATCTTCATTTGTTGGAACAAAATCGTGATAACGATGTTAGCTTTATGAAGGCTACGAAAGATGGTATATTGGCTCTCATAATGCCAGGAATTATTTTAGTCAGCATTTTATTTGGGGTGGCTACAGCCAGTGAATCAGCAGGTATTGCTGTGTTGTACGCTTTCATTCTAGGGATTTTTATCTTTAAGGAATTGAAATTTAGCGACTTACCACGGATTATAAAAATGACAGTGATGAGTACTAGTTCAATCATGATCATTATCGGTTTTTCGATGATATTTGGCTGGATTATGTCTATGGAAAAAATTCCTGATATGCTGGCCCAATTTCTAGAAAGTATGCATTTGGGAAAAATTTGGATTTTGCTTATGCTTGATATATTTATCCTGTTTCTTGGTACATTCTTGGATGTTACCCCAATTTTACTGATCGCTACTCCGATGCTTTTACCGGTGGTGCAAAAATTTGGCATTGATGCATTACAGTTTGGCTCTATCTTAATGGTAGGAACAGCAATAGGATTGGCTACGCCGCCACTAGGTATGTGCTTGAACGCAGCCAATAAAATCAGCAAATTGTCGATTATGGAAATTTTCCATGCTGCTTGGCCTTTTCTGCTTTGCGATCTGATTGTGTTATTAATGATTACCTTTATTCCAGAACTGACAACCATACCGGCATCATGGGTTGCAAAATAAATTCCCTGTATCCCTATGAATGAATATAACAGGCCATGCGACCTTGATTTATAAACCAGTGCTATTATGGCGTGAAAGTAGTTAGTGACTTGTTGTTAATTGAGTGTCGGATATTTGTTGTTTGTATAAGTGTTGCATTTGCTAAAAAGGATTATGAATCCTGTTAACGAAATACAAAGTTAGCGATGTACGCATTGGGTTGGGGTGTTTTGCAGTAAAGTGATAAATATGAAAGGTGGAATAAGTGTATGAATGAAGAAAAAACGGTATCAAGATATGTATATCCTTGCGCTGGTGCTGCGGATGTAGGGGAAGTGACAGATCAAGTTTGTCGGAAATTGCGGCGGGAAGGATTTGCAAAAACTCCTATGAGCTGCATCACGGGGATTGCCGCTAACTTGCAACCATTTATTGAAGCGGCACAGCAGATGGATGAGCTCATCGTGATTGATGGCTGTCCTACGGTTTGTGCACGTAAAGTCATGGAGAATGCGGGGATTTCTGCCAAGTACTATTTATTGACAGATATGGGGCTAGAAAAGGGCAAGACTACGATAACTGCCGAACTGGTTGAGGATATTTGCCAACGTATCAAAGGCTAAGTATTGCAAATATATATTACCTGAAAAAGACAAAGGCAGGGACGGTGGACAACCACCGTCCCTGTCTTTGTCTTTCTTAGCTTGTATATTTCTGTCCATTATGCTGGGGTTCATTGAAAAAAAGTAAGTAGTGAATTCTTTTTACATAGTAGTGTTGCACTGGTTTATAGTTGTTAACATATACTGAAATAAATACGCATAATAAGTGCTTTAAAAAATTACAAAGAAGGTGTTTATATGCCTAAAGATATTGATTTAGATAAAACTAAAGATTTGCGTGCAAATTACAAACTTATTTCCAGTACTTCTCAGCCTGTGTATACATCATCTCTTTCCATAAATAACCCGACTATGCCCACCGTGACGGAAGATATAGCTGTGAGTTACAACAAGTGTGGTAAACGATTTAGCGTTAATACAGGAGCGCAAACCTTTGGTTCTGGCAGTACTCCATATTTAAGAGCTGCCATTACAATCCCCGCAAATCTGACAATGTATCTTGACCGACTGCGGGCAGGAGCTACGGCTACATCAATCATAACCCTTTGGAGTTTGAGCAGCAATCCCGTAGGCTCCACTAACTCAATGAGCCGAATTTGTACTAATGTTGGTTCAGGAAAGACATCCAGTATAACGGCTGCATATTTTGATATTTCAGCTACTTCTTTTAGTGCTATACCTACAAATACTTTAATATTAACAATCGTTCTAACAAGTGGAACTTATGAGACCGATTTAGGTGGAAGAATTATTTTTCCAAGTTCATCATACTTAGGCATACAAGTTCAAAATACGACAGCATCAGGAACAGGTGTATATTGTATGATCAACGCGAGCTGGTGGGAAGTTTAGTTAGCCGATGGATTAAGTGAGTTGCATATTTGAGAGGAGGTGTTTTTATGCCTAAAGATATTGAGATAGACTCTAAAGAGTTGCGTTCAAATATTAAAATTATTTCTAGTGCCGCAGAACCTGTGTATACATCAACTGTTTCTATTAATAATCCGGCTATGCCGACAGGAACGGAGGAATTGGCTTTAGCTTATAATAAGCTGCAAAGTCGTTTTAGTGTTAGTACAGGCGCTCGAAATGTAGCTAAAGATAATTTTCTTGTACTATATATTACAATTCCAACCAATATAGAAAAAACAATATATTTTGATAGATTACGAGCCGGAAATAGTGACTTATCACAAATAGATAT
Source organism: Bacillota bacterium (assembly GCA_023443285.1). Classification (GTDB taxonomy): domain Bacteria; phylum Bacillota; class Negativicutes; order Sporomusales; family Sporomusaceae; genus Sporomusa. The sequence goes on from JAEZVB010000008.1 coordinate 15,448, forward strand.
GTTTGTTCTTACTTCAGCAGCAACTACTACACCACTAACTATAAATAATAGTTATATTGGGTCTTTGGCTTCGACTAAGGTTACAGCAGGATATAACACTACAGATCCCGGCATCGCTAATAATCTTGCTTTACAAACATTAATTTTGGCTGGTGGAGTAAATTATGAAACAGAGTATGGGGGACGAGTTATATTTCAAATTCCAACCTCACCACTGTATTACTGCATAAGGGTAAAAAATATCGGAACTGTAGCATCATCCAGTATGATTAGCTTAAGCTGGTGGGAAGTATAAGTATTCTTCTTTATTGCTAATGTACATCCTATAAGGAAAGAATATGATATTTTTTCATATAGTATTATTTTAATCATATAGTATTAGTTTGGGGGAGTGTATACAGTAATACAATTAATTACGACGAAAATATTGTGGAAAATAATGTATTGAGTAGAAATGGGTAACATGATATAATCTGGATAAATCAAGTAAATAAGTTCCATTATTAAATAACATATATATACCTAAAGCAAAGGTGCTTATTCGAAGAGTAACTTCGAGTCAGCACTTTTATTTTTTTACTTAGGATTAGAAAGGTGTGTGATGGTAAAGGGGTTGACAACATCTACAGAGTTTGCAAAAAGCTAAGGAAAGGACACTTTGAAAAAAGAGGAGGAGACAAAATGCCTTCATTTATTAGACAAAATTGTCAGATGGTAATGTGCTGGTTTGTATTGCTCGCCATAATAATATGTTGCATCAGTACTTTTACGGATAGGATTATTGCCGCAACTGTCGTGACAATCTTATTCAGTGTATCACTTTACGAGTCTACTAAATTTCGCCGCACAGCCGAAATGACACTGGAATACCTAAAACGAGGTGCCCTTGGGGATTATGTTGTTATGGAAAAGGCCCTTACGGTTTGTAGGGACTTTGCAACTACCATCGATACCGCGATAAAGGCTAGACAGGTTGACCGTAGGCAAATCCTGTCAATACAAAAAAAACTCATGCTTGACAATCCGGAGTTTATTGGAATACAAGTTTTATTTGAGCCAAACGCAATTGACGGAAAAGATGCAAGTTATAAAAATGTGGAGGGAAATGACAATAACGGACGTTTTATTCCATATTATTTTCGCAATAGAGATGGATCAGTTGGCCTTAATCTCCTGAGCAACCTGGAAACTGATGATTATTATACTCTGCCGCGTAAGCAAAGAAGAGACTTGATTCTTAAGCCATACGATTTTGAAATAAACGGAATTAAGGTTCTCATGACGACCATTGCCGTCCCCATTCTTTCTGGCAGCCATTTTCTTGGTATGGTAGGAGTGGATATTGAATTAAAGGATGTCAAGGAAATTTATGACGATGTGGTTTTCTATAAAAACCGATTTGATTATCTTTCCAATGAAAGAATGGAACATAATATCTCCTCCCGAAGTGACGTATTCAGCATTCTTGGTCAAGTGATTAAAGCAACTGTCAATAATCAGAAGGAAATACTAACTCGCTTATTGCAAACCTCGGAGCAGGTTGCGCAAACCTCAGACGGCCTTAAGGATACTGCCCAAAAATCATATTCTGCAGCCGACTCTGTTGCAAGAACCATGGAAGAGTTTGCCCAAAGTACAAGTGAACAGGCCGCAAGCACAGAGCAAGGCTCTGACATGATCCAGCAGCTGGGTGAGATAATTGAACAGGATCAGGAGCTGTTACAGCAATTGAATGCTGCAACGCAAATTGTGGAACAAATGCGAAATGAAGGCAGCACTGCCATTAAGGAATTGGTCACGCGAACCTATGAAAGAGAAAACTTTGACGATAAAATTAGGGATAGTATTGAAAGGACTAATGACAGTGCAGAGAAAATAAATTCAGCCAGTCAGGTTATCCAGGCTATTGCTTCACAAACCAATTTATTAGCCTTAAATGCAGCCATTGAAGCTGCGCGAGCCGGTGAAGCGGGGCGGGGGTTTGCAGTGGTTGCGGAAGAAATTAGAAAACTTGCTGAACAATCAAGCTCTTCCACCCAGGAGATTAATGGGATAGTGCAGAATTTGCAACTGAATTCGCAAAATGCAGTTGAAATTATGAATGCGAGCGCACGAATTGCTTATGAACAGAAGGAAAGCGTTACCATTACCGGGGAAAAATTCGATGAAATTGCTAAGGCGATTGCAAGAACAGAAGAAATCATCGTTATTTTGAATGACTCGAGTAAAAAAATGAGCGAAGGGAAGACGGGTATTATTGACGTCTTCACCAATTTATCTGCAATAGCACAACAAAATGCTGCGTCTGGCGAAGAGATTGCCGCCACAGTGGAGGAAGTAACGGAATCAATGGAGCGAATCTCTTCTGAAAGTAACCATCTAGCAGTGATATCAAAAGAACTGCAAGATGCGATTGATGTATTTCGTTAAGAATAACTTACTTTAACTACCTATTTGTAAGGGGGAAAACCAATACACGTGTGGTTAAAAAAATTATAGCTATATAAGGGTAACATTGTGGCTCTGAAGATTAATCCAAACTGCCTTGACAACTGCTGCCTGCTCCGGCAGTACAGCAATAGCAATGATCGTCTACCAATACCTCACACATTAACTCTTCTGGCGTGAAATCGGCAATTGTTTTTGGTGAACCAATGCGCATACCAAGTGCCTGGTTGAAATCACAGTCATAAACTGCACCGTCCCAGCCTATATTGACTTGCGATACACACATAACTTTCTTAAGGTTGTCCTTATTATAATTATCAAATAGCAAATTCATATAAGTATCTAATTCTCCAGCTTTTGCTAAATATTCTTTAAAACGACCACCTGGTGCATTGGTAATAGTGAAAAGATGATTAAATTCAATTCCAAAATTGTTTTGAAGCTGTTCTTTATAGGCTGCTTGCAATACCGCCTGCGGCCCTGGTAAAAAAGCCCCGCCAGGATTGTACACAAGATCAAGGATGAGTCCTGTTTTTTCTTTTCCATAACCAACACTGTTTAATAATTTCAATGTACGGATGTTACTGGTAAATACACCATTGCCTCTTTGTTCATTGACATTTTCTTCGCCATAACAAGGTAATGAACCGACAAGTTCAATTCTATTTGCTCTAAATAGATCAATCAAATGCTTATACTTATCTGTGGCCAAAAGCGTCATATTGGTTCTGACTAAAATACGTTTTATTGTACTGATTTTACGCAGTTCTTCTATTAGCATCGGAAGGTGAGGATTCATTTCGGGCGATCCCCCGGTAATATCAACAGTAGCTGCTTTCGTTTCATTGATAAATTTGAGACAGGCTCTCATTGTTTCGGCACTCATTTGTTCTGAACGAGTAGGTCCTGCTTGCACATGGCAATGGTTACATGCTAAATTGCAAATATACCCGACATTCATCTGCACAATATCGATTTTGTTTCTGACCAGTTTTGCACCAATTTCTTTGCTAGTTTCACAGAAAGTTTTCATGTATATCCCTCGTTCCTTATTTGTTAGTTCCAATAATATAGTATTTTATTTTTGATTGCAAGTAATTTTGTATTTGCAATCAAAAATAAAAAAAGAGTATCTATTGCGGATGTGGATACAACTTGCAATCGATAGATGGCCTGCTATATAATAGTGTTATAAAGTGGAAAATTGGAGGTTGTTTTGAAAAAAGATTTTGATAATGAACCATTTGTATCTGCAGCGCTTCATCCTGAGGGGCTTACAAATAAGCCGAATAAATCGATCAGTGTGGGAAATGTAATTGGACGCCGCGACCCTCTTACTGAGCTTCAACAAAAAATGCTTACGGCGGCTATCTCTCAACTGCAAGTATCCAAAACAAGTGCGTCCAGCCAATCAGAATGCGGGCTGTCGATTAGCGATTTTTTAGAAGTTTGCAATCTCGACGCAAACCAACTCTATGCTTCTTTGGTTAATGAACTTGAAAAGGTATCCACAAAAGGAGTTTGGCTATATGAAAAAAATAGTCGAAGGTTAATTAGGACACAGTGGTTTCAAAGTATTGAATATACTGAGGAAAAGATAACTTTTCAGTTCACCGATAAAATACTGCATTTGTTTTCGACAATGGATCCTAACGATTTTGAGTGTCAGTTAATCAAAGGAATCCAATATAGAGGCAAACATACGTTAGCTGTTTTTGATATCATTTGGTCTTCAAAGGCTAAAGAGATTACCGAATATACGATTGCGGAACTTATGAAACTATTATCTTTGGAGCATACAAGATATTCTTATGGACAGCTAAAACTTCGGGTTTTAGAACCTTCACTTCAAGAAATTTATGATTGGGACAAAGCTATATTTGTTCGGTTTGGGCCAACGTTTTCCGGCCGTAGGGCAGAAGGTATTTGGTTTCAAGTAATAACAGGAGAAGAAGCCGAAAGAATGCGAGAAAAGGAGCCGGAGTTTAAATTTGCGCTTCCTGAACAGAAACCGATCGGTGATTAGTTAAGAAGAGCATTGAATTGCAAAGTTGTTTTGACTTGCAATCCAATGCTCTTCTATTATATAATGGATACAAGATAAAAGATAGAAAACAATGTGGAAATCATTTTATCGAAGACATGTTATTTGGAATATAACTTGGATTTTCACAAGAACGGAGTACATAAGAAATGGATAAAAATATCGCTCAAGTGATTCAGAAGGCTGTTAACGGTGGAGAAATCAATGCGTTGGAGTTAAGGGAATTGCTTAGTGTACACTATCTTTCCGAAGAAGCCTATGTGATTCAACAGGCTTCAAGAAGACTCAGCAGCGCGACTTCAAAGGGGAAAGCTGAAGTTCATGGTCAGGTGGGAATTGATGTTGGGCCATGTTCCAAAAACTGCGATTTTTGTTCTTTTGCAGCTAAAAATAATATTTTTCATGAAGCAAAAGTACACGCTTTATCAGATATTATTGAAAAATGCCTTGCGCTTGAAAACGCCGGCGCTAACGCAATTTATCTTATGGCAACGGCGGCTGTTAGCCTTAATGAATTCATTAAAATAGGGAAAGAAGTGAAAGCTTCCTTAAAATCAGAAATTCCTCTTGTGGCAAACATCGACGATTTCGATGCGGAAGGGGCAAAGCAACTAAAAAAAGCTGGATTTGCGGGAATTTATCATTGTGTTCGCATCGGCGAGGGAAAAATTACAGACATTGATCCTAAAGTGCGGATAAGAACTATTCATGCGGCTCAAAAGGCAGGGTTGCTGTTAGGAACAAGCGTAGGTCCGGTTGGACCGGAACATACGCTTGATGAGCTAGTGGAGACTACTATATTAACCAGAAGCCTAAAGCCGGTAAATAATGCTTCATGCCGTCGCATCAATATCCCCGGTTTACCGCTTACAGCTCATGGCGCGATGAATTACGGACAAATGGCGCATATTCTTGCGGCGATTCGGCTGGCCAGCGGCTATGACATCATTGGTCATGGTACACACGAACCAAATGGCATAGGTGCGATGGCTGGGGCTAATCTGTTTTGGGCTGAACAAGGAGCCAATCCAAGAGATACTAGCGAACATACAGTAAGAGGCTGGACGATAGAAGGGGCGCAAGCAGTACTGAAAGAAGCCGGTTGGGATATATTAGCGGGCCCGTCGGTTATGTTTGGCTGTTAATACATTTTAATGAATGACGAAGAGGTGTTAATTTATGCGTAAGCGGAATTTATTTGTGGCAATGTTCATTTTGTTATTGGCTATTTTAGCAGTAAGTGGTTGTACAAGTACCTCCACAACTCAGCCTAAGAATGATACGTCTGCATTAAAAGAGATTCGTGTCGGGGTAGTGCCGTTGCCGCATTATGCTCACATGTGGGTGGCGAAAAAGAAAGGATTTATAGACGAAGAACTGCAGAAAGTCGGCTTTAAACTGAAATGGCAGCCGTTTAGTTTGGGCCCCATGGTAAGTGAAGCTTTTGCAGCCGGGCACTTAGACATGGGTGTTATGGGAGACTTCCCGGCTTTTATTGGTCGCTCTGGCGGTACGAACTACCGAATTGCTTCAATTGCTTCTTCAGCCCCGAAAGCATTAGCGCTAGTTGTGAAAAAAGATTCAACTATTGCTAACATAACTGATTTAAAAGGAAAAAAAGTAGCAACAACCAAAGGCGCTTATGGACAGAAGTTATTGTCACTTCTTTTAGAGAAAAACGGCATGACAATCAATGATATTCAGTTCATTCACATGTCCATGGATGACCTTGCTACAGCGTTGCTGCGTGGCGACGTTGCGGCAGGCGTTATGTGGGATCCCTTGATAACCCGCATGGAAGAGGCGGGAGAAATTAAAATTATTGCTGACGGAACAGGCATTTATGAAGCTTATGCTGTGTTGATGGCAAACGGGGACATGATTGATAAGAATCCGGAAGCAGTGGATGCCGTACTGCGGGCATTCCAGCGGGGCAATGAGTATTTAAAACAAAACCCGGATGAATGTATCAAACTATTGATGGAAGATATAAAGATTCCCCAGCCGCAGCTAGTTAAGGTTATCGGTAAATTCAATTATGATGGAGCAATCTCTGATAAATTTGTGTCAGATATGAAAGATACTGAGGGATTTATGCGAAAAAACGGGTTGATCAAAAATCCGGTAGATGTTCAGTCCTTTATTCGTAGGAAATAAGATTATATCTAGTACAAGCTATAGCAGCGCAACATGTGTTGAAACTCGCAAGGAGATGTAAAATATGGAATTGGTATTAAGGATAGCCAAAGTATATAAGATTGGCATAGTTACTGGTTTTCAGCAGTGGAAACGGATTTTGCTGCCCTGTATTTTGCTGGCCGTATGGCATGGGATTACAGTCAATGGCATGGTAAAACCTATCTTGCTGCCATCTCCAGCCCAGGTATTTGACGCTTTTGTTGTGATGGTTTCTACCGGAGAATTAGCGACTCATTTAGGGACAAGTATGATTCGGGTACTGGAAGGATTTTTCTTAGCTGCACTTTTAGGAGTAGGGTTAGGTTTGGGACTGGGTATTTTCCCACTTATGTTTGAATTGATGGATGGCTTAATTCAACTGCTGCGGCCGATACCTCCCATAGCCTGGCTGCCTTTATCGATTCTCTGGTTTGGTATTGAGGAAGGATCAAAAATATTTATCATTATCATAGGGGCATTTTTCCCAATTTTTATTAATGTTTTGGATGGCATTCGCCAGACAGACCACAAATTTGTGGAATTATCCCAAGTGTTGGAGGTGCCAAGACGTAAGTTTATTATGAAAGTTGTTATCCCGGGTGCGCTTCCTTTTATTATTTCAGGACTGCGAATTGGCCTTGGTTATGCATGGATGTGTGTTGTGGCGGCGGAATTGTCCGCTGGAATGAAGGGCATTGGCTATATGCTGACAGATGCCCGGGCACTTGCTCAAACTGACAGGGTTCTGGTGGGAATGCTAGCCATCGGTGTAATTGGTAAGATTATGGATAGTTTTCTGAGAGTTATCGAAAAGAGAATTATCCGCTGGAAGGAGTCGTTTACCGGGGTATGAGAGATAACAATCACGTAATGATAACCAATCTATCCAAGTCATATAAAAAACAAAACAGCAATATTTTAGCACTTAAGGGAATATCACTTGATGTATCTCGAAATGAATTTATCTGTATTGTTGGCGCCAGTGGCTGTGGTAAGAGTACTTTGCTTCGCGTCATTGGCGGGCTTGACAGAGAGTATAGTGGGGCAGTTGCTGTTGGTGGGAAAAAAATCAACGGTCCGGGGCTCGATCGAGGAATTGTCTTTCAAGAACACCGGTTGTTACCTTGGTTAACAGTACGAGAAAATATGGAGTTTGCACTGCAAACGGGAACAAAAGAGGAAAAAGATAAACGTATTATCGAGCACCTTAAGCTTGTCGGGCTTGAAAGTTTCGAAAAAGCTTATCCGGGACAGTTATCAGGTGGTATGTCGCAAAGAGTTGCCATTGCCCGTGCGTTGATTAACCGACCGGATATGTTACTTTTGGACGAACCCTTTGGTGCTTTAGATGCGCTAACCCGCTTAAAGCTACAGCAAGAAGTTCTGGACATCTGGGAAAAGGAAAAAACCACAATGATTATGGTTACTCATGACATAGAAGAAGCTGTATATATGGGAGATCGGATTATTGTAATGTCAGAACGTCCTGGAACTATCAGGAAGGAGTTTTTGGTGAATCTTCCGCGGCCACGGAACCGCTCTGACATGGTTTTCCAGCAGTTGAGAGAAGAGATCTATCAGGATTTTCGTCAAGATATGGTTTAGCGATAGCGATAAAGGTAGAACTCCTTCCAAATTTTTGTTAATATGGGAGGAGTTCTATGAGCTTTTGTGGGATAAAAACAGTTTGGAAGAGCAGTGGGCTCAGGCTGCGTTATTAATGCAAGCCTGAACATAGCACGCTGTCGAGAAGAATAAATTCTGGTTGGCAGACTTTAGAGGGGGAGATAGGTTTGGAGCAGCACTGGAAAGTAATGTTAGGGCAATTACAACCCATATCTCCAAGTACTGTAGAGGCTTATGTTACAGAAAGTATGGGTGTTTTTATAACTAAGCAATCCATGAACTTTAGTAAGGTTGAGCATATTCATCGAGGATATGAATTCGTAATTCCCTTTGGACCTACGACCACTTATAAATTGAATAAGAAAACTGTGAACATGGAATACAATAAAATTTTACCCATTAATCCCGAACAGCCACACATAGCCACAGAAGAAAGCTCCATTAAGACACTTATTGCATTGTTTCTAGATGCACATTTTCTTAACAATATCGCTAAATCCATATCAGGTACTACGAAGGTATCCTTCGAAAATATTAATTACGCGTACGATGCGTACCTCCAAAATTTGTTGACAGACTTTATTAACGAATTAAAGCTCAAGCAATGCGGACATAAACTAATCACCGAAAGCATAGCCATCCAAGTAGGAGTCTATCTGCTTCGACATTTAAAAAGTAATTGCCTATTTCCAGTTAAAGAACGATCTTATATGGAGAAGAAACCTATTGCCCGGGCTATAGACTATATTCATGCAAACTATCAATCAGGACTTTCCCTACATGAGCTGGCTCAGGTTGCCAATTTGAGTCCTTACCATTTTTCAAGAGTCTTTAAGACTGAAGTCGGGAAAACACCTATGGAATATATGATAGATGTTAAAATAAATCATGCTAAGGAACTTCTTCGCGCGGGTAGGGGTAAGTCAATAACCGAAATCTGTTTTGAAAGCGGTTTTAATAACCTCAGCCACTTTAGTAGAACCTTTTTAAAAAAGGTTAGGATAACTCCAACTGCCTTTATAAGACAGTTACAATAGCAAGTAAGGTAAAAAGAATAGCAAAATAAGCAAAGACCTCCTTGGAGACTTTTGGTAAAATATACAAAAGTCAAAAGGAGGTTTAACAATGGATTTGGGAGATTGTATTAAATTTATTACCGAGAGTCAGGCAACCTGTACATTATGTACTATCGAGGGGACTCAACCTAGAGGCAGAGGAATGGTTCCATTATGGGTAAAAGAAGATGGAATCTATTTTACAACTGCCCGTTCTAAGAGTTTATATTCTCAGCTGCTGGCTAATTCTAATGTGGAGCTTTGTTTTGTTACATTGCAGCCCTTGCAGCATTTGCGGATAGCAGGACTTGTAGAGTTTGTTGAGGATAGTATTGTAAAGCAAAAGGCATTAGATGAAAGACCCTTTCTAAAAGCCTTCGGTATAAATACAGCAGATGATCCTAACTTTATTCTTTTTCGGGTAGGCAACGGGGAGGCTCATTTTTGGACATGGGAAGACAACCTAAAGGAAGCGGACATACCTAGAATTAGATTTTAGTTTTCGTCGTTTGACATAATCAAGAAGGCAATATTATTGAGATACAAAATTGGTACTTCCATATCCTGGGATAGTAGTTGCTTTCGATACGGTTACCATATTGGTAATGAAAAACTCTTGCCAAATTACATAGATTTGGCAGGAGTTTTGCGCTTTTTAGGAGATGGCATGTACTTTGAAGAAGAAACCATGTTATTATGATACAATTTCAGTTTTGGAAATGAATAATTGTTTTTAGAAAAAAAGGTCTTTTTGTCAGAATATCGAAAATGATGTAATATACGTACTAGCGACAATTGAGGCGGTGAATAAGCTGAATGCGAAGACAGGTAATTATAGCCCTCCTGTTTGCTGGGGTAATCCTTTTATCGGCATGTTACCCGATTAGTACTAGACAACCCGTAGCACAGCCGGTTCGGCCAGTTGACAACGTGCTAGGGCAGCCGGCAAGTAGCAAAAAGGTGTTGCTGGTCACTGGCGAATACGCGCCATATACATCGGCAAAGTTGTCTGACCATGGATTTTTTACCGCGATTATTGAAACTGTTCTCCGTGAAATGGGATTGGAGTATGAAATCCGATTTTATCCATGGGCTCGTTGTGAAGAAATGGTTCTTAGCGGGCAGGCTTGGGCTGCGTTTCCCTATGGGATGTCCGAAAAAACAGCCCCAAGCTATCTAATATCTTCAGCGGTTTATTCGTCTCGCCATAAATTCTTTTACTTGAAAACTAACGGTAAGTTTGGCGATAAGACGCAGAACTTTCGTGACATTGCGGACTTTAAAGAGTATGTTGTTGGTGGTGCAAACGGCTATTGGTACGGCACAAAAGAGGATTTAAAGCATCAGGGATTTTTGCGTGTCGTATGGGCAGATGATATCTACGGCCTTGTAAGAATGCTCTACAGCAAGAGAATCGACGTATTTATCGAAGATGAACTTGTCGGCTGGGAGGTTATCAAAAGAATTTATCCTGGCGAAGAAGACAAGTTTGCTACCCTAACTAGCGACGCAAGATCGAGCCAGTACAATTTGATAGTTTCCAAAACTTATCCGAAGTCTGAAGAGTTGCTCGAACAGTTCAATGCCGCATTAGATCGCATTAAAAAACGTGGAGCGCTGTAAGGGCAAAAAAGAAGGAAAGAAATAGGTAGGCGGTGATCGATGGTGGGAGGAAATAGAACGCTATTTAGTCTTTTTAATAATATGACGTTAAGAAAGCGGCTTACCTTACTTATTTTGCTGTCGGTTATGACTATTATGTCGGTTGTTGGCCTAATTAAAATTAACGCGTCTGCTGAAAACATTTACAGTGACATGGAAGACAAACTAGCAATGACGGCTGATTTAGCTGTCGGTAGTCTCACCGAACCATTGTGGACATATAATGGCGATGCTTTAAAAGCCATAGGTGATGCCATGTTTAGGGACAGGGATATCGGATCAGTGACCATAACCGGAACTAATGGCAGCCTACTTTATGAGAAGCATGTTCAGTCGCCCATATACGAGACTGATAAACTGATTGTTGTCGAAAGGGAAGTTATCAAAGAGAATTTAGTCATCGGCCGGATTGCGATAGGCTTTACCAATTATTATAACGAGCTTAAACTGTGGTCGGAGACCATGAACACGGTTGGTGGCATTCTCCTGACCTGTATTGTTCTGGCGATTGTGATTACATATATTTCCCGTATGGTGACACGACCTCTGTACGAGCTAAGCGAAGGGACAGAGGAGATAGCCAGTGGCAATTTTGATAAGCGTCTGCAGATAGAATCAAGGGACGAAATTGGGCGGCTTGCTGATAAATTCAACTTAATGGCTCAGAATATACAGTCTATGATGTATGAACGGCAGGAACAATATGATCAACTCAACGCCTCTCACGAAGAATTGACAGCGGCAGAAGAGGAACTTCGCAGTCTTTATGCCGAAGTTGTAAGCACAAACGAGAGACTGGAACACAGTCGCCAAACGGTAGAGGAAATATTCAACGCTGCCGGCGATGGTTTCGTCGTGCATGACATCGAGAATGGTGATATTTTGTCCGTAAACCACAGGATGACGGAGATGTTCGGCTATACTGTGGAGAAGTTTAAGCAAGAAGGAATCGTACTTATCTTCACTCCGTCCCACAAGGAAGATGCACTTGCTATAATCCGCAAAACCGTCAGAGAACAAACCCAACTCTTTGAACACGAAACAGTTGACTGCTATGGACGCCGCATGATTCTCGAGATCAATTTATCTCGTGCCGTCATAGACGGGAAAACCTGCTGCTTGGCTGTAATGCGTGATATAACACTCCGCAAGGAAATGGAAGAACATATGGAATTTTTCCGGATTAATGACCCGTTAACTGGTGTTTTCAACCGGGGATATTTCGAAAGCGAGATGCAACGGATAAAGGCGGGGTCTTGCCAGGGCATAGGCTTGTTGGTCTGTGATGTCGATGGGCTGAAGTTAATAAACGACACATTAGGCCATCGGCAGGGGGACGAACTTCTTAAGAAAGTAGCTGCACTTTTGCAAAGTGGAATACAAAAACCGAATTATGTCTGCAGAATTGGCGGTGATGAATTTGCGGTTATACTATTTGAGCCCACAAAAATGCAACTGGATGAGCTGGACTGTTATTATCGCAAGAAAGTAAGCGATTACAACTTGGATAATCCCCAGTTACCCCTAAGTCTATCATTTGGCTGGGCGTTGGATACTCAAAATATAAATGTCGATACTGTTTTTAAAACGGCAGACAATAACATGTATCGGCAGAAGCTGCATCAAAGTCAGAGCATCCGTAGCTCTATCGTCCAAGCCATGATGAAAGCCCTGGAAGTACGAGATCATATTACCGAGGGGCATGCTGATCGGCTGGGCGATCTTATGGAAATGATGGGAAAAGTACTACAGATATCTCCGGCCGCAATGGCTGATCTTAGGCTTTTTGCCAAGTTTCACGACATAGGTAAGGTCGGTATTCCTGATAGTATTCTCAATAAGCCCGGACGCCTTACGGAAGAAGAGATGACAATCATGAAACAGCACTGTGACATTGGTTTTCGGATAGCGAAATCATCCCCGGATTTGGTACCTATAGCTGAGTGGATTCTAAAGCATCAGGAACACTGGGATGGTAAAGGTTACCCCTTGGGGCTAGTAGGTGAGGATATTCCGCTTCCGTGCAGGATTCTGGCAATTGTTGACGCCTATGACGCTATGACCAACGACCGACCATACCGAAGGGCAATGCCTCATAATGATGCGATCACAGAGCTCCGCCGCTGCTCGGGTAAACAGTTTGATCCCAATCTTGTCGATGAATTTGTGAAGGTTTTAGAAAAAGTAGTCAGTTAGAGAATCGGCAGACTGCATGAAATAAAATTAGCCACGTAGGGATCGAGACATCATTCCCTACATGGCTAATTTTTATTTAACAGGTATATACCTGCCACGTCTAGCTTCCAAACTCTACGATTCGTTTATTGATAGTATTTTTAATATAGTCTAAACTAAATTTGTGAGGTGATACTAGTGGATTGCGAAAAAGTCGGCAAATTGATATATAGTTTGCGAAAAGAAAAAGATATGACACAAAAACAGGTTGCTGAGCTAATGAACATTAGTGACAAAACAATAAGTAAATGGGAACGCGGTCTTGGATGTCCTGATGTGTCATTACTTCCGGAACTATCACAAATACTTGGAGTCAATATTGAAGAAATTCTGTTGGGAAAAATGGTACTAAATGAAACAGTCGGAGGAAATATGAAAAAGATCCAATTTTACTTTTGCCCGCAGTGCGGTAATCTAATAACAGCAACAGGAGTTGCAAGCATTTCATGCTGCTCAAAGAAAATGGAAGCTTTAGTTGCAGCAAAAGCAGTGGAAAGCCATCAACTAAATATTGAGCCTGTGGAAGATGAACTGTATGTTTCTTCCTTACACGAGATGAGAAAAGAACATTATATATCTTTTGTTGCCTACGTTACAGGAGATAAGGTTTTTATTGTAAAGCAATATCCAGAATGGAATCTACAATTTCGCTTTCACAAGTTAGGGCATGGCAAACTTTATTTTCATTGTTCAAGTCACGGGTTATTTTATCAGCTAATTTAGGTTATATGTGAGAGCAACATGGGAGGGTATGGAATGAAGATTGTATTAATCAACGGGAGCCCCAGAGGCCGAGGCAGCAATACACAAATCATGGCCGAAGCTTTTTTGCAAGGAGCGCAAGACGTGGGTGCGGAAACGTTAAATGTATTTTTGGCGGAGAAGAAGATTCAGCACTGCCGCGGCTGTTTTTCCTGTTGGCTCAAGACACCAGGCCACTGCGTCATCGACGACGATATGAAGAATATTTTGGCTGAGGCGGAGGGTGCAGACGTATTGGTCTTAGCTAGCCCGCTGTATTTCGATACAATTTCTGGAATGCTAAAGGTGTTCATGGATCGAATGATCGTCAAAGGCGACCCACATTTCGACAAGACTGCTAGTGGGGAATCACGCCACAAGAATAAGCCGGACGAGAAAACGCCCCGCTTGCTAATGCTGTCGAACTGTGGCTTTCCAGAACGGTCACATTTCCAGGCGTTATCACACTGGGTGCAGCGCGTGACCTTGAATATGCAGACAGAATTACTGGGTGAAATTTATGCGTCGCAGGGCGGACTGCTATCGACGGAACTACCTCAAGTTCAAACATATCGGCAATGGATAAAAAAAGCTGGCTGTGAAATCGCGCAAGGGCAGGCGTTGTCAGCGGAAACGAGACAAGCGTTGGAACAGTCGTTTCTGCCGGATGAAATATATATTCAAAACGCGAATCAATATTTCGATAGCTTGCTGGATAACAAGTAAGCGTGATAGAAGTCATTAATCGTCGTTTATCTAAATCAAGAAAAGACCTTCAAAACTAATTTGAGTTTTGAAGGTCTTTTCTTGAACTCAGCTTGTCAGGGGAGGTCAGGCGGACGATGATCGGCAATAAGATGGCAGAGAGGCGGTTGGCGAGAGCTCCCTGTAAGGTAAAGTATTCTATGATAATTTTTTACATAATAGGCAGGAATCGGACGAGCGATGAAGAATAATACTGCTAGTTGGTTTGCCCGACAAACTAAGTTGCACAACAAAATCGAGATAGGATGAGAGCACAAAATGAAAAATGCAGATCAATTACTAGTTAAGAAAATTAATAAAATACTTGTTTTGAACACGGTTCATAAGGAAAAACCTGTTTCGCGAGCTGAAGTAGCCAAGCTTACCGGCTTGAACAAGTCAACGGTTTCTGCATTGGTAGATGAGCTCTTAGCAGAGGGACTGATTTTAGAAATAGGAATTGGCGAGTCTCAGGGGGGACGAAAACCGATTAATTTATCGATTAATCGAGACTTTGGCAGTGTGATTGGAATAGACCTCGGTGTGAATTACATATTGAGCATATTGACCAATTTTGCCGGTGAAATCATATGGGAAAAGCGGATTGCTATAAGTAAAGCCACAGACTCCCCACTGCAAAAACTTAATGAACTATTTGGGTTGATAAGAGAAACAATTAAGCAGGTTCCACAGAGTGTACGGGGTGTTATCGGTATTGGGGTCGGCGCACCCGGCATGGTGAACTATGATCAGGGCTACATTTTGTCTGCCCCTAACCTTGTATGGGAAAACATTAAGCTAAAAGATATCCTCGAAGAGGAGTTTGCCATTCCTGTATTAGTTGATAATGAGGCCAATGCAGGAGCGATTGGCGAGAAGTGGTTTGGTCTTGGAAGAAGAACGTCTGAACTTGTGTATATCAGCGCTGGAATTGGTATTGGGGCAGGTATTGTTATCAATGACGAACTATATCGCGGTGCAAGCGGGTTGGCCGGTGAAATGGGGCATATGACTATTGATATTCATGGAACTAGATGTACCTGTGGCAGTATTGGTTGCTGGGAGGAGTATGCTTCTGAGAAAGCACTGTTGCGATATCTTAAGGAAAATGCTGCAAATTATTCGGATAGCACATTATTGGCGAAGGATGCATCTGTACCGGACAATTTGAATATATTCCAAATAATAGAAGCAGCCAATCAGGGTGACCGTTTAGCCATTGCCGGGTTAAAAAATATTGGGTATTATCTTGGCATTGGAGTTGCAAACCTAATTAACATCTTCAACCCTAAATGTGTGGTTATAGGTAATGTTTTGCCTTTGGCAGGCGATATACTTATGCGTGAATTACGGTCGGAGGTTGTAAGGCGGTCATTTTCTTACAAGTATTCTCAGGTGAAAATAGCGTCATCTGAGCTTGCAGTGAAGGCGTGTGCCTTGGGCGCAGTTGCTTTAGTTATTTCAAAAATCTACGCATCTCCGGTAGCGTAATCTGAGTGATGACAGATAATCTTGAAGCTTAGAACAATAAGGCAATAGTTGAAAGCAGTACTTTTTTAAGCTTTTTAGTTTATCGGAGCAACAAACTAAATGAGTTGTATCTCTAAGTTTGAACTATGAAAGTGGGTGAGTCATTGATGAATTTCCTAGGCATTGATCTTGGTACATCTGCCGTTAAGCTGCTATTAATGGATGAAAAAGGCAGTGTGATCGGAACGGTAACAAAAGACTATCCAGTCTATTATCCAGAATCTGGATGGGCTGAACAAAATCCTGAAGACTGGTGGGAAGCTACAAAAGCAGGAATCAGCGAGCTCTTGCGGACGGCCGGTATGGCGGGTACGCAGGTACGCAGTATTGGCTTAGGTGGGCAGATGCACGGTTTGGTTTTACTGGATAGAGCGAACCAGGTGTTGATGCCGGCGATGCTATGGTGTGACCAACGTACCCAGGCCGAGTGTGATTATATTACGGAAAAGCTCGGTACGGAATTGTCAAAATATACAGGCAATAAGGCGCTGGCCGGATTTACAGCACCAAAAGTATTGTGGGTGCGGCGGCATCTACCGGAAATATTCGAAAAAATCGGCCATGTTCTATTGCCCAAAGATTATATTCGCTTCAAATTAACGGGTGAGTATGCAACTGATGTATCTGATGCCTCCGGCACGTTATTTTTTGATGTGTCGAACCGGCGTTGGTCAGCAGAAATGCTGGCGATGCTTGGACTTAGTGAGGAAGTCTTGCCGAAGTGCTACGA
This sequence comes from Bacillota bacterium, assembly GCA_023443285.1. Taxonomy (GTDB): domain Bacteria; phylum Bacillota; class Negativicutes; order Sporomusales; family Sporomusaceae; genus Sporomusa. The sequence goes on from JAEZVB010000008.1 coordinate 32,441, forward strand.
ATCTTATGAAGTAACAGGCAACATCACGGAAGAGGCCGCTAGGTCAACCCAACTACATGCAGGAACTGAAGTAGTTGGCGGCGGCGGTGATCAGGCCTGCGGTGCGGTTGGCACTGGCGTAGTTGATCGCGGTATGGCATTGGTTGCACTAGGGACATCGGGTGTGGTATTTGCTTGTCAGGAAAAATACGCTGTGGATGATGAAAACAAATTGCATGCATTCTGCCATAGCAACGGTAAGTGGCATGTAATGGGTGTAATGCTTTCCGCGTCTTCATGCCTAAAATGGTGGGTCGAAGAAATATTCCACTTGGACAATAGCGGCTATGCTCTTTTGCTCGAGGAAGCTGGGAAGATTCCCCCTGGTTCTGAAGGCTTGATTTTCCTGCCGTATCTTATGGGCGAACGTACCCCCTATAGTGATCCGAACGCCAGAGGGACTTTTATTGGTTTAACCATGATGCACAGTCGGGCGCACATGACACGGGCAATATTAGAAGGCGTCTGCTTTGGTCTTAGGGATTCGCTTGAAATAATAAGGGAACAGAATATTCCAGCACAGGTCATTCGCGTGAGCGGCGGCGGAGCCAAGAGTCTGTTGTGGCGCCAGATTCTCGCGGATATTATGGGTCTTAAGGTAGAGGTAGTTAATTCGACAGACGGCCCAGCTTTTGGCGCAGCCATCTTAGCCGCTGTAGGTGCTGGCATTTTTGATACCGTGGAAGATGCCTGCAACAGCACAATCAAAGCCGTTTGGAGCACCGAACCTAATCAAGAACAAGTTAAGAAATATGAGCGTGTTTATCGAATTTATCAAGGGCTGTACAGAACCCTAAAAGAAACATTTACTGAGTTGAGTTCGATATAGTGAGTAGTCAAAGGGAACTACACGTTGATGCATCATACTAATTTAGCGGGAGGCAAAAATATGGAGTACTTTGCAGGTATCAAAAAGGTTAACTATGAGGGAGCAAAATCGAAGAATCCGTTTGCATTTAAACACTATAATCCTCAGGAAATCGTTATGGGCAAGACTATGGAAGAGCAGTTGCGCTTTTCGGTGGCGTATTGGCATACGTTTACCGGCGAGGGTACCGATCCCTTTGGTAGCGCCACCATGCTGAGACCTTGGGATCAATTTACCGGTATGGACAGGGCGAGAGCCAGGCTGGAAGCGGCTTTTGAGCTTTTTGAAAAACTGAATATTCCTTTCTTCGCATTTCATGATCGGGACATTGCCCCAGAGGGTGAGACACTGCAGGAGACCAACAAAAACCTTGATACTATCATTGGCATGATTAAAGAATACATGAAGACAAGTAAAGCAAGAGTGCTTTGGAATACCGCCAACATGTTCTCTCATCCCCGGTTTGTGCACGGTGCTGCTACAACTTGTAATGCCGATGTATTTGCGTACTGTGCGGCGCAGGTGAAAAAGGGTCTTGAAACCGGTAAGGAGTTAGGCGCTGACAATTATGTGTTTTGGGGTGGCCGGGAAGGCTATGAAACTCTTTTAAACACAGATCTTGGCTTGGAACTGGACAATTTGGCGAGATTCTTTCATATGGCGGTAGCGTATGCCAAGGAAATCGGTTTTAATGGACAATTCTTGATCGAGCCAAAGCCGAAGGAGCCAACCAAACACCAATATGATTTTGATACCCAGACAGTCTTGGGCTTCTTATCCAAATATGGCCTACAGGATTACTTTAAGATAAATGTTGAGGCTAACCACGCCACGCTGGCCGGACATAGTTTTCAGCATGAATTGAGATTCTGCAGAATTAACGGCATACTCGGTTCGGTGGATGCCAATCAAGGCGACACGCTGCTGGGATGGGATACAGATGAATTCCCGACTGATCTATATGATACCACATTAGCCATGTACGAAATCCTGAAAAATGGCGGACTGGGAAGAGGGGGCTTGAATTTTGATGCCAAACCCAGAAGAGCCTCTTTCGAGCCAGAGGATTTGCTGCTAGCTCATATTGCCGGGATGGACAGCTTTGCTAAGGGATTGAAAGTAGCAAGTAGGTTGATCGAAGACCGGGTGTTCGAAACAATAATTGAAGAACGTTATAGCAGCTTTAGGGAAGGTATTGGCCTTGAAATTGTAGAGGGAAGGGCTAATTTCCAAACATTAGAGAGCTATGCTCTCCAAAATAAACCGATAATAAATAAATCCGGGCGTCAAGAGCAAATTAAAACCATTCTCAATCAATATCTTCTAGAGGAAGATTAATGCATGTAATGGCAGCAGCCTTGATTGCCTCGATGTGGTAGCTTTATCTTTACTTTATATATCGTGTTAGAGGGAAAAAATAAGCGGCGCCGCTAAAACCGGAGCCGAACCGAAAGGGAGGGATCGATCGCAAAATTATTATAACAGGTGACACAAAATGCAAAGTATGGGAGGAGAAAAAGAGTGTTTAAAGGAAAAAGATTTGGAGTGTTACGTCTGGTAGTTGTGTGCATGCTTGCTCTAATGGTGATGGTAGCTGGCTGTACAAAGCAAGAAACTGCTAAAACGAATACTCCGCAACAAGGCAAGATCAAAATTGGCTTAAGCATGGATGATTTAAGGCTGGAAAGATGGCAGCACGACAGGGATTTATTTGTAGAAAAGGCAAAAGAACTTGGTGCTGAAGTGGTTGTTCAATCTGCTAACGGCGATGACCAAACACAATTCTCACAATGTGAAAACCTTATTTCTCAAGGTGTAAATGTTCTGGTAATCATTCCTCATAACGGTGAAGCAATGGCTCCGATTATTGAGCAGGCGCATAAAGCAGGTATTAAGGTGCTGGCTTATGACCGTTTGATTACCAAATCCGATGTTGACTGTTATGTTTCTTTTGATAACATTAAAGTCGGCGAAATGCAAGCCGAGTCAATTGTAAAACTTACGCCTAAAGGTAACTATTTCTTGCTTGGCGGCTCACCGACCGATAATAACGCTAAGATGTTCCGCGCAGGTCAAATGAAAGTTTTGCAGCCGTTGATTGACAAAGGCGATATTAAAGTTATCGGCGATCAATGGGCTAAAGACTGGCTGCCAGAAGAAGCTCTCAAAATCATGGAAAATGCGTTAACTGCCAATAACAATAAAATTGATGCTGTTGTCGCATCAAATGACAGTACTGCCGGCGGTGCTATCCAAGCGTTGACTGCTCAGGGTTTAGGCGGAAAAGTGCCTATTTCTGGTCAAGATGCTGAACTTGCCGCTTGTCAACGAATTGTAGAAGGTCTGCAGACCATGACTGTTTACAAACCAATCAAGAAATTAGCCACTGCTGCGGCTGAAGTTGCCGTTAAGATGGCCAAAGGAGAAGCGCCCAAAGCTGACGGTAAGGTAAATAACGGTAAGATCGATGTTCCATCCATTCTTTTAGCTCCAATAGCTGTTGATGCCAAGAATATGGTAGAAACAGTTATAAAAGACGGTTATAACAAACTCGAAGAAGTTTACAAAAATGTTCCTAAGGATAAATGGCCTAAGATGTAATCACGTGTAGGTGAGGGAGCTATCCTCCCTCACCTGCTATATATGAACGTGAGGGGATAAAATGGACGAATATATTTTAGAAATGAATAACATCGTAAAGGAATTTTCCGGAGTAAGGGCGCTAAATAACATTTCCTTTAAGGTCAAAAGGGGAGAAATCCATGCACTCTGTGGAGAAAACGGCGCAGGTAAATCAACATTAATGAAAATTCTGAGCGGTGTATATCCAAATGGGACATATGACGGAGAAATATTTTTAAGCGGAAAAAAAGTGATCATCCGAAACATAGCAGATGCTGAACAAGCCGGCATTGCCATTATCCATCAGGAATTGGCATTGTTTAAAGAATTGCCCATATACGAAAATATCTTCGTTGGCAATGAACTGCAGCAGAGAGGTATCGTCAATATACCGGCTATGCTCGCTAAAACACAGGAACTGCTAAAAGAAATGAAACTGAATATAAGTCCGGATACTCTCGTTAAGCATTTAGGAACCGGGCAACAGCAACTGGTTGAAATTGCTAAGGCGTTATCCAAGAACGCCCAACTTTTAATCTTGGACGAACCAACGGCTTCCTTGTCGGAGGGAGAAGTTGAGACCTTGATAGAGATATTAGGAAAGTTAAAAGCAAGAGGAGTTACCTGCATATATATATCCCATAAGCTCGATGAAGTGTTCCGGCTGGCAGATGCCGTCACTACCATTCGAGACGGCTGCACCATCGGTTCTCACCTGATCAAGAGTCTTACAAAAGATGATGTTGTAAGGATGATGGTAGGGCGGGAAATTAACGATTTGTACCCTAAAGAAGCCCATGCAACCGATAGGGAGATTTTATCTGTAAAAAACTATACTGTCTATGATGGAAATGAGCCTGATAAGATACTTGTCGAAAACATAAGTTTTTCATTAAAACGCGGTGAAGTATTAGGATTTTCCGGCCTGGTAGGAGCGGGGCGCACTGAATTGGTAGCTGCTATTTGCGGTTTTCACACAGGCAATCGTAGCGGCGAAGTATATTTAGAGGGAAAGAAAATAGTCATCAAGCATCCTAGTGATGCCTTAAAGAATGGTATTGCTATGGTTCCTGAAGATCGCAAACGCCACGGAATTATCGAATCCATGTCTGTTATGCAGAATATGACACTTGCCAACATTGAGGATTACCGACAGCGGTTAGACTGTATAGATAATTGCAAAGAATTGACAGATGCTAACACATTTATGGCAAAGTTAAAAATAAAAGCGCCGCACCTGGATGCATTGATTAAAAATCTAAGTGGCGGCAATCAGCAAAAGGTGGTTCTGGCCAAGTTTTTGCTGCGTAAATTAAAGGTGTTAATCTTGGATGAACCAACACGCGGTATTGATGTTGGTGCAAAATATGAGATATATAATTTGATGAATCAGTTAGCTGCAGAAGGTATTGCCGTTATTATGATTTCCTCTGATTTGCCGGAAGTGCTTGGCATGGCTGACCGGATTCTTGTAATGAATGACGGTAAAATTACAGGAGAATTTATCAACAAGAATATTAATCAAGAGCAAATCATGCACTGTGCTGTAAGGGGGGCTGCTCAATGACAACTCAGCTAGAAGAAACCAATATTAAAACTGTTGCCGGTAAAAAGACCATGCTAAAATCACTGTTTAATTTTAATGTAAAAACCTATGCAATGATCATTGCGTTGATTTCGCTTTGGCTTTTTTTTAGCGTAGCAACAAACGGAGAATTTTTAAGCTCCAGGAATATTTCCAATTTATTTCGCCAGATGTCTATAACGGGTATTATATCAATTGGTATGGTTTTTATTATCATTATCGGTCATATTGATCTTTCGGTAGGCTCACTCATGGGTTTGCTCGGTGGCGTAGTAGCTATTTTGAATGTATGGTACAAAATTGACGGCATTACCGCTATAGGTATTACGCTGCTGGTTGGTCTCGCGATTGGGCTCATAAACGGTTGGCTGGTAGCCTACAAAAAAATACCATCCTTTATCGTTACCTTAGGCGGTTTTCTGGTATTTAGAGGTATACTTGTTGGTATGACCAAAGGAACTACGGTAGCTTCGTTAGGGCCGGAAATTCGTTTTTTGGGCAACGCCTATTTAATAGACGCAATTGGCATAGTTATAGGTATAGTGGCTGTAGCTGTGATGGCCTATAATTCTATGAATCAACGGAAATTGCGGACACAGTATGGACTATCCATTCCGCCGACCCCAGTTGCTGCTATGAAGATTGTATTTGCTGCTGTCTTAATTGGTGTACTTGTCACAGTTCTGAACTCCTACCAGGGTTTCCCTGTGCCTGTTCTTATACTAGCTATTTTCGCAGTTGTTTTTTCTTATATATTGTCTAGGACAGTATTTGGCCGACGGGTTTATGCAATTGGCGGCAATGTAGAAGCTGCTAAATTATGCGGTATCAATGTTTCAAAAATGACGTTAGGCATTTTTGCAATGCAAGGTATGTTGGTTGCAATGGCAGGTATCATGTTGGCCTCTCGCTTAAATGCCGCATCAGTTGCCGCAGGTCAAAATGCCGAAATGGATGCGATTGCAGCTTGCGTTATTGGCGGAGCAAGCCTAGCTGGCGGTGTCGGTAGCGTAGGGGGCGCCATTATTGGGGCGCTGGTTATGGCTAGTCTGGATAATGGCATGAGTATGCTCAATATTGAGACCTTCTGGCAGTTTATTGTAAAAGGGTCGATATTGGTAGCGGCTGTCTGGTTTGATATTGCTAACAAAAATAAGAAATAACATGGAACGTTCGTTTAAGGGTGTGAGCCGCATGCTGACAAAGCGTCTATTTGGTGAGGATAATGGAAAAGAAATTTATGAATACACTTTGAAAAATGCAAATGGGATAGAGGTATCCTGTTTGAACTACGGGTGTGCGATTACCAGGATTATTACTCCCGACCAAAGAGGAAACTTTGAAAACATTGTGCTGGGGTTTCAGGATTTTGAGAGTTATAGAAATAATGTCATCTATGCCGGGGTAATTGTTGGGAGAGTGGCCGGCAGAATAAAAAATGCTTGCTTCAATCTGGCAGACAAAACCTACACGCTGGCAAAAAATGATGGAAAGAATCATCTGCATGGGGGCTTGAAAGGCTTTCATAATGTAGTATGGGCTGCCAATACCACTGAGAAGGAAAGTGAAACTACGGTTACGTTTTCTTATACCAGCCCAGATGGGGAGGATGGTTATCCCGGAACGGTGAAGATGCTAGTAACGTACACTTTAAACGATAACAATGAGTTTGTTATTCAGTATTGTGGGACATCAGATCAAGCAACACTATTAAATCCGACCAATCATACCTATTTTAATTTGAGCGGCGATTTGAAACAGGACATAACGGATCATGTCTTACAAATTGACAGCAGCAGCTTTTTAGAACTAACAGAAGATTTGCTGCCGACAGGAAAGCTCATAGCTGCCCGCGATACTGTTTTTGATTTTCGAACCGGACGAAAAATAATTGAGGGAATTAAATCCGATGCCGCCCAAAATAAAATAGTTGGTCATGGGTATGATCATCCATTTGTTTTGAACAGCAATAATAATAGAGAAATTGTACTAGAGGACAGGGAAAGTGGCCGCCGTGTAATTATCGAAACTGATGCAGTTGGCGTAGTACTATATACGGGAAATATGATACCCAATAATCTGGACTTTTGCGGTGTAAAATCCCAGCGATATTTAGGTCTTTGCCTGGAGACGCAAGGCTTGCCTGATAGTATTCATCACGCTAACTTTCCTGATTGTATATTACATAAGGATCAGACTTTTTCAAAGGTAACAAAATATACCTTTAGTTGTGAGAAACGGGATGAGGAGCGACAAGCGTAGTGGTGTACAAAGTCCTATCAACCTGTCGCAAATAGGGCGACGGGTTTCCCGTATAAAATAGATACAATCGATGCAAAGCCCGAGTACAGATTGTATATAGAATATTACAATCTTGCTCCTGGCTATAATTATTAGCATCTGTGTTAACCACAAGTACAACATCAAACTCTAAGCCTTTGGCCAGATAGGAGGGGATGACAACAATTCCGGTAGGGAATGCGTCGTCCTCTTTACTTATGAGGGTAGTTTTGATAGTTTCCTTTAACCTAGTATAAATCCCAAGGGCTTGGACTGCGTTCTTGGTGATGATTCCAATAGACTTCAACCCATCGCTCTGTACCGTTTGGATAGTGCTAAGAAGAGTAGCGGCTACATCACTGGGATTATTCATTTGAACAACTGTAGGTTTGGGGCCAGGACGATGGATGGAAAGGCTTTCGCCGACATTTGGTAAGATTGCCTGGCAAAAATCTTGAATGGCTTGGGTAGAACGGTAGCTTTTGTTCAAACGGAAATGCAAGGTTTGCTCTGGCCCCAAGATGTTACTGGCCTCAGCAAAACTGGCTGTTTTAATAAAAGGCTGGATTGACTGCGCAGGGTCGCCAACAATTGTCCAGGAACTTTCGGGGAATAGCTGAGAGAGGATTTTGTATTGAAAAGCTGAATAATCTTGTGCTTCGTCAATGACGACATGTTTAATTTCTTGTTTGATTGGAAAACCCTGCACTATACCCTGGAAGTACAAAAAAGGCGAAATATCTTCGTAGGGGAGAGTGCCCCTGTTAATTAGCTTGCGTGTTTGCGATTTTATCGTATCCCAGTTGCCAGGAATAGGCATCCCGGTAACTGTGAATAATCTGTCGTCAGAAAAAAGGGCAACATATTCCTCTAAGGGATCTAGTGTTGTCAGTTTTTCTACATAATCAGTAATGGGTTTTAGCTCGCTTCTCGCCTGGATTCTAGCCAACGCTTTTATCACTTTTTCATTGATTTCTTCACCGGCCTCAATGAGCGCTGCGACTTTTTCACGGCGAACATCATGGATGAGATCATGCATTCGTTTTTGGATGATGGCTCTAATTTTCTCGAGACGGATTGCCGGCGGCATCATGCTAAAGCTATTTTGGTAGTAGTGCTGCCATTCGTTTTGGCCAAACAGCGTATCGCCCCGCGCCGTGATAGATGGGTGACCATTAATCCAGTCTGTTGCCAGCCAGTTAAGATACTTGGTTAAAACCTCATTAAAGAGGTGTGATGATTTGAAACGGATAGTAGCTGCCCGTTGTTTGTTGGCATTGTGAAGTAGCATATGCTCAAAATAATCTGTTCGGGTTTCAAGGCGCAAGGGAATATGGGAGGCAGATCTGGCAGTGTAGTCCTGAAAAGTCATTTGCACAACGTTTGCTTCACCTATTTCCGGTAAGACATTAGAAATATAATCACTAAAAATATGGTTAGGGGATAGGATTAATACATTCTGAGAGGTTAGGCTTTCCCGGTTCTGATAAAGTAAAAATGCTATGCGGTGTAAGGCTACCGATGTCTTGCCGCTGCCGGCCGGTCCCTCTAAAAACAATACCTTATGCCGCTCATCACGGATAATCTGATTTTGATCCCGCTGGATGCTGTTTACAATGGTATGCATCTTATCATCGACACTTTTAGCTAGTAGTTCTTTGAGAATATCGTCATCAATTGTCAGGTCAGAATCAAACATATACTGGATATGCCCATCAGTTATCTTGTATTGGCGCTTGAGGGTGATAATCCCATCAATTACTCCTGCCGGGCAGTGGTAAGATGCCTTACCAAGGCCATAATCATAGAACATGCTTGATACCGGGGCGCGCCAATCGTAGACGAGAAATTCACCGTCTTCTGCGGCCAGGCTGCCAATTCCAATATAGATTTTGTCTGTATCATTATAATGAGCTTCAGAAAAATCAATCCGGCCAAAGTAGGGGGACTTGAGCATCTTGATTAAATGACGGGCATTGCCATGGGAGTGTTTGGAGAGAGCGCGCTGGCGATTCATAGTCTCGATATGTTGCGCTTCATCAATCGAACTACCGCCACCACCATTCCAGTAATCCTGAAGAGAATTCTTGAGGGCATGCTGATGGCCTCCCAAAACCTCCGCGTTTTTGTGTATTTGTTCTTGTACTCGCCGGAGCGTTGCTGCGAGTCGTTCTTTTTCAAACTGCTGTTCCTGTTGGTTCATGCTTCCTCCTCATGAATTAGCCTTTAACTTTTTTCGTTTTCGCACTTTGAACCTGCTTGTAAGTCAAAAGCTTCAATTGGGACAGAGGTATAGGTACTTGCTTTTACAATATTATTTAAATTTATTTTTGGATACTATGATTCCAGACAATCGTGGAAAAAATTGTATATGAATGCTTTGTGCTTGGCAGAGGGGCGTAGGAAAACAAAAAGCTCCTTGCCTCAAAACCGAGACGAAGAGCCTACTGTCTCAACTATTGTCTTTTAATATTTTACGAATTACTCTAATTATATGTATTTATGAAAAAATTGTAAAGCGCGGCACTCAAAAGTGTCGCATTTTTACAATATAGAATGCAGAGAGTAGGGTAATATAAACTATCTATATTACTTTGCGTAGAGGAATTATTTTCCAATTATTTGCAAGAATCTTATATATTTACTAAAATATTCTTTGAAAACAGTTCTTGATAAGAGGTTAGTTTTTATGAGGGTGTTTAATTTAAAGCCGCATCCATATTTAAGATCCTATATCAGCCGATACTGGGTATGGGAGAATGAGCCGGTTTTGCCACGCCTGTTGCCTGGGACAGGAACAGAACTGATGTTTCACTATGGGCAGCCGCTTAGATGGAAAAACGAGCGAGGCCAAGCTATCACTGTGCCACGCAGTCATATTATGGCTACGCGCTTTGGCTATTATTCATTAGAACCCGTAAGTAATATGGGCTTTATTGCAGTTCGATTTCGTGCGGGAGCTTTCCGGCATTTCTGCCGGGAAGCAGGTCATGATTTGATTGATGAGTTTATTGATATTAATGATATATGGGGGCATAGCGGACAGAAGTTTGGCCAGCAGATAATCGAAGCAAAGACGCTAGAGGATCGGATCAGTATTATTGAAAAGGTACTCATGGGTTTTCTTGAACAATATCGTCGTCCGGAATATTGGCTGGATAGGGCTGTAAGGAAAGTGCTCTATGGTTATAATGCTGTGAGTATAGAAGAGGTTAGCAAGGAACTGTGCATTAGTGAGCGACAGATGCAAAGAAGATTTAAAGAAGCAGTGGGGATTACGCCTAAAGGGTTTCAGCGGGTATCTCGCTTTGAAGCAGTGATGCGGCACTTACTGCTCAATAAAGAGCAGTCTTATTTGGCAGCGGCTTTAGAACACGGGTATTATGACCAATCGCACTTTATCAAAGAATGTAATGCTTATGTGGGAGAACATCCTTCGCTGTTTTTGCAGGAAAAGAATTTCATGTCGCATTTTTACAATAAATCGCTGTCGCGTTAAGCTAATATTGGTAGTGAACAGGACATGAGCGCGCGGCTCTCTGAGTTCACAACTTTTATTATTAAGGAAGTGTTTTTATGGGATTAAAAGCAGCATTTATATTTGTCGCCCCTGAAACAGATGCAAGGATTCACAATTCAGTGATTAATACACCATCGGTCGAACTTCATACTGTCGGTGTGAAAAGTTATGAGGAAGCTGTGGGAGCAGCTAAAGACCTTGTGCAAAAAGGGATTACAGCGGTTGAACTTTGTGCTGGATTTGGCATGGAAGGGGTCGCTAAAATTAAAGCAGCCGTTCAGGATAAGGCGGTAGTTGGCGTAGTACGCTTTGACAATCACCCAGGCTTTAATTTTAAAAGCGGTGATGAATTGTTTTAAAGCATGGACGAACTAATAAAGCAAAATTCCTGCCAAATTTGTTTGTATTTGGCGGGAATTCTGCTTTATTAGGGGAAGTCATGTATCTGTTGGTAAACATTCCAATTCAACCTACTTCTCGTTCTTTGGCCACTTGGAGCTGGGACAGGGACCGCGCTCATAGGTTTTGATGTCGTGAAGCGTAATAATGTAATCTGCTTCGTTTTTGACCCTCAAGAGGCTTTCATAGGCGTCTTCATTATTAACATGTAGACCTGGCACCAAGACCGGCCAGATGGATGCCAATTCTTTAGGTGGGTTAAAGTTGTCCTCACAGCAACAGACCCCGCAGATAATAACCCGCCCTTCTTGGGTATCGATCACAACAGATTGCCCACCTGGGGTGTGACCAGGAGTATACAGGAGATGAATACCTGGAAAAACGTTAAAAACATCCCCGTCTAGCAGAGTAGGAATACATCCTTCCAGGTATTCCGGATGATATACAGGCCTATAACATACTGGTGCTTCATGGAGAGCGTTCCATTCATCTTGCTGGACAATGATCTTGGCATGTTTGAATAAATTGGCCAGTAGGGCATGATCATGATGCAACTGCGTGAAAATAAGGGTGTCTATATCTTGTGGATTGAGGCCGGTAGCCTTCTTTAAAGCCTCCGGCATGGCTTCAATTTTTTCACAAGCGCAGCCGTGGGCAATAAAATCATCCATAGTCGAACCTGTATCAACCATGATGTTGCGCCCATCTACTCCTTTAATAAAAAAGCAACCACTGGCAGCAATAAAAGTTTTTTCGTAGTCCAGCAAATAGGTGAAAAGGCCCTTACTCATTGTCATTTTTACAGTAAGTAAGGGAATTACCGAGTAGGGGTGGGGCTGCCAGTTAGGCAAAATTGGTCTTTGTTTTTGTTTAATGTCAGGCATTCCATATCCGTTCATTTTCCATCCTCCTAAGTACTAGTGATATGATCGATTTTAATATAATTTATAAATATACGACCGTCGGAAATAATGTTATACTAACCTACCTATTTTTGTCAATAAGGATTTGGGAAGATTTTAACGACCAATACTGCGGTAACAAAAAAACAATAATAATTGACAAAAAAACCAAAGTAGAAATACTTTGGTTTTTTTATTAGCAAAATTCCCTAAATAAACTGCAATGAAGTGAATGAAGGCGATTTTAGAAAGCGATATCATGTCATATAAGAGTAAAGGAGGACAAACATGACAAAGACAGTTAAAGTCGGTATTTCGGCGCGGCATGTTCATTTGTCGCGGATACATCTGGATATTTTGTTTGGTCCAGGCTATCAGCTCCATCCGTATAAGTATGTTTATCAGCCTGGGCAATATGCGGCAGAAGAAACGGTCGACCTAGTTACGCAGAAAGCTACTTTCAGCAATGTACGCGTATTGGGGCCGGAACGGGCGGAAACGCAAGTTGAGATTTCTATTACCGATGCAATAAAACTTGGTCTAAACGTACCTGTGCGGGACTCGGGTGATATCAAAGGCTCACCGGGAATTACGTTGATCGGTCCTAATGGTCTGGTGGTTTTGCAGAAAGGTGTAATTGCTGCTTGGAGGCATATTCATATGAATTCGAGCGATGCAACTGAGTTTGGTGTTAAAGATCGCGACTTTATCCAGGTGCGTTGCGGAAGTGAATATAGGCCGGTTATTTTGGAAAAAGTGCTGGTGCGAGTACATGACAGCTTCCTTTTAGAGATGCATATCGATACAGACGAAGCAAATGCAGCAATGGTAAAAAACGGTGATTTGCTTAGGATTATTTAAGCAGAAAACGGCATGAGCGTAGGGAGGTGATTTTGTATTGAGTGATAATAAAACACCATTTTTAACACAGGATTATGACACTAAAATCGAGAGTACAATTCCGCACTATAGTTTTTTTCATGATGAGACGATTGACCTAATAAAAACGGTGAATTCCAGGCCTAAAAGATGGCTTGATACTGGTTGCGGCACAGGCAGACTTATTGAGAAAGCAAGTAAATCTTTTAATAACACACGTTTTGTTCTTGCTGATCCATCTGAAGCCATGTTAACTCTAGCAAAAGAAAGATTCTCAAAAGACGAATTTTTAAACCGGGAGTATTTCCAGGTGACTACGCAAGATATTGATTGTCCCCAAGAAAGTTTTGATGTAATTACGGCCATTCAATGCCATCACTATTTGGATGTTAGTACAAGAAAAAGGGCAACTGCGAATTGTTTCAGACTACTTAAAGAAAATGGTATTTTCGTTACTTTTGAAAATATTAAACCTAATACCGAAAAAGGAGTCCAGGTTGGGCTTCAGCGTTGGCAGCAGTTTCAATTAGCGCAAGGTAAGAGCGAGACCGAAGTCAATAACCATCTAAAACGGTTTAACGTAGAGTATTTTCCAATTTCGGCAATGTCTCATATCAATTTACTATATGATGTAGGTTTTTCTGTTGCTGAGATAGTGTGGGTTTCAACCATGCAAGCCGGTTTCTACGCAATCAAATAAGGAAGAAACATAATGGAGGAATGTAGTATGCCAAGTCCGGTTTTTCGGGAGGAAAGATGTAAGGGATGCGAGTTATGCAAGGATGCCTGTCCTAAGAATATTATTATTATGGCAGAGCGGTTTAATGCAAAGGGGTATCATCCAGCAGTTTGTTCTGATGCGGAAACATGTGTAGGATGCGCGATTTGTGCCAAAGCATGTCCTGATGTAGTTATCGAAATTATGGAGTAAGGGAAGTGGAACATTTGTTAGAAAAGCAATTGATGAAAGGTAATGAAGCAATTGGTGAAGCTGCAGTAATTGCCGGGTGCAGGTATTATTTTGGCTATCCTATCACACCTCAATCTGAGTTGATTGAATATATGGCAAGGCGTCTTCCGGCAGTCGGGGGTACGTTTCTTCAAGCGGAAAGTGAAGTTGCTGCTATTAATATGGTTTATGGTGCTGCCGGTGCCGGAGCCAGGGTTATGACTTCTTCATCCAGTCCTGGCGTAAGTTTAAAACAAGAGGGAATTTCCTATATAGCTGCCGGTGAATTGCCGTGTGTGATTGTCAACATCATGCGGGGTGGACCTGGATTAGGTGGCATCCAGCCGGGACAAGCTGATTACTTTCAGGCCACCAAAGGCGGCGGGCACGGTGATTATCACTGCATTGTAGTAGCACCGAACAGTGTGCAGGAAATGGCAGATTTAACGATACATGCGTTTAACTTAGCTGATCAATATCGTAATCCAGTTATGATTTTAGGTGATGGTGCTCTTGGGCAAATGATGGAACCGGTCACGTTTGATGATATTTCGCAATTTACGGCTGATAAGTCCTGGGCTACAACCGGGATGGGAGAACGCAATAAGCCAAACAGTATTAACACACTATACCTTGAGCCGGAAACACTGGAGCAGGTTAATACAAAATTGCAGCACAAGTACCAAGTCATAGAGCAGCAAGAGGTACGTTGGGAAACCAGCTATACTGATGATGCTGATGTAATACTTGTTGCTTACGGAATTACTTCGCGGATTGCAACTTCAGCAGTAGAAATGGCTAGGGCTGCCGGGCATAAAGTGGGTTTATTTCGCCCGATTACCCTTTGGCCGTTTCCTAAACAAGCGTTAGCCGATACAGTGGCAAACGCATCGGCTGTCTTAACGGTAGAACTTAGTGCGGGGCAGATGGTGGAAGATGTAAATCTTGCAATCAAGTGTTCGAAACCCGTATATTTCCATGGCCGCACCGGTGGCATGATGATGAGTTCGCGGGATATCTATGAAAAAATAGTAGACATACTTGTAGCAGGGAGAGGTGAGTAAAGTGGAAGGCAACGTGTTTACGAGACCACAAGCTCTGACAGATGTAGCAACACATTACTGTCCTGGTTGCCAGCATGGTTTGGTTCATCGTTTGGTAGCAGAAGTAATTGATGAACTATCTATTCAAAAAAAGACAATTGGTGTAGTACCTGTTGGCTGTTCTGTAATGGCTGATCAATACTTTAATGTTGACGTACAGCAAGCCGCGCACGGACGGGCACCTGCAGTAGCAACCGGGATTAAACGGGTACATCCTGATTGTGTGGTATTCTCGTATCAAGGGGATGGTGACATTGCAGCTATCGGCATGGCGGAAATTGTACATGCTGCCGCACGCGGTGAGAAGATAACGACGATATTTGTCAATAACGCTATATATGGGATGACAGGTGGACAAATGGCTCCTACGACGCTGGTAAATCAAGTTACAGCTACATCACCAAATGGCCGCCAGTTAGAAACAGCTGGTTACCCTATCCGGCTGGCGGAAATGTTAGCCACCCTGGATGGTGCAAAATATATTGCTCGCGTTTCGGTTAATGACCCTGCCAACATGAATAAAGCCAAAGATGCAATTAAAGCTGCTTTCAAGACGCAAATTCGTGGTGATGGTTTTGCCATGGTAGAAGTCTTGGCAGCATGCCCGACTAATTGGGGGGTATCGCCTGTCGATGCCAAACGGTGGCTAAAAGAAAACATGCTACCGCAATTCCCACTTGGAGTCTATAAAAATAGTGGGGAGGAACAATAATGAGACATGAAATAATTATGTCCGGATTTGGCGGACAAGGGGTTATGGTTATGGGTCAGCTTCTGACTCAGGCTGGGATGCTGGAAAACAAAAATGTATCCTGGATGCCATCCTATGGTCCAGAAATGCGAGGCGGAACAGCCAATTGCTCTGTTATCATTTCTGATGAAAAAGTAGGTGAGCCTACTGTGAGTGAACCATCGGCTGCCATAATAATGAACTCGCCGTCATTGGACAAATTCGAACCGATACTAAAGTCCAATGGAATCATGATTATTAATAGTTCTCTTGTTGATAAAGCAGCAGAGCGCAAAGATATTCAGGACTATTGTGTACCGATAAACGATATTGCCAATGAACTAGGGAGCATTAAGATGATCAATATGGTTGCCTTGGGGGCATTTTTGGCTGCTACAGGTATTGTGACAAATGAATCGCTCATTCAAGCGTTTGCTAAAAAGTTTGTATCTAAACCCAAGCTTGTATCTGTAAATGTGGAGGCCTTTAGCAGGGGCTATGAGTTTGTGGTGAAGAGTAAAAATGATCGAAAAAGTAAGTGCCAAGGTTAGTGATAAGGGGAATATGGCGATGGCGTATACGATTTTAACGATAAACCCTGGATCTACTTCAACTAAAATCGGCGTTTATAACGATGCAGTTGAGGTCTGGAGTGAAAAAATCATTCACGACACAGGTGAACTAAGTAAATTTGCCTCAGTAAATGCACAGTACCAGCATCGTCTGGATAAGATTAAGGAAAAAATCCAGCACAGTGGTGTGGGGCTAAGCGAATTTGATGCTTTCGTCGCTAGGGGTGGATTATTAAAACCGGTAATGGGTGGAACCTATGCAATTAATGAGGGAATGTTGGCTGATTTGAGGGAGTCAAGGTATGGCACCCATGCCTCTAATCTGGGAGCGTTATTGGCACAGAATTTAGCTGCGGAAATGCATAAGCCGGCTTTCATCGTGGATCCAGTCGTGGTAGATGAATTGAAGCCTGTGGCTCGTATTACAGGTCGACCGGAGATAAAAAAACGTAGCATTTTTCATGCGCTCAATCAAAAAGCAATTGCGCATAGGTTAGCAAACCAGGTTAACCGTCCGTATGAAGAGCTTACTGTGATTGTGGCCCATTTAGGTGGGGGTATTTCTGTCGGGTGCCATAATAAGGGGCGTGTTATTGAAGTTAATAACTCATTAGATGGCGAGGGGCCGTTTTCGCCGGAGCGGACTGGAACGGTGCAGGCTGCGCAATTTGCCGAGTTAATATTTGCGCTTGGACTGGATAGCGAGAGCGTGAGCAAGCTGCTTGCTGGGCAGGGGGGGCTTGTGGCTCACTTGGGAACTAACGATGTACGGGAGGTAGAAAATCGCATAACAGCTGGTGATGCTGAAGCAAAGCTTATATATGATGCCATGATTTATCAAATCGCACGCTTTATTGCAGCTGCAGCAGTTCCCGTCAGCGGTTGTGTCGATTACATTGCTATTACTGGTGGTATGGCCTATTCAGAATATATTACAAATAAACTAAATGAGTATATTTCATTCATCGCACCCGTTACGATTTTTCCAGGTGAAGATGAACTTAAAGCACTGGCTGAGGGAGCACTCCGGGTGTTACGAGGGGATGAAGAATGCCGGGAGTATGTATAGTACTATTACAGACTAAAGCTGAATAACTTAGTAGGGGCATCGGTATTTGTACCGGTGCCCCTACTTGTTTTAAGGATATGTTAGGTCTTGCGGTGGGATAAGTTAGCATATATGTAAAATACTTATTTTAATGTGCGAATTTTGAAGGAATATGAAAAGTTATATTGAAAAATAGATATACGTTCTCTAAAAACGAAAGCTGTTCGGCATAGAAGAACAATGGGCGAAGATTTTGTAACCATCAGCAAGAATGGGAGGTATCCGGAGATGACAGAAATTAATCAACTGGGAAAACAGCAGTTGTTTGAATGGGGCTCCATTCTCTGGTTTGTTGAACCTGACAATCTGGATGTTGAGCGGATGAGTGTTGGCCTGGTAACGTTTAAGCCTAACACGATACAAGAGGAGCATCTTCATTTCGGGGATGAGCAAGTCATATATGTTGTTTCCGGCAATGGTAAACAGATAATTGATGGGAATTCTTTTACACTAAAGACGGGGGATATCAGGCATATGTCTCCCTATACACGGCACAAGGTGTTTAATGATTCAACAGAAGAACTTAAATTACTCATCGTCTATACTCCCTCTAAATTTCAAAGGTTATTGTCCCAACCAATCGAATCAGCCAGTTTTAGTGATAGCAGCGATATTAGAACTTTTCTTGATTTTGAAATAATCGCGGGGTTGCTAAATAGATTATCTGAGGCATTAGGACTTAGTCTAGCTATTCTTGATACCGCCGGTGAATTTATTATTAAAACCGACAACTACCCGGAATTTTGTTGTTTACTTCATGAGGCCAGCGTTGGCAGCCACTGCCGCCAACGCATCCAAAAAGTATTCACGGAAATTGGGGACATTGGAAAAACACATTTATTCTTGTGTTGTAACGATATTGCCAGTATCATAATACCCATTTTAAGCGGGAAATCGGTTAAAGGATATATCAAATGCGGGGAGGTATTTTTAACAAAACCTGACAGTGAGCGCATGCTATGTTCACTTCGGGAGGTAGCGGCTATGTATCAATTGCCGTCCGACATTATTTTGAATAGTGCCTTAGCAATCAGAACTGAGCCCAAAAGCCGACTGTATGCGGCGGCTGAGGCTACTTTCGCCATAGCCAACTGCATTGCCGAGATGACAAGCACGGCATTACGACAAAAAGAATTAGACAATAGCCGGCTCTCGCTGATTAAGGAACAGATGGCAACTGCAAAGCTAGAAAAGGCGCTGCAAGAGTCTGATTTAAAATTGCTGCAATCTCAGATTAACCCGCATTTCTTATTCAACACACTGAATACAATTGCCCATCTTGCATATATTGATGGAACTGAGAAGGTAGCCAAACTTGTTTGGAGTCTGGCTGATTTACTACGATTTACTTTGCAGAAACCAGAACAGCTAATCCCATTAGGCGAGGAATTGAGGCTGCTAAATAGTTTCTTACATATTCAACAATCACGGTTTGGTAACCGTCTTAATATCAATATGGATATCGAGCAAGGTCTTGATAAAGTATTTGTCCCTGGAATGTTATTTCAACCGCTGCTTGAAAATGCTATTATTCATGGAATTGAGTTAAATACACAACCAGGCTTGATTAAAGTAACTATCAAGCGGCATGAGGACAAACTATGCTGCCGTATTGAGGATAACGGTGCTGGTTTTGATCCGCAGGCTGCAGGGGCAAAAAAACAAGGTATTGGCATAAACAGTGTTAAGAATCGCTTGAAGTATTACTATAATGATGACTATGGTTTTAGTATTGCAAGTCAGCCGGGAAAAGGCACTGTTGTCGAGCTTGCTTTTCCGATAGGTGGTAATGACAATGTATGATATTAGAGTATTAGTGGCAGACGATGAGTCCACAGTCAGAACATTCATCCAAACTGTCATCAATAAAGAAAAAATGCCTGTGTCTGCTTTAGCAGAAGCTGAAAACGGGGTGGATGCCGTAAGAATTGCTCGTGATTTTAAGCCAGACTTGGTTTTTCTCGATATCCGAATGCCTGGTTTGGATGGAATCCGGGTGGCTGAGATTCTATTAGCTGATGAATCAAAGGCAAATGTTGTTATTGTATCGGCGTACAATGACTTTGAGTATGCCAGAGCAGCCTTTAAGGCAGGGGTCGACGATTACATCCTAAAACCGATAAGACCTGAAGAAGTAATGGAAGTAATCAAAAAAACTGCTGAAAAGTGTAAGATGGTTTGTGGGAATGATACCAATCAGCCTTCTGTCAAAACACCGACTCTTGTTAAGGCAGTAATTGATTATGTTGAAGAGAACTTAAGTGGACAACTGCAATTGCGAGATATTGCACGGGCTGTTTTTGTAAGTCCTTGCCATCTTAGCCGAACATTTAAATACTTAACAGGACAATCCATTGTGGATTATATCCAGGAGCAACGATTAGTAAAGGCGAGTGAGCTGCTAGCCACAACTGATTTCTCAATTACGGAAGTAGCTGGCAGGGTAGGCTTTAATGATGCAGCCTACTTTGCAACCTGTTTTAAAAATAAAATAGGTACTACACCAATGCAGTACCGAAAAATGCAAGAAATTAAAAATAAATAGCAATAAAATGAACAATACAGATACGATGTCTGTATTGTTTTTTTTGTCCGCATGATATTACATACTTTAAACAACTTACTCAATGATTAATCGCTTAAAACTATTTATCATAAAATTAAATCTATTTAAAGGGAGAGGATTAATATATGCGCAGTGATATTGTAAAAAAAGGATCAACACGGGCTGCCCATCGTTCTTTGTTTTACGCAATGGGTTATACTCCGGATGATTTGAAGAAGCCGCTAGTTGGTATTGTTAACGCTTTTAACGAAATAATCCCTGGACATTTTCATTTGCGTGACATTGCCGATGCAGTAAAACTAGGAGTGGCCGCGGCCGGTGGCACCCCGGTAGAATTCCCAGCAATTGGTATTTGTGATGGAATTGCTATGGGTCATGACGGGATGAAATATCCTTTGCCCAGCCGGGAATTAATTGCCGACTCCATCGAAGCTATGGCAACAGGGCATGGATTTGATGGTCTGGTACTTATCCCTAATTGCGATAAAATTATTCCCGGCATGCTGATGGCTGCAGCTCGGGTAAATATTCCTGCGGTTGTAGTCAGCGGCGGCCCTATGATGGCAGGCCGTTACAAGGGTCATGACGTCAGCGTTAGTAACATATTCGAGGCGGCTGGGCTTTTTGAAGCCGGAAAAATAACTGCTGATGAACTTGATAGTATGGAAAAATGCGCTTGCCCAGGTTGTGGTTCTTGCGCCGGTCTATTTACTGCCAATACCATGAACTGTCTTACTGAGGCCTTAGGTATGGGTTTGCCAGGTAATGGCACAATACCGGCGGCTCAGTTTGGCGCCCGCCGCATGCTGGCCAAAGCAGCGGGACAAACGATTATTGATTTGATAGAAAAAGCTATAAAACCCCGCGATATTATGACCAAAAAAGCATTTGCCAATGCCATTGCAGTGGATATGGGGATAGGCGGCTCATCCAATACTGTTTTACATTTACCGGCAATTGCTTATGAGGCTGGCATTGAATTACCACTCGAACTGTTTGATACAATAAGCGGTAAAACCCCGTATATTACCAAACTTAGTCCTGGCGGTACTCACCATATTCAGGATCTTAATGAAGCCGGTGGTATATCTGCTGTTATGAAGGAACTTGACAAACTTGGACTTATTCATACCGATGTAATCACGGTAACAGGCAAAATGAGCGAACGGATAATGTCGGCAGGTATTGAACGAGCAGATGTTATTAAGACTGTTGAACAACCTTATCGCCGGACTGGCGGAATTGCTATTCTCAAGGGGAATTTAGCACCTGATGGTGCTGTGGTCAAGGAAAGCGCAGTTGCTGAAGATATGCTTGTATTTAAAGGTACTGCCCGTGTTTTTAATTCTGAGGACGAAGCTATTGAAGCCATTCTTGGTAAAAAGATTATTAACGGTGATGTGGTCGTTATCCGGTATGAAGGACCGCAGGGCGGCCCGGGGATGCGCGAAATGCTTAATCCTACAGCCGTAATAACTGGAATGGGGCTGAAAGTAGCATTATTAACCGATGGACGCTTTAGCGGTGCGACCCGGGGCGCCTGTATTGGTCATATTGCACCTGAGGCAATGGCAGAAGGACCTATTGGACTAATAAAAGATGGCGATACGATTGCAATTGACATCCCGGGACGGATGCTCAATGTTGAAGTAAGTGATGCCGAACTTGCTGCGCGTAAGGCAACTTGGGTAAAGCCGGCACCGAGGGTTACAACCGGGTATCTTGCACGTTACGCCAAACTTGTTACATCAGCCAAAAACGGCGCTGTATTAAAATAAGGAGGAATTATTGTGGAAAAGTTAGAAAAAGCGTCGCAATTTATTACGAAGCTATTTCCGGTATGGGTTATCGTTTTTGCTGCTATTGCCTTTTTATCGCCCAATCCGTTTAAGCCTTTTGGCACCTTTATTCCCTATTTGCTCGGATTGATTATGCTAGGTATGGGGCTAACCATGAGCCTAGATGATTTTAAACTGGTCTTTACCAGGCCGAAAGATGTAATCTATGGGGTAATCTTACGTTTTGTTATTATGCCTGGCGTTGCATTTGCTGTTGCCAAATTAATGGATTTGCCGCCGTCTTTGGCGGCCGGGTTAATTCTTGTAGGTGCTTGTCCCAGTGGTACGGCATCTAATGTCATGACGTTTATCGCCAAGGGAGATACCGCGCTATCGGTAACTGTTTCCAGTATTAACACGGTTTTGGCACCTTTTCTAACTCCTTATATCTTCTTGCTGCTGGCCGGTACGCTGATTCCGATTAATGCTGAGGCATTACTTGCAGACATTCTCAAAATTGTATTATTCCCTGTGGCTCTTGGTATTGTGATTCGGATATTTGCTGCTGATTTTGTTGAGCGAGTTATGAAAATTATTCCACTTGTTTCCGTGTTATCTATCATCGCTATTATTACGATAGTTGTCGCTTTAAGTGCTGCCAAACTGGCGACTGTCGCTGCCATCGGCTTTATCGCTGTCGCTCTGCATAATGGATTGGGTCTAGGGCTTGGTTATGGCGCTTCCAGGACACTGGGAATGACTCACAAAAAGTCAAAAGCACTGGCTTTTGAAATTGGAATGGAGAACTCAGGGCTGGCAGTGGCGCTGGCAATTGCGCATCTTGACCCGGTAGCTGCGATTCCAGGTGCTATTTTTAGTGTATGGCATAATTTCACGGGATCTTTACTTGCTGGTTATTGGCGTTCAAAGGATGCCGGGGAAGAGCTAACTAGCTCGAGTGAAGTTAGCGCATAAATAGATACAGCCCCGGTGACGGGGCTGTTTACACTAACTATTAATGAGGTGATGGAGACATGCTTAGCGAAAAATGGCGGTATAATGAGATGGTTCACTGCGGGGTTAATTTTTCCGACAGTAGCGAAGTAGCGGTTTATGATTCCTATATGCAGAAACTTAGAGATATAGTACCGGAAGTGGCAAAAATGAAAAAAGCGCTTCAACTGGAATCTGATGATATTGTCTTAGATATTGGTACAGGAACAGGAGAAATGGCTATCGGTCTGGCCGCTCACTGTAAGCATGTGATGGCTATTGATATTTCTGCCGCTATGATTGAATACGCAAAGCAAAAAGCAATGGAACGTCAATGTAACAATATCACGTTTGAGCAGGCTGGATTTTTGACATTTGGGCAGCCGCCGCATTCGATAGATCGAATAATTTCCCAAATTGCCCTGCATCATTTGCCTGATTTCTGGAAGTTTGTTGGTTTGAAACAAATACATTCTGCCTTGAAGCCGGGTGGGATATTTTGCTTGCAAGATACTGTATTACCAGTAAAAGACGACTATGAAACGTATTTTTCTGAAGTTGTCGGGCTGGTTGAGAAGGGCGGCGGTTCAAAGGTAGCCAGGGATACCGAAAAAACCATTCGTGATGAGTACATGACCTTGGATTGGATTATGGAAGGTTTGTTGGAAAAGGCTGGTTTCAAAATCATTAGTAAAGAGTATGGAGTTCCTTTTGTAGGTACTTATCTTTGCACAAAATAAATGTTAAATACATGCAGGAGGCAAGGTAATGAACGTCCTTGACCAACTTGTTCGTTTAGCGCCGGTCATCGGAAGACTATTTATAGCTGACATCGGGGTTAGCATTACCGATAAGGAAAAAATTATTTACTATCAACCTGGCCAAAACCTTGACCTCAAGGTAGTGTTAGGCTCTCCTTTGAGCGAAGATATGATTACAAGTCAGGCAATGAAAAAACGATGCCGTGTTGTGAAACGAATGGATGCTTTGCTTTGGGGGATACCTTTTATCGCGGTGGCGGTTCCGATTACTGATGAATGTGGTGAAGTTGTGGGAGCCATTTCGGTGCAAGAGACGATAGAAAGACAAGACACTTTGCAACAAATGGCTAATTCTCTTACAGATAGTATCACCATACTTGCCAGCACAACTGAGGAGATATCCGCACAGTCCGAAGAAATTGCAGCAACCTGCCAAAGCCTATCGGCGCTGGTCGAAGGCTCGCTGGCAAGAACTAAGGCAACAGACAAAGTAGTAGGTTATATTCAAGAAATTTCTAGTCAAACGAATTTGCTGGGATTAAATGCTGCTATTGAGGCAGCGCGGGTCGGCGAGCAAGGGCGGGGGTTTAGTGTGGTTGCCGAAGAAATCCGGAAACTAGCAACAAGCAGTGCGGAGTCAGTTCAAAAGATCAGACAAATTCTCCTGGATATTCAGTCTGATAGTGGGATGGTCAGACGACAAATTGGACAGGTCGAAGCGGTTGTTACAGATTTGTCCGGCGCTATTGCCCAAGTGGCTGCAGCAGTACAACAGAGTGCGGCTGACGCAAATAAACTTGATATTCTTGCACGGGATTTGGATGGGGGAACACTCTAGTATGCGACAGAGAGCTGCTGATGAAGATTAAAATTGAGAGAGCTTTCAGCTCTCCCAATTTTAATGTATCGATAGCGATTTGCGATAATGACTTCCTACCGGGTTGAGTGGATACATATATGTTTCGGATTGAAAAAGAGAGGCATAAAGAAAGAGGCCGGCTGCTAGTCCGGCCTCTTAGCTACATAAGAATGATTGCTGTGATTGTTGTCGCTGCGAAACCAATGACGACTGGCCAGAAGTTTCGGCGAGCCAGCTCTATTGGGTTTACTCCTGTAATCGCAGCAACAGGGATAAGAGCCCAAGGGACAATTGTACCGCCGCCAGTCCAAACGCCAGCCAGCTGACCAAGTGCGGCCAGAGTCGCAGTATCAACATTTATTGCTTTACCAAAAGTTCCAGCAATGGCACCTACCAAAGGAAGCGGCGAGAAACCAGAGCCATCAAGACCAACAATGATGCCGGCAAACAGCTCGATAATCGCAACTGGAGCTTTACCAAGCGGAACAGTTTGTGATAGATAAAGACCAACATCTTCAAGGAAACCAGGAGCACCTTTTCCAAGAATGGCTTGGGAAAGTTCGCCTTTTCCTAAGAAAAAGAAACCGCCAATAATAATAACAGGCGCAAAGATTTTGATACCAAACATAAATCCGTCACGCACATAGTCAGTAATCTTTTCAAATCCTTCGCCTTTGTACTTGAGAAGTGTTCCGATAGTGAGCAGAATGGTTGCTGTGCCGCCAATTAGGGCTGTTGCATCGCCGCCCTTAAGTTTCAGAACCAGCATAGCGACGATATCAAGAACAAAAGCAACAGGGACAAGTACGGCCATAATATAGCCAATTTGATCTACCTCTTTGATTTCAACATTCTGGTAAGCCAATCGCTCTTGGGCGTGTGCTTCCTTATTTTTTGCCATGTCACGTTTGATCATGATAAAGGCAACAATAGTTGTGGTCAGACCCATCACAATGGCAAGAGGAATACTTGCAGTTACAATCGGTTCTGCAGATGTAAAGCCGGCAGCTTTCGCAGTGATGCTGGGAGCGCCTTGGATTACATAGTCAGTTGAAAGTGCAATACCGTGTCCAAAGAGGTTCATTGCCACGGCAGCGCCCATAACGGGTAGACCAGCACGCACTGCTACTGGTAACATAATGGCACCAATAAGGGCCACGGCGGGAGATGGCCAAACAAACCAGGATATGAGCAGCATACTGATGCCGAGTACCCAGAATGCAACATCGGCATTTACCATTAATTTAGCTGCAGGTCGCATGATTAAATAATCTGAGCCTACATCTGAAAGCATTTTTGACATAGCAACAATGAGGGAAATAATCACAATAATACCAATGAATTCATTTGATGCCACAGTTAGCGCATTGAATATAGCTTGGAATCCAGAAGCAAAAGAACCCTTAAAAAGCCAGCCGATAGAGAAGAGTCCAAGGATACAGGGGATGAGAGGATCACGTCTTAGGCCCATGACTACGACTACTACTGCAACCCAGAAAAGAAAAAGCCAGTGCAATGATGTCAGTACCATTATATCTCTCCCTTACTGTAAGTTTGTGAATAACCGAGAAAATTATCTGTCTCCTCAGACTATTCACATAAGTCATTATCGCGCTAAAAGTAGTAGTTCGTCAATCGATTTATGTCAACTTTTCTTATGCAATATATGGAAGAAATTAGCGCGAGGATATTGAAAAGCAAGAGAGTGATAACTTGACCTAAAAAATAATTACGGTAAATTTAAAATAATCATAAAGCATGCCGCAGAAATATATATCTTGGCTTTTCAAAAATAAGATTACATATCTATTTAAAAATAGTAAAATAGTAGAACCAGCTATTATTGCAACTTCAATAAGGAGGAAAAGTCATGCAAGTCGTGCGCTCTGTTTGTCCGTATGATTGTCCTGACACATGTGGTCTGCTTGTTCATATAGATGGCAGCAAAGTTGTTAAAGTCCAGGGTGATCCTGAACACCCATTTACCAGAGGGACGCTTTGTCCGAAAATGGCTCAGTATGAAAAAACAATTCATTCGCCACGGCGAATCATGACACCCTTACTGCGAACAGGGTCTAAGGGAAGCGGTCAGTTTACGCCAATTTCCTGGAAGGAAGCCACTCAGCTTATAAAAACTAAATGGAATAAAATAATTGCTGACTACGGTGCAGAGGCAATATTGCCCTATTCGTATGCCGGAACCATGGGGCTTGTTCAGCGCAACGCCGGACACCCCTTTTTTTATAGCCTAGGTGCATCGCGGCTGGAACGTACTATCTGTTCGCCAGCAAAAGGATATGGATGGGATACAGTAATGGGGCAAACAATGGCACCTCATACTAACGAAATTCATAAAAGTGATCTGGTTATCTTATGGGGCATTCATGCCTTGGCAACTAATATTCATATTATGCATGATATAAATATAGCTAAGAAGCAAGGTGCCAGGGTGTGGCTGATTGATACTTATGAGACAACAACAGCGCAAATTGCTGATCAGGTTATCACGGTTCGGCCAGGTACAGATGGGGCTCTGGCGTTAGGCATGATGCATGTAATAGCACGCGAACCCCTTATTGATGAAGAGTTTATCCATACATATGTGCAAGGGTATGAAGAACTTAAGAAGACGGTCTTGCCTGATTATTCGCCAGAGAGAGTAAGCGAAATAACCGGCATTACTGCCGGGGTTATTGAAGATATGGCCAGGCAGTATGCTAA
Source organism: Bacillota bacterium (assembly GCA_023443285.1). Lineage (GTDB taxonomy): Bacteria > Bacillota > Negativicutes > Sporomusales > Sporomusaceae > Sporomusa. Next base: position 59,675 of record JAEZVB010000008.1, read on the forward strand.
GGCAAAAGCACCATTTATTAGACTGGGCAGTGGTTTATCCCGGTACAGCAACGGAGCGATGACTGTTCGCACGATTACTTGTCTGCCTGCGCTGGTTGGGGCATGGGGCAAACCGGGCGGCGGGCTTTTGGCTGGCACATCTACTGGAGGTGCACTGGATACAAGTCGGATAACCCGTGAAGACTTCCAGGAGAATACGACACGGAATATCAATATGAACCAATTAGGGGATGCGCTGAATGAAATGAAAGATCCGCCGGTAATGAGTTTGTATGTGTATGCTTCCAATCCGGCAGCGGTGGCGCCTGACCAGAACCGGGTGCTCCAAGGCTTGGCAAGAGAGGATATTTTCACTGTAGTTCACGAGCGTTTTATGACTGATACGGCAAAATACGCTGATATTGTTTTGCCGGCAACTACCTCATTGGAACATAGTGATATCTATCGTGCTTATGGTCATTACGGAGTGCAGCGGGCTTACCCGACAATTCCACCGGTAGGGCAAGCAAAATCCAACTGGGAAGTATTTTGTCTGTTGGCTGAAGCGATGGGCATCAATAAACCCTTCTTTAAACAATCGGCTGATGATGTAATTGATAGTATTTTGGCCCAGCCGTCATCTTGGCTGGCAAGCACTCAGATTATGGCATTGTTTGAAGGGCGGCCAGTGGAATTATCGCTGCCGGACGATTACAAGATCAACTTCAAAACTCGGTCAGGGAAAATTGAGATTCTTAATCCTGCTGAAGATAAACCTCTGCCCCAATATTCTAAGCCGCATGGAGATGACGCCGCTTTCTGGCTTGTTAATTCTCCTGATGTACGTTTATTAAACTCTTCTTTTAACGAAAGAACAGAACTAACCAAGACAAACAAAATGCTGTTGCAAATGAATCCGGTTGATGCTGCAAAAATGGAGCTAAGAGATGGTCAGCTTGTGCTTGCTTCCAACGAGCGCGGCCAGGTCACCTTTACATTAAAAGTTTCGTCCAAAGTTCCACAATGCGTGGTTGTTACGGAAGGAATATGGTGGCTTGAACATGCTCCCGGTAATCGTTCAGTTAATGCTCTGACTTCACAGCGCCTTACCGATAAGGCCAAAGGGAGTACTTTTTATGATGTCAAAGTAAATATAAAAGCAGTGGATTCAGCTAACGCAAGTTAAAGCGCATACTATACAATAGTAATGCTGTTACATATGCGGAAGGATTGAATATATGAAAAACATAGTGATACTTGCAACCGGAGGAACCATTGCCGGAGTATCAGATGGCCCTACCGACATTGTAGGATATCATGCAGGTATAGTACCCATAGAAGAAATAGTAGAGAACATCGAGCCGTTAAAAACCATTGCAAACATTACCACAAGCCAGATTGCTCAGATTGACAGTGCTGACATGAATCACGAAATTTGGCTTCGTTTGGCTGAGCGAATAAACACTCTATTATGGCAGACGGACGTAGATGGAATTGTTGTAACTCATGGAACTGATACCTTGGAAGAGACCGCTTATTTCTTGAATCTTGTGGTAAAAAGTCAGAAGCCGGTTGTGCTTGTCGGAGCAATGCGACCATCCACAGCTATCAGCCCGGATGGTCCTATGAATTTATATAATGCCATCATTTTGGCGGTAAGTCCTGCAGCGTGGGATAAGGGAGTGCTTGTATCACTTAACGATACAATTAACAGCAGCCGGGAAGTAACCAAAACCAACACCGCCCTGCAAGATACCTTTAAAGCTCCAGAACTCGGCTACCTGGGCTACATTGTTGACGGGCAGCCACATTTTTATCGCATGCCGACTCGTAAGCACACGTACATGACCGATTTTAATATTTCGGGAATTACAGAATTCCCTTATGTTGAAATTATTTATGGTCATGTAAATGACAAAGCAATAGTAGCCGAGGCAGCTGTGGCGGCAGGAGCCAAAGGGGTTATTTACGCAGGGCTTGGTAACGGAAATATGTCACAAGCCATGGAAAACACATTCCGGAAAATACAAGACCAAGGTGTTGTCGTTGTTCGCAGTACTCGAGCCGGAAATGGGGTAGTTACAAGAAACGGCGCTCTTACAGAAGGTCATACGCATTTTGTAGCAGCCGATAATCTCAGTCCACAAAAAGCAAGAATCCTACTCATGCTGGCTTTGACCAAAACCAATAATCCTAAGGAAATACAAGAAATGTTTTGGACTTATTAGCAGATTAATCAAGCCCTCTGGCGACTTGCTCTTTCTGTGGTGATACGAAAGAGGAGCCATTGCAAAAAAAAGATTGTAACAATTCTGGACAATTTGTTCCGGAATTGTTATAATAATAAAGCGGGGTGAAAATATGGCACGACCGAAAGCGTTTGACAGAGAAGAAGCCTTGCGAAAGGCTATGAAAACCTTCTGGGAAAAGGGCTATGACGGTACCAATACTTTTCATTTGGTAGATTCAATGAACATTAGCCGTTCTAGTTTATACGAAACTTTTGGAGATAAGCAAACCTTGTTTATCGAAGCGTTGAATTTCTATGCACAATTTATCAATCAAAAACGCTCTACTATCTTTAAAAAAGCCAATACAATCAAACAAGGATTTAGTGACTTTTTTGATGAGATCATCTCTAACGCATTAGATGAGGAATATCCTGGCGGTTGCTTTTTTGTGAATACTGCCATTTCTTTGCCGTGTGCAGATGAAAGAGTGAAGTCGGCAATATTACTCGGAGCGAAAAAGGTGGAAGAGGAATTCGTAAATCTTATCGAGCAAGGTAAGAAAAATGGTGAATTTTGTATAGAAAAAGATTCGCGAGCAATCGCAAGACTTTTTCTGGGTTTATTATGTGGGATGAATGTTGTAGCCAGAATCCAAAAGGATCGCAATGTATTATCAGATATGGTAAAAACAGCTCTGGCAAGTCTCAGCTAAATTTTTTTAATAATTCTGGAACAAACTGTCCAATAATATATGTTATTTTAAGGTGGTGAGCACGCCAATCGGCTCGTGTATTCCAATGCCCCCAAATTCTAATGTAGAGTAAAGGATGGTAAGAGCATGAAAACGTTATTTGATAAAACCGATTTGAATGGACTCGTGTTGAAAAACCGTTTTGTCCGCAGTGCTACTCAGGAAGCGTTAGCCGGTGAAAACGGTAGTGTTAGTGAAGCCTTACTCAATACATATAGCGAGCTTGCAGCAGGCAATGTTGGAATGATTATTGCCGGTTGGGCTTACATATTACCGGATGGCCAGGGTTTGCCAGCTATGCTTGGTATTCAAGACGATTCTTTAATTACTGGATACCAGAATTTAACCAAACAAGTACATAAGTATGACTCGCGAATTATTCTGCAGATTGGCTACGGCGGTACTCAATCGCCATTTAATCCGGCGTCCGAGGTTTATAGTCCTTCAGACGTACCGGAGTTGGCATCTGGTAGAATAGGCAAGGAAATGTCAGATGAAGATATTTCGAGATTAAAACAAGCCTTCGTTGAGGCGGCAAGGCGAGCCAAACTTGCTGGTTTTGACGGTGTACAAATACATGCCGCACACGGCTTCTTGTTAAGCCAGTTTCTCAGTCCTTACTACAATCGCCGAACCGACCAATATGGTGGAGTAATCGAAAATAGGGCGCGAATCATAATGGAAATTTATCAAGCGATTCGTAACGAAGTTGGGCCTGAGTTCAAGATTCTTGCCAAAATCAATTGCGCAGACTTTATCGAGGGCGGCCTTGAATTGAACGAAAGCCTTTATGTCTGTGAGCATCTTGCCAAGCTTGGTATTGATGCACTGGAAATCAGTGGCGGAATGGGAGCTGTTCGATTAAAAAGCACAGTCCAGCCCAATATTTTATCAACTGAGCAAGAAGGTTATTTTGCGAAGTCAGCAGCTGAAATTGCCTCCGCGGTTAATATTCCGGTCATACTGGTAGGTGGGTTACGTTCGCTGGATGTGATGAATCAATTATTGAATGAAACGAAGATTTCCTACTTTTCCATGTGCCGGCCATTTCTCGCGGAACCTGATTTGATAACTCAATTTCAAGAACAGTATCAAACCAAATGTAAATGTATTTCATGTAATAAATGTATTACACCTAAAGGAATCTACTGTACCGTCTTTGATAAAAGATAACTTACAAGGGACAGGGATCATATTACAAAAACACCACCCCGAATTTAATTTTGGGGTGGTGTTTTTGTAGGAATAAGTCAAATCTGGATCTACTGGTTCTCATTGCCAGAACTACCGTAGAAGTATTTGACATAGGAATCTTGAATCCAGTGGATCAGTGCTTTTTCATAAGGGTCTTCGATTTTATCGCTATACATGTCTGTTTTTATTTGATAGTCGTTTGACCAGTAGTAAACGGTTTCGCCGCAACTTCCCACTGCATAACTGCTCTCAGCCGGAACCGCAAGCATGTTTTTCCCGGAAAACTGGGGTGGTGATGTAATGCCTAATAGCCCGAGAAGGGTGGGGGCAAAATCAATCTGGCTCCCATAGGTTGCACTGCTAAACTCTTCAAACGGCTGCAGGTTTGCGCTGACAAAGATAAGCGGAATGGGAGCTACACTGATACGCATATCTTCTGTCGCCAAACTCTTATAGTTGTCATTTTGGCTGGGATGAGGATTATGATCGCTTGTAACAATAACAAGCGTTTTATCATCCAGCAATTTGCGCTGCTCTAGGTCTTGGAAAAATTTTTGCAGGCAAATGTTCTCCCAGTAAATTGCTTTAAGATAGAGATTGTTTTGCTGATCTCGTATGGATGCAGGAATATCTTCTTTAGAAAAACCGCAATACGGATAAGGTTGATGGGAATCGATGGTCTTCGTTACAATAAAAACTTTATTATCGCGGTTTTCCTCTAGCAGCCTGACGGTTTCTTCATACATTACGTCATTATGAAAACCCCAGCCGCTGCTGCCGACATAGCCTTCCTTTTCCAAGTCTTCTTTAGCACGGTAGGTTTGCATGCCAAAGCGTTTTTTATAGGCGCGGAATTCATCATTGTAATATTGGCTGGTAGCCTCCAGAAACACAGTATCATAGCCGTTTTTTTCAAGCGTTTTAAATAACGTCACATTGTTGTCAAAGCTTTGGTCGTCGGTATAGATGGCCTGGGAGAGAAACATGGAGTTAAGACCTTGGGTGGTGGGTTTATTGGCAGTGTAGTAATAATTGGAATGAGGGTACTTGGCCAATAAACCATCAAAAAATTTTGTTGCTTCCGCTGGAATCCGGGAATTATAGAAATGCAAATAATCCCGGTGAAAAGATTCAGCGACAATTACAATGATTTTTTCATAGGGAAAGGTCTTTGTCCCCGGAGCAGGTTTTTTATCAACCGCAATGTCCAATTCGTTCAACAGTTGGGTTTCCTGAACGGAGAATGGCACCCGGTAAAGCTGACTGGGTACGGTTACTGGTTTATCGACATTTCGCAAAAATTCCCGCACTAAGTTGACAGTGATAGAGCCAGATAGCATATCGCGCGACAAATTCCGGGATTTCTCTATTTCGCCTTCTTCGTCAAACCCGCCTTCTACCAATGCTTTGGGATAGGCATCGGCTGTGGCGGTATTAATTTGGTTAACCGCCACACAGAGCATTATCATAATGGCGATCCCCATATTCTTGGTGTGCCAACCGTCCAGCTTTTTGGGAGTGCGGAATAATAGCATAAGGCAGGAAAAGCTCAGCAGTATGCCAAGTAAAAGAAGTTTATCTGCAGTCGATACTACACTGGTGATGGAATGGCTGTTTAAATTGTCAAATACCATCCGTTCAATATGGGCTGACGTAACAAAGAAATAGATGGTATCGCTGTAGTAAAACAAAAGGGTAAGAAAATACGACAAAAAATAAAGGGTTTTCGAGAGTGCATTATTCCATTTGGCATATAGGCAGCCAGCTAATAGTACGAATAAAATATTATTAATCACGCCGGTAAGAACAGATAGGATAGTTATTGCATTAAAATTCAACTTTAATGAATGGATAATAATCAGCGAAATGCCGAGCCAAAGAATGGCTGCAATCACAATCGGAGAGTAATCTTTTGCGACTTGTTTAAACTTCGTACTGTGTTTTTGAAAAAACATAAATAAACTTGCCAGCAACAAATCGCGAATAATAGCATTCGCTGCATCAATCTGGAAGAGCCCTGTTGGAAACTCCGGTTCCCCCCGGTAGAATTGATATGAGAGAAAAAGTTCTACGCAACAAATCGCAGCTATTATGATAAGCTTGTACTTGTGTTTGTGGAAGAACCAGAAAAATGCTTTTTTAAAAAGTGCCGCTTTAATTGTAATTACTCCCCTTTAACATACTATCTTAGGTATTCGGTTTTGTCAGAGTATTATATAATGCTAAATTCACTACATTTCAACAAATTCCTCTATGATATGACGATTATTCAAATAACATATAGAAGTTAAGCTTCCTTTAGAAAAAACAATAAAGTTTTTGACTTTCTATATTTAAATATATTGAATATGCTACCACTTAATGATACTCTGGAAACAGAGTATCGGAGAAGAGTGCAAAAATGAGGGGTTGTACTATGAGTAGAGAAAAAATGCTAAATAGGGAGCTAATTGTTCCCACTATAAAAAAATACTGTTCTGAGAACTATAAACAATTTACTGTTTCAGACCTGCTTCATATAGATGGTCAGCGGCATAGAGTAGAAATAGAAGCCGACGGTTTATGCTTTTTTGTAGATTTCCATTTCAGGTCAAATGGGAGTACTTCGATTGATATATCGAGTGGTCGGCATATTGATAAAAAGAAGCAAATAAAAGATGTGTTATTAAATGACCCGACCTGCTTACTAGTCGAGCAGCCAAAATAAATAGCTGATATGAGTGAAAATAAATAAACAGGTGATAGTGACCGTGGGTGCGAGAAGGAATTTTCGTGCCAGTCATTGCGCGAAGGAAGTCCGGTAAGATGGGCTTCTTTTGTTTACTTAGAGTACCGCCCCTGATTACGCCAAAGCTGCAAGCCAAACTTGGTAATTTTTTAGAGGAGGCATATTCGTGATACTTGAGAAGGAACAGATAAACAGGTATTTAAGGCATATTTTAATACCCGAGATAAGCGGGTCAGGACAAAAAAAACTGCTGGATTTGTCTGTGTTTATCTGTGGGGAAAGTGTAAACGACATTGCTAGTGCTATATACTACCTGGCCGCAGCAGGGGTTGGTCATATTAGATACCTGTTAGCTGACTATTCGGGGAGTGACGAGCTTGCAGCCAACATACATGATTTGAATCAAGATGTAACCCTTGGAGCAGCAGATAACAGCAATGCTGATTTGCGGATTTTTCTGGGAAGACCAGAGTTTATTATAAAAAAGCAAGGGCTGCTGACTGTCGATTTTGTACCTTCAGTAATAGTGCTATATAACGGCTGGCAGGGAGGCCTGCAGATTAGTAAAGACAGTGATTGTCTGCAGCACTTCTTAGCGCAGCTAGCTGAGGTGCCGGAAATAGCAGGCAGTCAGGAGCAAGATAATACCGGGGAAGTGTTTGCGAACTGCGTTTGCGGCGCGCTATGCGTAGTGGAAGTTATAAAACTAGCACTTGAAATTGGCGGGGCGACAGATGGTTTTTTAGCCTTTGATCTGCTGGCAATGGAATTTTCAAAGGTTGCTAATGCAGAAATTGAAAATGCGTTACATCAGCTAGGTGCGCAAAAGCTGCCAACATGCCAAGCGACTGGTCTAGGCAGCAAAAAGGTGCTGATTGTGGGGACTGGGGGACTCGGATCTCCTGCCGCATATGCGCTTGCGTTAGCAGGTGTCGGCACAATTGGTCTAGTAGATTATGATACGGTTGAAATTAGCAATCTCAATCGTCAAATACTCCATGCAGTGTCAAGACTGGGCATGCCTAAGGTGGAATCGGCCGCGATATTCTTAAAGAATGTAAAGCCAAGCCTTACTATTAATCGCTATAATACCAGTCTAAGTAAGGAGAATGTTGCTGAAATTATTGCCGGTTATGATATTGTCATTGACGCAGTCGACAATTTCCCGACCCGTTTTCTCCTAAATGATGCCTGCTATTTTTCTAACAAACCAATGATTGATGCTGGGGTAATCAGATTCGATGGTACTGCCAGAACCATTTTACCCCAAGAAGGTCCGTGTTATCGCTGTACGCTCCCTGCTATTCCCGCGCCAGGCAGTGTGCCGTCTTGCTTTGAAACAGGTGTGCTTGGCCCAGTGCCGGGAATTATGGGGTTTATCCAAGCTGCGGAGGCGGTAAAATATGTATTGGATCAGGGAAGGCTGCTAACTGACAGAATGCTCTACTTTGATGGTCTGTTTGCTGATTTCATAAACATAAAGTTGCGCAAGAATGGTGAATGTCCGTTATGTGGCGCAAATCCTACTATTCGTAAACTCAAGGAATACGAATTTAGGTGCATGGATGAGGCTATAGATGAGAATAAGTGAGAATAGGTCTCTTATGATTCAGATAAATATTGTTTGTCCTTGATGAAAACATTGAAAATTTATAAAGTTACTGCAATTCTAACAGGAATATCAAAATATATCGCGAATACATATTACTAAGAGTTCCGAGTTATTATCGCCAGAAAGGTGATAATAAACGTGGGTACGATAAGGAATTTTCGTGCCAGCCATTGCGCAAAGGAAGTCCGTGAATACGGGCTTCTTTTGTTTTTGCGTAAGTTTTACGTGATTATGCTCTACTATAAGGTTAGAGCGCAAATTCAATATTTGCTTCCGATTTATTATTTCCTTCAGGGAAGTAATAAACATAAGGTACAATGAGTAATTATTGTGCCCGCCAATGCGCAAAGGAAGAGGTACTAATATTTTTTAGCGCCTCTTTTTTTACATTCAAAAGTAATTAATATATTAAGTTAAGGAGGGTTTCGCGTGAATAATTTTATTCGTGTAAACATGACAACAAAAGAAGTTACAACGGTTGAGACTCCGGCGAAGTACGCAGGCATAGCAGGCCGGGCACTTACTTCCATTTTCGTGAATGATGAAGTTAAGCCAACCTGCCATCCACTGGGAAAGAACAACAAGATCATCTTTGCGCCAGGTTTCCTTAGCGGTACAAATGCTGCTCAGTCGGGGCGGATATCAGTAGGTGCCAAAAGCCCTTTGACCGGCACCATCAAGGAAAGCAACAGTGGCGGCAGTTTTTCCCAAAAATTAGCGAAAATGGGTATAAAAGCACTGGTTATTGAGGGAATGCCAGCAGAAGACAAGTTCTATATCCTCAAAATTGATATGAATGGTGTAACCATTGAAGAGGCTCCCGCTGAAATTCTCGGCGGTTGTGGCAATTATGAAGCAATTAAAATCTTAAATGCAAAGTATGGTGACAAAGTTGGTATTGCCTTGGCCGGGCCAGCTGGTGAATACCGGTTGCCTACTGCCAATATTTCCTTTAAAGATCCTGAAGGTAATATCCGTAGTGCCGGACGGGGCGGTCTGGGTGCGGTACTGGGTTCCAAAAAGGTAAAAGCGCTGGTAATTGATGATGCCGGTGCACCAGGCGTTACTATTGCCAAACCGGAAGAATTCAAGGCCGCAGCCAAAGCTTTTGCCAAGGCGCTGACTACACATCCGGTTACTGGTCAAGCGTTACCGGCATATGGTACAGACGTTTTGATTAACATCATAAATGAAGCCGGTGGTCTGCCTGCTAAGAACTTTACTTCTGGCCGTATCGACTGGAATGACAAGTTCTCTGGTGAAACCTTGAATGCCACAATTACTGAACGTGGCGGCGATGGCAAAGTATCCCACGGCTGCCATGCTGGCTGCATCATTCGTTGTTCACAGTGGTATCCGGACAAGAACGGCAAATATATTACAAGTGGTTTTGAGTATGAGACTGTATGGGCACTAGGCGCTGACGCAGGTATTAAAGACTTGGATGACATTGCTTATTTAGACCGCGCTATGGACGATGTCGGTGTAGATTCTATCGATGTTTCTGTTGCCATAGCCACTGCGATGGAAGGCGGCTTGTTGCCATGGGGTGATGGCAAGGCTGCGTTGGCGGCTGTTAAAGAAATTGCTACCCCTACTCCGTTAGCCCGGATACTTGCTGGTGGTACAGCGATTGTTGGCAAGGTTTGCGGTTTGTTCCGTGTACCTGTTGTTAAAGATCAGGCAATTCCGGCCTATGATCCGCGAACGATTAAAGGTATTGGCTTGACTTATGCCACTACACCGATGGGCGCCGATCATACCTCCGGTTACTGTATTGCTACCAACATCTTGAAAGTTGGCGGATATGTAGATCCTCTTAAAAAGGAAGGGCAAATAGAGCTTTCGCGCAATCTGCAAATTGCAACAGCTGCTGTGGATAGTACCGGCATGTGTTTATTCATTGCTTTTGCGATTCTGGATATTCCGGAGGGCTTCAATGCTTTGGTTGATATGATTAATGCCCGGTATGATCTGTCACTGACTGCCGACGATGTGACTGAATTAGGGAAAGCTGTACTTAAAGCGGAACGCGCCTTCAATGCCGCTGCCGGTTTCACCAACCAACATGACCGCTTGCCTGAATTCTTTGAGTATGAACCTTGTGCGCCGCATAATGTGGTTTGGGATTTCACACCGGAAGAAATCGACGAAGTGTTTAACTTCTAAATTGTGTAAAGCCGGGCTAATGCCCGGCTTTGTAATTTACTCTAGATGTTTGCTGGTGTTTAGCTTACAATATGTATAGGGGGGATTGCATGGCAGTAGAAGTACGTTTGTATGCTACATTGCGGCGGTATACTCCGGCAAGTCCAAATGGAGTAATAACCGTAGAGGTGACTGAGGGAATTACCGTGCTTGAGCTAGTGAAACAATTGGGAATTGATCAGACAGAGATTCACTTGATTATGATAAATGGCATCGGGTGTGAACTTGGACAGACAGTAAATCCTGGTGACAGGGTTGGTTTGTTTCCGCCAGTAGGTGGGGGTTAGTCTAACTAAGATTACAAGGGGGGATATAAATGCCAGAACAAGCTAAGGAAACCATCGAAGTACGGGGATTTCTTCATTTGTACAAGTTTTTTAAGGATAAAAATTGGCCGATTCCATTAACCCTTGAGCTTGAAGCGCCTATTACAGGAACTAAGCTGGCCGAGAAACTGGAGATTCCCTTGGATGAGATTGAAATAGTTTTTGTAAATGGTTTTGCCCAGTCTTTGGATTATGATATTCAGCCAGGCGACAGGGTCGCTTTCGTGCCACCAGGCTGTCCGGGTCCCTATCGGATGGCGTTAGGTTTTTATTCGAAAAACCAAACAAATAAATTCAATTTTGTTCGGAAGGAGCCAGGATCCGAGGAAAACTAACAGCAGTAGGCGCATGATATATGCCAACTCAGGTGCAATAATTGGAATGTCAGTCGCGTTTTTCTAACATTCAGTAAATTTGGTTTGCCTATTTGCAGCAATTCTTATATAGTTATTTTGGGACATATTGTGGATAAAAGTAACTTGCTGATTATCTACAACGTATCATCCTCTACCCTGTGCGGGAAAGATTTTGAAAGCAGGTGTATAAATGAGCGAGCGGTTTGACGGTGTATACTCCAGCCTCCAGGAAATTTTGGAAAATACTCTTGGGCGTCAGGTACAAGTATTCGGTAAACTGCAGGGACATGATGATACTAGAATTTTAGAACAGTACGAACTAAAAAAGGATGATAGCAGTCATTCGCTGCAAGTAGAACTTCAGTTTAGGGATTCTTCGTGTTGCCATTTTGAGAGGGTAATAGCCGCCACAATAGATTGGGGCTATTTGCGAAAACGTGGTACACCGTTGGTTTGGCTGTATGATGATGGAGAGAATAGTGCTTCTTATAGAATTTTGTTTGATATGAAGCATAACTGTTGTTGACAATAAACATAAGCTTTTTTGTACTTTAAAACCCGCTTAAGACTTAGTGCTTGAGCGGGTTTTAGACTGTATAATATGCAGCTTTTGGCTCAGTTTCTATTTTTCAATATAAGAGCAGCAGTAATCAGCCACTGTTGGTACTTTAAGCTGGAAGCGCGACTGGGCAGGAACTTGGAAGCTGTCTCCGGTCTTGTATGTAACCCAGTTGGTTTGGCCTGGCAATAATACGGTCATTTCACCGGCCAAAATCTCCATTATCTCGGCTGCGGCTGTACCAAATTCATATTCACCCGGGAGCATAATTCCTAGCGTTTTTTTGCTGCCATCAGACAGAATCACGGTGCGGCTTGTTACCTTACCCTCGAAGTATATGTTGGCTTGCTTTATAACCGTGGCGTTTTCAAATTGTCCCATAATTTACTCCTCCTGTTAGATAATGTATAGATGCTATTATAATGTAAAATAAGCCTTTAGTAAAATAAATATCGGAAACGAGTGCAAATATTTCTGTTCGAATATTATATAGCTTAACAGATTCTGATAAGATCATGTTTGGTTCAATAAAGGGCATAAGAAGAGGATAATTAAACTGTGATATAGAATTTTCTGTGAAATAAAGCAAGATATTTTCTGCATGCTTTCAGGGGAAAGCAATTGATTAGACTTTAAGTAACAGGAGGTGAATGCTATGCCGATCATTACCATTGAGGCCGGGCAAATGAATAAAGAACAAAAAGAGGCGTTAATTCAAAAATTTACTGCAGCAGCCAGTGATGTTTTACAGCTGCCGGAACAGGCCTTTGTCGTTGTTCTTAAAGAGAATAATCCCGATAACATTGGAACCGGAGGAAAGATGTTAAGCAAGGTAATCGCGGAAAGAAGCTAAAAATCGAGAAGGGCAACCATGTTGGTGATACTATGAAGGTAAATATGCATGAGGCAGTAGCGCTGGTGGAAGTATTCCAGCAAGCAACTGCTAATTCTATCCGGGACTTGGCTGGCTGTGGCAGCATGCGCCGCTTGGCTAAGGGGGAGCATTTATTTTTCGATAAAGAGCCGGTTGAGATGCTTTATATTGTTATCAGCGGCCTTGTTACGCTTTATACGATTGATTCTCAGGGCGAGAAAAAGGTTGTTTTTATATTAGATAAAGGAAAACTGATCAATGAAGTGATTTTGCAAGGGGGAACCGATTCTATCAATTGCGAAGCTTTTGATGATGCGCAAATTCTTTGTTTCGATAAGCAGGATTTTCTGCGGATAATGAAGCGTGATTTCGCGCTTGCCAAAGGCGTGCTGGATTCGCTCGCAATCAAGGTTAGGCGACTTTACCGGCAATTGAAGAATACCCCCAGCTCGGTTCGCAGTGATAAACGGATTGCCGCTAAGCTGTGGAAACTCTCCAGAGATTATGGAATCCCTTATGAGAACGGTACCAAAATAAATATGGATTTGAGTATTACTTATCTTGCAGACATGTTGGGTTCCAGGCGCGAAACCGTTTCGCGCCAGCTAAAGGCATTAGCCGTGCAAGGCTTGATTCGGATCGAGGATGGCCAAATGGTTATCCCAGACCGGGATAACCTTTCCAGCTATTTTAAGCTGTCGTGATTTCAGTCACGGCGGCTTTTTTTATCGCGCTTTACAATAAATTTATAATCGTAGCAAAATATAAACTTTTGTCACAAATCGTACTACACCAATCTAAAAAGAAAGAGGTGTAAACATGGGCTATTGTTTGGCCGAAAAGGGATTTAATCAGGTATTACAGGATCTTTCCCAAGATTATGCTGTTTATGCTCCCAAACTGTTTAAGGATGGGGGTAGCTTCTCCGATACCGATCGTATTCGTTACGGGGAAATTCATACTGTTGAAGAAATTGTTTTTGACCGCAAGGCAGAGTATTCTTTTAAAGAAGTATTGTTACCATTGTCGCAAACGTTGTTCTTCTTTACCGAAGATACGGTAAAGGAGGCGGATGCTCCGAAAAAGGGAGCAGTTATCTTCTTGCGCAGTTGTGATTTACACGCAATGAAGCGCCTTGATACTATTTATCTTAAAAATGGCAGTGAAGATTACTATTATAAGCGGTTACGAGACAAAGTGAAGTTTGTATTGATTGGCTGTCAGCAATCGTTTACAAATTGTTTCTGTGTCGACATGGGAACAAACCAAACTGATGATTATGATGCTTACTGTGAAATAAGAAACGGCAAATTTTATGTGGATAATCATAATGCAGAATGGGAGGCAATACTTGCTGCTCACAGTACCGAAACACTTGCAGTAATGCCTTCATTTGTAACACAAAATGAAATTCGTGTTGAGATTCCAGACGGGGTTACGTTAGATGTCATGCACGCTACCATGTGGAACGAGTATGACAGCCGGTGCATAAATTGCGGTCGCTGCAATTTCGTTTGTCCTACCTGTACCTGCTTTACCATGCAGGATATATTCTACACTGATAACGGCAAAGTTGGCGAAAGACGCCGAGTATGGGCAGCTTGCATGGTCGACGGCTTTACTGATGTTGCCGGCGGCGGTTGTTACCGCAAGCAAAATGGACAGAGAATGCGTTTTAAGGTGATGCATAAAGTGTATGATTACAAAAAACGTAACGGCTATCATATGTGTGTGGGCTGTGGGCGTTGTGACGATATCTGCCCGGAGTATATTTCTTTTTCCAATTCGATAAATAAATTGGCTGATGCGATTGGGGAGGTGGCTGTTCATGCTGACAACAAATGAGTATGTTCCCTTCCTGACCGAAATTAAGGAAGTAATTAAGCATACAGATATTGAATATACCTTTCGCCTTACTTATGAAGGAGCTGTGAAGCCCGGTCAGTTTTTTGAGGTTTCTATTCCCAAATATGGTGAAGCGCCTATATCGGTCAGTGGTATCGGTAACAACACAGTAGATCTGACTATTCGCCGGGTAGGCAAGGTTACCAATGAGATTTTTGAGCGCTATGTTGGTGATACACTATTTATACGTGGCCCTTATGGCAACGGCTTTGACATTAGTAACTACCAGGGAAAAGAGCTAGTGGTAATTGCCGGCGGAACCGGCCTTTCACCGGTTAAGGGCGTGATCGACTATTTTTCGGGGCATATGGAAGAAACTAAGGGCATGACACTGATAGCGGGATTTAAGACGCCAAAAGATATTTTATTTATAGAAGATTTTGCACGGTGGAAGCAAAAATTGGATGTCATTCTGACAGTAGACTGTGCGGAAAATGATACGGAATGTCAGATTGGTTTGGTTACTCAATATGTCCCGCAGCTCAAGCTAGAAAAAGTCGAAGACGCGGCTGCTATTGTGGTAGGTCCGCCGCTGATGATGAAATTCACGACCCAGGAATTGTTAAAGCATGGTTTTCGCGCCGAAAATATTTGGATTTCCCATGAACGAAAAATGTGCTGCGGTATTGGGAAATGTGGACACTGCAAGATTGACGATACTTATGTATGTCTGGACGGGCCGGTATTCAACTATATTAAAGGCTGTCAGCTGCTTGATTAGAGGGGAGGGTACAAAATGGACATTAATACTAAAAAGCTGAAGAAGAATGCATTTCGTGTGACAAAACATAGAGGCCTGACTGCTTCCCGTATCCGTGTTCCCGGCGGATACCTGGAGGCTAAATATTTAGGGATGATTCAAGACATTGCTCAAATCTATGGTAACGGCATTGTCAATATTACAACTCGGCAGGGTTTTGAAATTCCCGGTATCAAATTTGAGGATATGCCCAAGGTTAATGAACTACTCCAGCCGATTATCGAAGGTTTGGGCATTAACCAAGAGGTTGCTGGACTGGGTTATACCGCTGCCGGTACAAGAAATGTTACGGCCTGCATAGGGAATAATGTTTGCCCGTATGCCTGCTATAACACCTCCGGCTTTGCGAAAAGAATTGAAAAAGCCATTTCCCCCAATGACCTGCATTTTAAGGTGGCGCTTACCGGCTGCCCTAATGATTGTGCCAAAGTTAGGATGCATGACTTTGGTATTATGGGTATGACCCAGCCACATTATGACCCAAACCGTTGTGTTAACTGCGGAGCCTGCGAGAAGGCTTGTACTAAAAAATCTGTGAGTGCGCTGGATACTATAAATTATAAGGTGGTGCGTGACACCAAAAAATGTATTGGGTGCGGTGAGTGCGTTTTATGTTGCCCGACTGGAGCCTGGACGCGTAGTCACGAGAAATATTACCGGTTAACTCTCTTTGGCAGAACTGGCAAGAAAAACCCCCGTTTGGGCGAAGACTTCATCAAGTGGGCAGATGAAGACAGTATTATTAAGATCATTTGCAATACCTATGATTATGTCAAAAAGTATATTGATCCATCCGCGCCTGGCGGCAAGGAACATATCGGCTATATTGTGGACAGAACTGGTTTTGAAGAATTCAAAACGTGGGCGCTAAAAGATGTTCAGCTTTCCGAAAGAGCACAAGTATGTGCGCCGGTATATTGGAAGGGTGTTATCTATTAATATACGAAAAGTAAGATCGCAAAAAATAGGACAATGTCAGTCGAGTTGTGTTCTAAAAGACATTGTTTGCTATTCATTAAAATCAATTTTATGGTTATATTAATAATAAAGTAATATTTCCAATAACTAGTGTTTTACTATTCATGGTCTTCAAGGAGGATAAGATTATGGCTGAGGACAAAAAGCTAACCTGCAAGGAATGCAATACCCCCTTCGTTTTTTCGGCATCAGAACAAGATTTTTATGCGGAAAAGGGATTTACCAACGAACCGGGGCGCTGCCCGGACTGTAGAGCTGCTCGCAAACAAAATAATGGAGGCTTTAATCGTAGGAATAACAACTCCCGTCCCCCGCGTGAAATGCATGCGGTCACTTGCTCTGAGTGCGGGAAACAGACTGAAGTTCCGTTTCGGCCAAGTGGTGACCGTCCGGTATATTGCAGAGATTGCTTTAGCCAAAATAACTCGCGTTACTAATCTGGAATCGCAATACTATATGAATAACAGGCGGTGAAATATTATGGGTGGAAGAACGCTCGATCAGTTTAACAGTCGGCAACAGGCTAGATCAAAAAAAAATACCCATGAAAAGGCCTCTTCTGTAA
>JAEZVB010000027.1 GCA_023443285.1 Bacillota bacterium
CTACGTACCCTGCCAAGGAAATCGTGAAAATGTACTCGTAGGTCATCAACAAAAGCATGTCCCTTCTCTGTAAGTGAAACAGTAACCACTCTTCGGTCTTCTTCCGAACCGCCCCGTTTAAGCAGTCCTTTTTTGACCAGACGGTCGGCAATCCCGGTAGCTGTACTCATCGGTACAACCATACTCTGGGCAAGGTTACTCATTGTCATGGCTTCTAACCGAGCAATTAGCAATAAAGACAAAAGCTCAAGCCTAGAGATAGACAAGCCAATTGCGTTGATTTCTTCCGGAATAATTATTCTTTGAATGTTATCCAGCATAAAGTCGTAAATTTCTATATTGCTGTTCAAGAAGAGCACCTCATAAAGTATTTCGCATTACGAAATATATTGATAGTAATAATATCTCACTAGACGAAGGTTTTGTCAAGTAATTACTTTCTCTAAGTTAAAGGCAAAAGAAAGAGTATTGCACTACTGCAATACTCTTTCTTTTGCCTTTTAACTACTGATAGGTACCTTTACTGCTCATATAATTGTAAATTCCCTCGCCGTGCTTCTGTTCTTCCTTTTGAATATGATTCAGCGCTTGACGTACGTTGGAATCTGCAAATTCAAAAATAGCTGTGTCATAAGCACCTGAAACGAATTTTTCTGTCATAAGCATATCACTGCAAAGCATGGCATCCGCTTGACTGGCGGCTGATGAAGACGCTGCCGATGTCGCCTGAGTACCACTTTGCTGTGTTTGTTGGGACTGTAGGGATTGCTGTTGGCTCTGTTGTCCCTGATTCGTATTAGGCACCTGGCCGCTTAGAATAGATGTGATTGTGTTTAAATGTTGTTGTTCTTGCTGTGCATACGATTGGAATAATTGTTTTAATTGAGGATCACTAGCCTGCTGCGCATTACTCTGATATTTTTGAATACAAATTTTCTCATGGTTCTGCTGATCTTGTAGTAGCTGTCTTTCTTTTTGGCTTAGTTGTAATGTCATATATCTTCCTCCTCCAGTTTCCTATAGCTTTCCCAGCAAAATAAATAAAATTCCACTACAACAAAAATCGTACATTTATTTTGCAATTAGGCGGAACTGACAAAATTCTGTATAAACGTAATCTACCCAATACGGCTACTATAAGGGTATGCTATAATAAAATCATTATTTTGCATTGGAGGGAATTACAGATGTATTTCAAACCTTTGTTTGAAAATGATGTCCCCGCAATCCATTCCTAAAACGGATCGGATTGCATTACAGCATCTCCTTCCGTTTTAAAAACATCAGGCACCACTATAAACGGAGGGGAATTTGATGATAAAAAATTATCTTGGCTCAATATATTTGACACTAGCTGCAAGCATTTGGGGCGGTACATATGTAGTAAGTAAACTTGTCCTTACTGTTATTCCACCACTTGAATTAGTGTGGCTGCGCTATGTAGTTGCCCTGTTAACGTTAGCTATTATTGGGCTTGCTACTCACCAATCCTGGAAGATCGACAAGCGAGATATCCCCCTTATTCTTGCAATCGGAGTGATTGGCTATTTCATTTCAATCTGGGCACAATTTGCCGGAACACAACTATCCACAGCCCAAATGGGGGCAGTAATTACCTCTTCTACGCCAGCGTTCATGGTTATCTTTGCCCGGTTTCTACTGAAAGAAACTCTCACTATAAGAAAAGGAATATCGGTTTGCCTAGCGACTATTGGCGTATTACTGATTGTCGGTGTTGGGGAAGCCAGCTCTCCCTTTCAGCTTGGCGGCCTGGTTTTAGGCATAGCAGCCTTAACCTGGGCGTTGATGTCTGTCCTAGTTAAGCGTATTCCCAGCAAATATTCTCAACTTGTAATTACAACATACGCTATTTTTATAGCAACTATCGCAATTACTCCACTTGCTGCGCCTCAACTACATAGCACCCACCTCGATTTGCTATTACAGCCAATGGTGTGGAGCGGAATACTATATCTTGGTATTGTTGCCACCGCCGGGGCGTTCTATTTTTGGAATAAAGGTTTGCAAATGGTCGATGCAACCCGTGGCGGACTATACTTCTTCTTCCAGCCTTTAGTGGGGACATTACTTGGCTGGCTTTTCCTAGGAGAACAAGTCGGCATTACCTTCTGGCTAGGAACACTATTAATCGTTAGCGGAGTCTTGTTGGTTATCAAAAATCAGCCATAATAACTATCCCCTATTCTAACTTAATTCGTACCCTATCGCTCAAGAAGCCATCATTCTCGTTTTGAGAGAATGATGGCTTCCTTTTTCATCTGACAAAATTAATGCATTAGCTGCTAGCTACTAATAGCATACTAAACTAGGAGGTGAGTTTTATGCGAAAAAAAACTAGAAAACTAAATAAACACCGCAACCAACGAAATGTCCCCAGAACCACCCCACAAGATGGAGCCTATTTAAAAACCTTGAAGTATCTACTGGAAGATAGGGCAGACTAATGGCGCTGGCAGGAATATAGTTCCTATTTCGACATTTCCCGGGAAATACTTTTTTCTTCGCTCTAGCTATTCTGCTTGGTTAATCAGTTGGCTGCATTATGTCCGGCAATATAACCAGAAGACCATGCCCATTGAAGGTTAAAGCCGCCGCATTGGCCGTCAATATCGACTATCTCGCCTGCTAGAAACAAGCCCTTAACCAACTTGGATTCCATAGTATTAGTGCTGATCTCATTTGTAGCAATTCCCCCTGCTGTCACTTGCGCACTAGGCCAACTTTTTGTCCCTGTTATTTTAAATCGCCAATCAGTCAATATCGTAATGATTCTTTCTTGTTCCTGGGTAGACAGAGCAGCAACAGGTCGCTTTATATCCCCAATTCCCGCTTCCTTCAATACAACAGGAATTAGACGTTTATTGATAAGACCAACTAAGCTAAACTCAATCATCTTGCTAGGTTTATTTTCCCAGCGTGTTGTAACCAGTTTCTTTAGCTGTTCTTTGGACAGCGTATCCATCATGGTAATTTTTAAATGAACCTCTTTATTCTCATGTAACAATTGTGCCGCACTTCTGCTAATTTGCAAAATCGGCGGCCCTGAGACACCGTAATTACCAAATAGAATATCTCCCCGGTCTTTGGCTATCGACTTGCCTTTATGAATAAGTTCCGCAGTACCAACAAATTTCACCCCATCAATTTGCTTAAAAAAAGATCCATCCAATTTTAGCTGAACAAGACCGGGGAAAACATCCATGATGGCGTGTCCGAGTTTCTTCGCTAATACAAAGCCATTGCCATCAGAACCGCTAGCTGGCATAGCTTTTCCGCCTGCCGCTAAAATTACACTATCCGCTTGCCAGGTTGAGCCGTTTTCTAAACAAAGTGTAAATATATTCTTCTGGTGCCTGATTTCTATAACATAGGCATCGCAGATAACAGCAACACCCACTTCATCCAGTTCATACCGCAGTACATCTAAGACACTTGAGGCCTGATCAGACATAGGAAATACCTTGCCGGCATCCTCCACTTTGTGGGCAATTCCTAATTCTTCAAAGAAGGAAATTGTATCTTGAATGCTAAAATTCTGTAGTGGAATACGCGCAAATTCGGGATTGTTTCCTTGATAACATTGACTGTCGGCATGGATATTAGTGAAGTTACACCGGCCATTTCCGGTAGTCAACAGCTTCTTCCCGACACGGGGATTTCGCTCTAATATTGTCACAGCAGCACCCTGTCTGGCAGCAGCAATGGCAGCTACCATACCGGCGGCGCCGCCCCCTACAACGATTACACGTTTTCTTCCGTTAGTCATAGTTACTTACCTCAACACTTCCATGTTAAATTGGTTTCCCTGTTATACTATTTCCCATATAGCAAACAAAACTCCTGCCAAAAGTTTCGCAGGAGTTGGTGTTTGTGAGATGCCTTGAAGCCATTTCTATTATTGGAGGTTACTTTTCATGAATTTTCTTCAATAACCATGCTATGTTTTGTCCGAGATTCTTCATATTAGCTATACCTTCCTGATCTTGCTCCACTTCACCAATATTTCTGCCATAAACCATATTCCAGTATGTTGAGCCTACAAGAAACATCTCCTTGCTGTGCAGAAAATGATTCAGTGTGTCAAAAGCGCTGGTCGCACCACCACGCCGAACCGCGACTACGGCCGCCCCCACTTTATATTTTAACAACCCTCTGTTTGCCGCGAGTACAGCACTGGCTCTGTCAATCAGAGCCTTCATTTGCGAGGTTATGCCAGCGGAATATACCGGTGAGCCCAGAATAATTCCATCGGCCGCGACCATTTTTCCCAAACAATCATTGAAAAAATCATCTGTCATGACACATTGGCTGTTTTTCCGGTTCATACAACCCCAGCATGCACTGCAGCCCTTGATAGTTTGTCCAGATAATTGAATAAGCTCTGTCTCAATCCCCTGCTGGTTTAGTTCACTAAACACAGTATTGATTAAAATAGCTGTATTGCCGTCTTTACGCGGACTGCCATTAATTCCAACTACTTTCATTACCTATCATCTCCTAAACCCTTTTGCAAAATCTCTATGCTTAATTCACAAAGCACTCAAATCTCGAATCGTAATTTGATGGGATAAACTCAATAACTTCGTACTCTGCTGCCCCGTCAATATAAAACGGATCTTGCTTGATGATATCCCATACCTCTTCTACACTACTTGCATTAGCAAGAATTACTCCTCCCGTTCGCGGGTTTCTTCGCCCAGAGGCAATGAACTTGCCTTGGTTGTAAAAGCGATCTAAAAATTTGATATGAGCCGCAACCAATTCATCAATACGTTCCAATGGCTTAGCATACTTTAAGATAATAACAAACATCAATAATTCCTCCTCTATTCAACCAGCTTTAGGCGACACCAATCTTTGCCCGCTCAGCAGAACTAATTCTATACTGCTGTTTCTATATTTTCCACTCCAGTAAGCAATTTCCTGCCATATACAATAAATCCGGCATCTGCTATTCGATGCTGGATTTATTGTACGTGTCACTCTCTATCTCTCCGCTTTTTTCTTGAGAAGGCGCAGACTATTAAGCGTTACCAGGATAGTTGCCCCCATATCAGCGAGAATAGCTAGCCAGAGAGTCAACCAGCCAGGAAATACTGCGAGAACGGCAATAATCTTAATTAGCAAAGCAAAGATCACATTCTGCCTAATAATTGTTATGGACTTTCGACTCAGCCGAATAGCGAACGGTAGTTTAGTCAAATCATCACCCATTAGTGCGATATCTGCTGTTTCCAGTGCAGTATCAGAACCTGCTCCTCCCATGGCTATGCCGGTAGTAGCTACGGCCAATGCCGGAGCATCATTAATACCATCGCCAATCATAGCTACCTTGTCATACTTGGTTAATAGTTGCTGTACAGCGGAAACCTTATCCTGGGGTAAAAGCTCTGGAAGGTATTCATCAATACCAATTTTTGCTGCTACCGCTTTCGCACTAGCTGTATTATCGCCGGTAAGCATAATAGTATGTTTGATACCCGCATGTTTCAAAGCAGCAATAGTAGTGCTGCTAGTTTCCCTAATCTCATCGGCCAAGGCAATAATACCCAGCAATGTTTCCTTAGTTCCGGCAATTATGATTGTTTTGCCCTCTTCTTGCAGCTGTTCGACCCTCTTAGCTATTGGCTTCAAGGAAATGCCTAAATCACCGAAGAATCGCAGATTACCGGCAAAGATTATTTGCCCAGCAAAAGTTCCTTGAGCACCTTTACCAGGGATGGCTACAAAATCTTCAACAGGAGCTACCTGCAAACCGCGTTCTTGGGCAGCTTTGACTATCGCCACCGCCAGTGGATGTTCCGAACGCGCTTCCAAACCAGCCACTATTTCGAGTAGCTTATTCTCTTCAAGAGAACCATCAGTCACTATATCGGTGATGACTGGCCTACCGCGGGTTAGGGTGCCGGTTTTATCAAAAGCGATTGCCTTTATATCACCTATCGCTTCTAAGTAAACCCCACCTTTAATCAGAACGCCATTCTTAGCCGCATTACTAATCGCGCTGACAATAGCAACCGGAGTAGATACAACTAAGGCGCAAGGACATGCAATAACCATAAGCGCCAGACCCCGATAAATCCATGGCACCCATTCATAGCCAAAGAATATGGGTGGAATAAAGATTATACCTACCGCCAATGCCATAACAATCGGAGTGTATACTGCGGCGAATTTTTCTATAAAAACCTGCGAGTAAGCCCGCTTACTCTGTGCTTCTTCCACCATGTGGATGATTTTTGCAAGTGTTGTGTCATTAGCTAGTTTTGTTACCCGCACTTCTAACGCTCCATGTGTATTGAGCGTCCCGGCAAATACTTCATTTCCTGGCCCTTTCTCGGCTGGAATTGACTCACCGGTAATAGCCGCCTGGTTAACAGCCGTTTCGCCTTTGGTTATTATGCCGTCCATCGCGATTTTTTCACCAGGACGAATTATCATAATATCATCAACAACAATATCTGCAACCGGAACTTCTATTTCTACACCCATGCGACATACCCTAGCCGTTTGGGGAGCAATATCCATGAGCTGTCGGATAGAACGGCGAGCACGCTGTATTGTCCAGGCTTCCAGCATCTCCGATACTGCGAAAAGAAAAGCGACAGAAGCACCTTCTTCATACTGGCCGATGGCTACTGCGCCAATGACAGCTACGCTCATAAGCACGCTCATATTAAAATTCATTCGCGGCAAAGCATGGGCGGCTTTCTTAAAATTACCCCACCCGCCTAATACAATTGTTGCCATGTAAAATGGCAGAAAAAAATTCGCAGCACCACCGAGATGTTCCACAGCATACGCAAGAACAAGACTAGTACCAGACAATATAGCGCGTCTCAATTCCCATGCATGTTTTGTGTCCTGAGAGTCCTTAACGGATGACAGCTCCGTTACTTCCTCAATAATATAGTTTTCGTCCTGTCCCAATTGCCTGATGCTTTCTATGTTTGCTGTGCCTTCTATTGTCAATTTTCCAGTTATGGTGTTCAAGGAGGCTTTAACAATCCCGGGCAATTCGTTTACCGCCTTCTCAAATTTCTGCGCACAATCCATGCAGGTAATTCCGGAAACTTGAAAGACAGTTTTCTGAACAGTATCTGCAGTCAAGCTTGCTTGTGTCATGTTTTCACTCCTCGTTAACTACGTTAGTATCCTGTTCTTAATCATGCTGGATATGGGCAATGCCTTGTTGTAATAAAACTGCTATATGTTCATCATTCAGCGAATACCACGCATTTTTCCCATCCTTACGATATTTGACCATGCGTGCGCTTCTGAGTAGACGAAGCTGATGGGAGATAGCTGATTGCCCCATTTCAACAACAGCAGCTATATCACAAACGCACATTTCCCGTTTTGACAGCATTTGTAATATTTTAATCCGGGTTGCATCTCCCAGAACTTTAAATAAATCTGCTGCTTGCTGCGCCTCTACCGCCCCTATCAGTTCTGCCTTAGCTAAACAAATGGCATACGGGTGCTCACATAGTTCTTCGCAAAGATCACACTCATGTTCTCTCACGCCAATACCCCCTATATGTGAATACATGTTCATGTATAGCATATTATTTTTTTTGCTCTTCGTCAATACCCTGTAAAATAATCAATGCACTATGGCAGCTTACTCAATGTTGACAATACTGATAGGATTTGTTACTATTAATGCAGAGTAAATTGCTAAGGTTTAGGTGGTGATTCAATGAAGTTGTCAACCAAAGGGCGTTATGGGGTTAAATCAGTATTAGACCTTGCTATTCACTATAATAAAGAGCATGTTTCGATAAAGTCCATCGCTGAAAGAATCCATGTGTCGGAATATTATTTAGAACAGCTTTTTTCCCAGCTTCGCAAAGCCGGTATTATTAAGAGCATTCGTGGTGCTCACGGCGGGTATACGTTGAGCAGGCCACCTAATGAAATAACAGTCTATGACATTATGGATGTCCTCGAAGGCTCTATCGAAATATCAGACTGTATTGAAGAAACTACTTGTAATAATATTGACTGTTGTGCCACAAGGCTCCTTTGGATCAGGTTTAAAGAAAGTATTGACAATGTGTTAAAATCAACCACGCTGCAGGATATGGTTGATGATTATAACAAGATAAAGAAAGTCAAGGACGGTGCCAACGATGAGTGACAAACAAGTTTATCTCGATCATTCTGCAACAACCTATATCAAACCGCAGGTTTTCGATGAAATGCTCCCTTATCTTACTACCTATTACGGAAATCCTTCCTCCATCTACTCCATGTCGCACGTAACGGAAAAGGCTATTGATGAAGCTAGGGAGAAAGTGGCGCAAGCACTTCATGCTGGCAAAAACGAGATCTTCTTTACCGGTGGCGGTTCGGAAGCAGATAACTGGGCATTAAAAGGTGTTGCCTTTGCCAATAAACACCGCGGAAATCATATTATCACAACGAAAATCGAGCATCACGCTATTTTACATACTTGCCAGTTCTTAGAGAAAAACGGCTTTGAAGTTACTTATCTCTCCGTAGATTCCGAAGGTTTTATCAGTCTCGATGAATTACGCCAGGCTATCACTGATAAAACACTCCTAGTTTCAATCATGTTTGCAAATAATGAAATCGGCACAATTCAACCAATAAAGGAAATCGGGAAAATATGCCGCGAGAGAAAAGTATTATTTCATACTGATGCGGTTCAGGCAGTGGGGCATATACCAATAGACGTAAAAGCTATGAATATTGACCTGCTCTCCCTTGCCGCCCACAAGTTCTACGGTCCAAAAGGAGTAGGGGCGCTTTATATCCGCAGAGGTGTAAAACTTGAAAGCCTCATTCATGGGGGCGGACAGGAACACGGCAAGCGGGCAGGAACAGAAAACATTGCCGGAATTGTCGGCTTAGGCAAATCCCTTGAAATTGCCGAAGAAGAAATGGCTGAAGAAAATAAACGGCTGTTATCCTTGCGGGACAAACTAATCAATGGGCTTTTACGCATACCTCATGTCAGATTAAATGGCCCTACAGGCGAAAAAAGAATGCCGGGGAATGTAAACGTTTGCTTTAGATTTATTGAAGGCGAATCCCTACTTTTACTGCTGAACAGTAAAGGAATCTCCGCCTCCAGTGGCAGCGCCTGCACTTCAGGATCGCTTGATCCCTCCCATGTATTACTAGCGATTGGCCTTCCCCATGAAATTGCCCACGGTTCTCTTCGTCTTACTCTTGGCAGCAGTTCAACAGAACAAGACATCGACTATGTTCTTCAGGTATTGCCTGGTATTGTAGAGCGGTTAAGAGACATGTCACCGCTGTGGAAGAATTTTATCGAAGAACAAGCGAGCACAAATAAACGTGCCGTATAGCGAAATAAATTTACCACGTTAATAATTGTCGGTTGAGTTTACCGCCAACGGAATAATAGAAACACAAGGGTCACTGCCATGTTCTGCAGTGACCCTTGTGTTTCAGTGGCTATAACTAACTGTTTTACCCTATCACCGGAATCGGCAAAACATATTTTAACACAGCGACAAAATGGGCAATGCTACCTGCAAGCACGAATAGATGCCAAATAGCATGATGGTAGGGAATCCTTTGGGCTAAATAAAATATAGCGCCAACAGTATAAAAAATTCCGCCTCCGATCAACCAATATATCCCTTCAATAGGTACTGTAGCCAATAGTGGTTTTATCATTACAACGGCAAACCATCCCATAAAAAGATAACATATGGTTGCAAAAATCTTGAACCGTTTGACAAAAAAAACTTGAAAAATAATACCTGCTACGGCAAGTCCCCATACGATACTAAAGATGGTCCATCCTAACGTGCCATGCAGCGGAATCAATGTAAAGGGTGTATAGTTTCCGGCAATAAGTACATAAATAGCCGAGTGATCCAAGAATTTAAAGATATACTTTAGCTTTTCATTAGTAAAACTATGATACAGAGTTGAGGCTACATATAAGAGCACTAAGGAAACACCATAAATACTAAAGCTAACTAAATGCCAAACTCCGCCATCAATATACGCTGCCGCCGTAAGAATGCCAAGGCCAATGAGCGCAAGCAAGCTTCCCACACCATGGGTGACAGCATTCAATATTTCTTCTAAATTAACCCGATCGGCAGTTGCTGTCTTTATCATTTTATCATCCCTTTACTATTGGTGTACGAGCAAAATTACATCTAGCACTTATATCTATGATACCGCTATTTCCGCCAAAAAGCCAGTCAGCCAACTTTAGTCAGAACATGCTTCCCTCTTTTCCACAAAAAAGATTTCGCTGCCATCCATCAAGTGTTTTTATCTGATATACTATTATGTATTGTATGATGAATTTATATTATTATGTACTGTAAAGACTGATTATAATAGCCAGCATGTGTTGCCACGGTAGGCAATCCCGTAATTTACTTGAATAACCATATCAAAAATTAATCCCTGTTGCCGCAAAATGCGGCAACAGGGATTTTGTCCTATAGAGTTATATTTTGAAGACACTAACAGCTTGCTGCATATCTGCTGCCAACTTGGCAAGCGCCTGGCTGGAAGAAGCAATCTCCTCCATCGAGGCTGATTGTTCTTCCGTTGCCGCCGAAACGGTTTCTGCCTGAACAGCTGCCCCTTTCGAGGTTTCTTCTATATTTTTTACTGACTCAACGATCCGTTGGCTTCCAGCTGCAACTTCCTGGGTAGCTGCCGATATTTCCCGCACCTGACCAGCCATTACATTAATTTGCTCGGCAATCACTTCAAAAGCCTGTCCAGCCCCGTTTACTACGTCAATGCCAAGACTAATGTCTTGAGCGCTGGTATTCATAACCGCTACAGCGTTATCAATACTACTAGTATTGTCATTAACAAGATTGGTGATCTGCTTAGCGGCAGTCTCTGATTGCTCGGCAAGCTTCCTAACTTCCTCAGCGACAACAGCAAATCCACGTCCGGCATCACCAGCACGTGCCGCCTCAATCGCAGCATTAAGAGCTAGCAAGTTAGTCTGTCCGGCAATACCGCTGATAACATTGACAATTTGACCAATTTCCTTTGAACTTTCAGCCAGTTTATCTACTGTCTTTTGCAGTTCATTTGCACCCCGTCCTACATTACCCATCTGTAGGACAGCTTTATTTACAGCCTGTTGCCCTTCTTTTACTGCATCGGTTGTGTTCGCGGCTGCGGCAGAAACATGATTCGCAGTAGCTGCAGTCTGCTGGATAGCTGCAGAAATTTGTTCGACTTCTGCCATAGTTTGGCCAACTGCATTAATTTGCTGGTTAGTACCTTGAGCCACATCGGTTATAGCTGAAGCCACTTGATTAGCTGCTTGCGCTGACTGTTCAGCACTGGCAGTAAGTTCTTCACTTGATGCAGCAACCTGTTCTGCACCGATATTAACTTGCTTCATCAAACCTCGCAGGCTGTCGCGCATAGCGGCCAATGCATTCGCCAAATCACCAATTTCGTCCTTACGTACCAGCGTACGTGTTTTTTCCCTAAAATCGCCGGCAGCGAATTCATCACAGATCGTTACCATTAGTTTTAACGGTTTCACAATGCTGCGTGCACTGAAGACTCCAATTACTATGCCAAGGATGGCTGATAATACTGCTGCAATAATTGAGGCGCGCTTAGCAGCATTAGCACTGGTAACAGCATCTTCCATAGATTGGTGTATAGCTTTGCTATTTACGGCTTTTATTTCTGCTACTTTTTCATTTATTGTTTTGGCTAGAGGAGCCATCACAGAGGTTGCCCGGTCGACGTCATCTCTTTTGCCAGCCTGTATCGCTGGCAGAAGATTACTCTCGGCCAACTGACCATATTGTTTTTCCAAGACTTGAATTTCTTTCATTATACGTTTTGTTTCTGCATTTTGAGCTATGGAAATTAGTTCTTCTTCCAGTTTGGTATTCGCCGCTAATAACCTCCGGTATTCATCCACATACTGTTGTTTCCCATACATGACATACCCACGAAGGTTGGCTGATTGACCTAAAGAGTTATAGGAAATATCGTTGATTTTCTCAAGAATTGGAAGGTCTTCTGTCTTAAGGTCATTTACTTCGCTTACTGTATCGCTTACCTTATTAATTGTATAGGCAAATCCCATAATAGCAACCAAGACTACCAAGCTAAAATATAGAATCATTTTTACCGTAAGTTTAATATTCATAGTATCCACTCCTTTAGATTTTGATTTATCTAATTTTGCAGAGTTTGAGCTAATTTTGCGGCACATACCGGTTTATACAAAAGAGTGCCAAAGCCGTTTTCACTAATCGCTTGTACAGTTTCTTCGTTAGCAAAACCCGAAACAATAACAATTTTGAGCCTTGGTTCCAAGCAACGTATTAGCCTCGCCAACCGTATACCATCAATAGTAGGCATACTAAAATCTGTTATAATTGCGTCATATTTTTTTATGAGCTCTTTTTCAAGGCAGTCCTGCACAACCTTCAGAGGGTCAGAATAGGTATCACAGGTATAGCCAATACTCTCAATCGCTATTTGCATACCTAGCAGTGATCCAATATCATCATCAATTAATAAAACGTGCATTCTATCCCCCCCGAATTAATCTAGCATCTTCTTAGCTTTGGTCACAATCTGTGGTTTCATCACGCTAGTTTTTCCTTTTTTTCACTCCTTTTCAATACTGTAATTAATATAAATGCAAATAGCGTGCCAACCAGCACGCTATTAAAAAATACTTGCATTTCGATTTTAAATCATCAATAAGTATGAGACTTCTGCACCTCTTTTGTATTTCCCCATTAAAGCGAGATATCGGCATATTACAACTTCGACAAATTTTTCATACTATACCCTTTTTCACTATGAAATTTTTAGTTAGTTTTCCACTCTAACTATGCAAAAAAAGAAAGCCGATAGCTATTTGATAAAAAGCATCTTATAGCTATCGATCTTTATTTTTGTTTACTATTTGGGTACCTAATGTTTACCCTCTTCTTACAACATCAACTGGTTCCGGTTTTGGCTCTTCATTTACAATATTGGTTTGGGGAGTTTCCTCAATTACAGCTTTGGGAGTATCGGGTATAACTTTTACAGGTTCAGGTTTAGGGGTACTTTTGCGGCCGAGTCTCCAGGTTACGCCTGCGCGGCCCATGTTTTCGCTGCCACTGATTGACCAAGCTAGGTTGTATAG